>NZ_CP003915.1:632068-948103 GCF_000521505.1 Advenella mimigardefordensis DPN7
ATCGAGCAACTGGCCCCGGGTAAATACCCGCTCCGGGTGTGTCATGAAAAAATGCAGCAGGCGAAACTCGGTGGGGCCCAGTGGCAGGTTGGAGCCATTGCCCGTAATGCGATGCGAGACCGGATCCAGTTTGAGGCCGGATATCTCGATTTCATCGTCGGTCAACTGCGGCGCGCGGCGGCGCAGTACGGCTTTGATACGCGCCATCAGTTCTTTGGGAGAAAAGGGCTTGGTAATGTAATCGTCGGCGCCGCTTTCCAGTCCTTCTACTTTATCTGCTTCGGAACTCTTGGCGGTGAGCATGATAATAGGGATGTCGCGGGTGCGCTCGCTGCTGCGCAGATTGCGCGCCAGATTCAGGCCAGTAGAGCCAGGCAGCATCCAGTCCAGCAGAATCAGATCGGGCAATTCTGCGTTGATCAGCACCTTTGCCTGTTCGGCATCCAGTGCGCGCAACACTTTGTGGCCGGCAAAGGACAGGTTGACTGATATAAGCTCTTGAATTGCGGGTTCGTCTTCGACGACGAGAATTGTGCTGGCCATAATGAAGTAAAATTAAAAAGTCATTTGATTGACATTAACCGGAAATACTAGACTAGTCTCAATGGTATTGCCTGATTGTGTCATGTTTGTGACATCCTGCCTACTTTCTTAAAGATTGCATATGAATTCAGAACGCCCCACGCCAGCCGGGCAATCCGGTACCACGCATTTCGGTTTTCGCACTGTCGATGAACAGGAAAAGGCCGGAAAAGTGGCGGAAGTATTTCATTCTGTGGCGCAACGCTACGATGTCATGAATGATTTGATGTCCGGCGGCATGCACCGTCTCTGGAAAAGTTTCACTATTGGCCGTGCAAATGTGCGGCCGGGTATGCGGGTGCTTGATATTGCCGGTGGTACCGGTGATCTGGCTCTGGCATTTGCGGCTAAGGTAGGGCCAACCGGGCAGGTATGGCATACCGATATCAATTCGTCCATGCTGCAGGTCGGGCGCGATCGTCTGATCGATAAAGGCGTGTTGTTGCCCACGGTTGTGTGTGACGCCGAGCATCTGCCTTTCCCCGATGAATTTTTTGATGTAGTCACCGTTGCCTTTGGCCTGCGCAATATGACACACAAAGACCAGGCCCTGCAGCAGATGCAGCGGGTGCTCAAGCCCGGTGGCAAGCTGCTGGTACTGGAGTTTTCGCGCGTTGCGGCACCGCTTGCGCCGGCCTATGACTGGTATTCGTTCAAGATTCTTCCCTGGCTTGGCAAAAAAGTCGCGAATGATGAAGACAGTTATCGCTATCTGGCCGAATCCATTCGCATGCATCCAGACCAGGAAACACTGGCGCAAATGATGCGTGATGCCGGCCTGCCGCGTGTCAATTATTTCAATCTGACCGCTGGCGTCGTGGCATTGCACGAGGGCGTCAAGCTGTTCTGACTGTTCTCTCTATCCGGCTTCCCGGGGTGATGCCCCGTACGGGCGTGCTGTTCGGGCAGGCCAGCTTGTCGTTTCCGGCCATTACAAAGTAACTTGCATAAATATTCAGGTTTTTGTAAGATTGAATTGTTTGCTAATTAATTCATTGTGGGGTAATCCCACCGGAGCAATAATCAATGTTCAAGAAGTGGTCTAAATTTCTCGCCGCTGCGATGATCGTGGTGTCATCTGTAAGCATGCTGGCCGTGACCCATGATGCTGAAGCCCGCCGGATGGGTGGTGGCAGCAGTTTTGGCCGCCAGTCTTCCAATATCATGAAGAACCGTGCTCCAGCGGCACAAACACCCAATGCGGTTAACCGTAGTTCAGCGGCGCCAGCCGGTGCAGCTGCCAATGCGGGCGCTGCCGCACAGCGTAGCGGTTTTTCCCGTTTTCTGGGCCCTATCGCCGGCATAGCTGCGGGCCTGGGCATTGCCGCGCTGCTCTCCAGCCTGGGGCTGGGTGGCGCCATGCTTGAATTCCTGTCCAGTGCACTGCTTATTGCCATCGTGATTTTTGGCGTCATGTTCATTGTACGTCGTTTGCGTGGTGGTCAGGCACGTCCGGCTTTCCAGGGTGCGTCGCCCATGCAGCGCCAGTCCAATGAGCCGGCTCAGGGGTCACGTCATCAGTATACAGGGCAGGGCACGACCGGCGGCGCACAGCAGCAGAACGGCCTGTCTGCCACAGATTTTTCCGGCAATGCGCAGGCAGCGGCCGAACCGGCAGACAAAAGCTGGTTTATCCCTGGCGATTTTGATACGCCGGCCTTTCTGCAAACCGCCAAAAAGCAGTTCGTTACCATTCAGGGCTTGTGGGACAAGGGCGACATAGAGGAACTCAAGAACTATCTGACCGAAGATCTGGTGGCAGAACTGTCTCCGCAAATTACCAGCCGTGCAGGACAAAGCCGAACCGAAGTGGTGCTGCTTAACGCAGAACTGCTGGGTATTGAACAGGTTCAGGATGGCCATCTGGCTTCGGTGCGCTTTTCCGGCATGTTGCGTGAAGATGCGCAGGAAGCTGCCTTCCGTTTTGAGGAAGTGTGGAACCTGTACAAAGAGAACAATTCCGGCTGGCTGCTGGCAGGTATTCAGCAGATTCCGGTGGAAAACGCTTCCTGACGGTATTGTCTAACCACTGCCGACGCTGGTCGTTATTATCAGCCGGCTTTCAGGGCGTGATCGTGCATTCATGATCACGCCCTGTTATTTATGGCAGGCTAAACACTTGCGCTGGTATATGTCTGGCTAACGGCCGCTTATGACTTCCGCTTATTATTAATAACTAATAGATATATAAAAATAAATACTAATTATTTTTTCTCTTAAGAAGATTTGGTTATAGTATCAAATCGTATAGGGAAAAATACCGTGAATCTTAGCTTCAACAATGTTTACAAGCAGTTCGGTTCGCTGTCGGTTGTTGAAAATTTCAGCGCCGACTTTCGCTCAGGTGAGATTGTTGCCCTGGTAGGGCCCTCTGGCTCAGGCAAGTCCACTCTATTGCATATGGCCGCCGGTCTGGAGAGCACGAGTGCCGGTCAGATCGCTACGGATTTGCAGCCTGTGACACGGCCGGATCCCAGTCGCACACTGGTATTTCAGGAACACGCTCTCTATCCGTGGCTCACGCTCAAACAGAACGTTGCCATGGCACTGGAGTTCCAGCAGGTGGCCCGCAAGCAGGCTTATGAGCGTGCGGTAACATGGCTGCAGCGCGTGGGTCTGGATGGCTTCGAAAATTATTATCCACACCAGGTATCCGGGGGTATGCGTCAGCGTGCAGCGCTGGCTCGCGCCTTTATTGCCCAGCCTGAAGTGCTGTTGCTGGACGAGCCCTTCGGCGCGCTGGATGCACTAACGCGCCTTAGCCTTCAGGATGTGCTGCTTGATCTGGTAGAGCAGGCCAAGCCTACCGTGTTGCTGGTGACACACGATGTGGATGAGGCTCTGTTCCTGGCTGACCAGGTATTGGTGTTCAGCGCCAGACCCGCCACGGTACTCAAAGAGTTTAATCTGAGCCACCGGGAACGCTCGCACGATCTGTCTGATCTGGCCGCAGAAAAACGGGAAATTCTCAGCCTGCTGGGTATTGCTGTCACCCATGAAAGCAAACCGACTGCGAAGCCGGTTGAATTGGCTGCCTGAGTGTGACGTTCACGATAGCGGGCCGGTGTCGGCTTTTTTGATGACTCATTGTCGCCGTATATCCGGTATATCAGTTACCGTTGTCCGTCACCTTTGCGTGAAACGCTGTATCACTATTGTCGTATCACTGCTGTGATACTCAGGCAGAACCAGACAGAATGATCTGCGCCCCGCTTGCAGGCAGGTATGTAAGTCAATAACAAAAATCAGTCACAATTTAAGAGAGAGTCAAAGATGAATATTCGTAAATGGACCGCCCTGCCTCTGGTGGCCTCGCTGTTATTTTCCGGTGCAGCCATGGCGGCCGACAAGTTGAAGGTTGGCTACCTGCGGGTGATGGACGATGCGCAGGCGATTGTGGCGCACGAGGGTGAGTTCTATAAGAAACAGGGCCTGGACGCTGATCTGATGGAGTTCAAGTCGGGCACCGATCTGATCAAAGCCATCGTGGGCGGGCAGGTTGATATGGGCGTGCTTGGCTTTACCAATGCCATCGCCTGGGCTTCTCGTGGCGCAGACCTGAAGGTGGTGGCCGGTGCGCAGCGTGGCTACCATTCGCTGGTGGTGCGTGATGACGCCGGTATTAATGCTTTGGCTGATCTGAAAGGAAAAACACTGGCTTCGCAAAGCCAGGGCAGCACGGCCGATACCGTTTTGCGTGGTGTGGTATTCAAGCAGGCAGGCCTGGCAGAAGGTGATGTCAGCGTCATGGGTGTGAGCCCGGCCGTCGCCGTACAGTCACTGGTGGGTAATCGCGTGAATGCGGCGTTTCTTTTTGAGCCGTATGATCGGATTGCACAACTGGTTGCCCCGGTCAAACAGATCTATGAAGTGGGTCAAAGCTGGCCTTTCCCCTGCATGGTTGTGATTACCTCCGGCAAAGTACTGGAATCCCGCAAGGATGATATCTGGAAGGCGCTGGATGCCCAGCAGCAGGCCATTGAACTGCTTGAAAAGCAACCGGCTCAGGCATCGAAACTGATCGCCAGTTACTTTATCGCCGAGCCCACTCTCAAAACGCTTAAACAGGGTGATCTACCGCGTGAAACGGTGATTGAAGACGCGATCAAAACGCAGGAATTTACGCCTTCCGTGACCGACAAGGATATTGAACGGATGACTGAACTGGCTCGCATCATGGAGCGTGACGGTTCCCTGAAAACCAAAGATGGTCAGCCATTTGACGTGAATACCGTGCTGGATCTTGAATGGCAGAAGGCACGTAAACTGTGAGCAATAGTACCCGGATCGGCGGCTATAAGAAGCCGCTGGCGGTGGTCTTGGCCATCGCTTTCATTCTGCTGGTCTGGCAACTGGTTGCACTGACCCTGCCAGACTTTCTCATGCCCGGTATTTTACCGGTGCTTGAGCGTTTGTCCGACAGTATTCGCAGCGGTGAGTTTTATACGGGCCTCGCCGGCTCGCTGGCGCGTCTTGGTTCGGGCTATGGCATTGCGTTAATTTGCGGCATTGCCTTTGGCCTGCTGGCGGCCAGTCTGAATTTCTTTCGCGAAGTGTTGCGTAATGTGATTGTGATTCTGCAGTCGCTGCCCAGTATTGCCTGGGTGCCGCTGTTTCTGATCGTCTGGGGTTTTGGGAACAAACCGATGATCGTTGTGGTGGCGCTGGCTGCGTTTTTTCCGGCAGCGCTCAGCGTGATGAATGCCACCGAATCGGTGCACAAGGTGCATATTTCTGCGGCGCGCGTCATGGGCGCCAGCCGCTGGGGCCTGGTAAGACGCGTCTATCTGCCGGCCGTGATGCCAGAACTGATTACCGGTGCGCAACTGGCCTTTGGTAATGCATGGCGCGCCCTGATTTCCGTGGAAATGCTGGTCGACTTTGGCAAGGGCCTGGGTCGTTCGCTGAGCTTTTCCGGCGACACCGGCGATATGACAGGTGTTATGGCCAATATTCTGGTCATTGCGGTTCTGGCCGCACTGATCGATCAGCTGATCCTGGAACGTATCAAGCACCGCCTGCTGCGCTACCAATACGTCTGATTCACGCAAGACCCTTATCCTCTATCCTGTGAGTCCCGCCGCCCGGCGGGACGGGAAGAAGTGTCATGACCACGCTGTCCATTCGAACCGTCCTGTCTGCATTGCTCATTTCAGTGTGTGCCGCGACGTTGTTGCCTGCGCATGTCTCAGCAGCTACCGGTTCTGCTGCCTCTACCGCCTCTACTGCTCCCAAGGCTGCTGACAGCCCGGCGTTATTTTCTCAGGCAATCGCCCGCGGCAGTCTGCGTGTGGCGGTTGTTCATGTCACGCCTGCGGCGGCGCCCGGCGCCAAAGTCCGGACCGAAGACCGGCTGGATGCGCCTGCTGTCAAGGCGCTTGCCACTGCGCTAAAGGTGCCCTCGCAACTGGTGGAGCTTGCGCCTGCCGAGGCCGCAAAGGCATTGGTCGATGGCCGCGTTGACCTGGCCCTGTATAGTCTGCCGGCAGATGCCGCTAACTGGCCAGACGTCACTCCGGTGCCGACCAGCTATCGCACCTACCCTAAGGCTGTGATTCGCAGCGACACGAACATCCGGTCGCGGGCTGATCTGGCCGGGCGCTCCGTTTGTGTTGCCCGCAGCGCGACGCAGGCGGCGACTGAAGCCACGCGGGCGGGAGCCACTTTGTTGTCGTTCCCCTATCCTTCGGATGCGCTGGTCGCGGTGCGCGAAGGTAAATGTGATCTTGGTCTGATTGACCAGACGGTCTGGCAGCCCCTGATGCATTATCCTGAGTGGAAAAAGTTTTCCGCTACGCTGGAACTGGCCGATGCGCCCCGTACCTTGACGTGGCTGCTTCCGGCCACTCAGGTGCGGGAAGCGCAATGGCTTCAATCCCGGATGCAGCAGTGGGATCGGGCAGGGCAGTGGGTCGCGTTCAGTAAAAAGTGGGCCACCGATGTTGCCTTTGATGTGTATCTGGATCAGGAAGTACCCGATTGCCATAGCTGAACACGCCTGTTGTCGTGCCGGGAGGTGATCCCGGATGCCCCGGCAGTCCATGCGCGACAATGTCCGCAAGCGTAAAACGGGTCGGCGTCTGCACGAAAAGAGTACACTATCGGATTCAGAATCTTGCGTGATCTACCGGATTTTTATGTTGCTCTCCGCCTTACCTGATCCAAACATTCTTACTGTACGTGCCCTGAACCTGCTGCTGGATCGCGAGCCCTGGGCCAAGACGCGGATCGCCGCGCATGCCGGTAAAACCGTCTGCATCCGGGTGAGTCGTCTTGTACTGCGATTTACCCTTGGGCATGACGGGAGTGTGGCGCGCGCCGATCCGGCAGTGGTGCCCGATGTCACCTTATCTATTCCCGAAAGCCGGCTGGGCGATGTGCCTGCCGCCTTGCGTAACCGTCACGATCCCGCTCAGCTGGCCTCGCTGCTGCACCTGGAAGGGGATGCCGGCCTGGCGCAATTGGTCTCTGATCTGGCGCGCGATTTGCGCTGGGATTCCGAGCACGAGCTGGCCCGGTTTACCGGCGGCCTGCTGTCAAAACAGATTCATTTGCTATTGCGTCGCGCGGTGACCACGACTACCACGGTGGCCGCTCGCTTCTCGGAGAATGTGGGTGAATATGTGTCTGAAGAAGCCGGCATCGTAGTAGGCAAGCCGGCACTGCAGGCGTGGGAGCGCACGCTGCGGGAGGCGACCGTGCAGCTGGATCAGCTCGATGCCAGGCTGCGGGCGCTGGATGCGCGCCAGCGCAGGAGTGCACGATGATGATGTCTGCCCTGCGCCTGCTGCGTATCCTCCTGGTTTGCCTGCGCTACGGACTGGATGAGCTGGTGCTCAGCGGGCTTAAGCATCCGATTGCCAGTTCTCTGCTTAAAGTCGTCCGGCTGGGACGCAGCTTTGAACAACCGCGTGGTGAGCGCTTGCGGCTTGCATTCGAATCGCTGGGGCCGATCTTCATCAAGTTCGGTCAGGTCCTGTCCACCCGACGCGACCTCATTCCGCTGGATATTGCTGATGAACTCTCGGCCCTGCAGGATCGTGTGCCACCCTTTCCCTCCGAACAGGCCATGGAAAGCATCCAGAAGGCGTTTGGCAAACATCCGTCCACACTGTTCGCGCTGTTTGAAACCGAACCGGTGGCGTCGGCTTCGGTGGCTCAGGTGCATTTTGCCGTGCTGCATGATGGTCGTGAAGTTGCCGTCAAGGTATTGCGTCCGGGTATGCTGGCCGTGATCGAACGCGATTTGTCGCTCATGAGCATGTTTGCCGGTTTTGTAGAGCGTTTGTTGCCTGACGGGCGTCGCCTGCGGCCCCGTGAAGTGGTCAGCGAATTCGATAAATATCTGCACGATGAACTGGATCTGCAGGTAGAGGCAGCCAACTGCAGCCAGTTGCGCCGCAACTTTGAAGCTAATCCGAAACGCGCCGATCTGCTGATGGTGCCCGAAGTGATCTGGGAATTTACCAGTAAGACGGTGATGACCATGGAACGCATGCATGGTGTGCCGGTCAGTCAGATCGACAAGCTGGAGGCTGCCGGTGTTGATATCAAAAAACTGGCCCGCAACGGTGTGGAAATTTTCTTCACCCAGGTGTTTGAAGACGGTTTTTTCCATGCCGACATGCATCCGGGCAATATTTTTGTCTCGCTGCAGCCGGAAACGCTGGGGCGTTATATCGCGCTGGATTTCGGTATCGTGGGCTCGCTTTCCGAGTTCGACAAGAATTATCTGTCGCAGAATTTCCTGGCATTTTTCCGCCGCGACTATCGTCGGGTGGCACAGTTGCACATCGAGTCCGGCTGGGTGCCGGCCAACACGCGGGAAGAAGAGCTGGAGGCGGCGGTGCGTTCGGTGTGCGAACCGTATTTTGATCGCAAGCTATCTGAAATTTCTCTGGGGCAGGTGTTGTTGCGTCTCTTTCAGACCTCGCGTCGCTTCAATGTTGAAATCCAGCCACAACTGGTGCTGCTGCAGAAAACCCTGTTGAACGTGGAAGGCATGGGACGTCAGCTGGATCCGGATCTGGACTTGTGGCAAACGGCCAAGCCATTTCTGGAAGGCTGGATGTGGGATCGCATCGGCCCGCGTGCTTTTTTCTCGCAGGTGCGCAAAGAAGCCTCGCAGTGGTCACACCTGTTGCCGGAAATTCCCCGGCTGGTGCATACCCAGCTGGCCCGTCAGGATAGTTTGCCGGCCATGCGCAAGGAATTGGCCCAGTTAGGGAAAAGTCATCGCCGCAGCGAACGCATCTTTATTGTGATGACGCTGATTCTGACCCTGCAGGCCGGGCTGATTCTCTGGCTGGTGGCCACCTTGCTGGAGTGGCAGTAATGAGTATACGTTTCGAAAGCAAAATCCTGACCCGCCAGCAGTGTATAGAGGCGGTCCGCAATGGCACCCTGCCGCGGCCGCTGGTGTTTACCAATGGCGTATTCGATATTCTGCATCGGGGCCATGTCAGTTATCTGGACGAAGCGGCGCAACTGGGTGCCAGCCTGGTGGTTGCCGTGAATACCGATGACTCGGTACGCCGCCTGGGCAAGGCACCTGATCGTCCCCTGAATGGTCAGGAGGATCGTCAGGCCATGCTGGCTGCGCTCGCCTGCGTCAGTGCGGCGACGGTGTTTGAAGAAGATACGCCCTATGAATTGATCGAACAGTTGCGGCCGGATGTGATTGTCAAGGGGGGCGATTACGATATGGCCACACTCAGGGAAACCGGGCTGGTGCAAAGCTGGGGCGGACGCGCCATTGCCATTCCCTTTCGTTTCCAGCGCTCGACCACTGCGCTGGTCAATACCATTCGAGGAACATCCTCCCGGTAACGGTCTGGCTGCGGCAGACGCTGCTGTCTGGATGGTGCCCGCAAAGCCAGGGTACTGCGTCGCAATCCTGTGCGGTGCGAGGCATCTTCTCTCATTTTAAAGAGTAGAACCGTCTTCACCCATTGCGCTCACGATGGCGGGGTACGCGGCGATTGACTGAATATAAGCAGTAAATGCCGGGTACTGCGCTGACATATCGAAACGATTGCGGCTTCCCCATCGATAAAACACCAAAAGATAAGGGTCGACTGCGGTTAGCCCATTGCCAACCGCGAAGGGCCTTGAAAGTCTGCTGTCAATCGTTTTGAAGCAATCGATGATCCTGTTTCTGGCTTTGCTTTGAACTGCTTCAAACTGGTTCGGATCATCAATAAACCGCTCGGGGCGGAATAGGCCGCCAAAGCACTGACCATGTAATTCTCCGGACAGCCAGCACAACCATTCCATGACCCGGACCTGTTCAATAGGCGTCTTACCCATCAGGCCCAGTTCCGGAACCAGATGAGAGATGGCAGTCGCTATTGCCGGTACTTCAGTGATAATGCTTTCGTCCAGCGAGATCACAGGCACCCGTTGCTTGGGGTTAATGCGTGAAAAGGCGTCGGTTCGCGTCTCCAGCTTTGATATCGAGACCTCGATTGCCGTGAACGGCAGGCCGGATTCATGAAGTAACACGTGCGGTACGAGTGAACAGGAGCCTGGGCCGTACCAAAACTTTATATCTGGCATATACATGATCGCTTTATAAATTAGATAGACCGGTCTATAATATATATGCTTAATGGCAGTGTCAATATGAGGCTGGAAAATGAATGAACGTCACCATCGCAAGGGCGCAGGACGCGCGCAAGTGCTGTCCACGGCGACACGTCTGTTTATGGATCGGGGTGCGGCTAACGTCGGCGTAAACGAGGTGACTGCCGCTGCAGGGGTCGCCCGGATGACGCTATACAACAATTTTCCGTCCAAAGAAGCGTTGATCGCTGAGGTCTATCGGAAACTTGCCGAACAAATAATGCAGAATCTGGCTGAAGTGGTGGCGCAAAAGCGTACCGAAGAAGACAAAATACTTTCCTTGTTTGATCAGATCGGTGCGGTGAACGACGGTGGCAGAGGCTGCCCGATGATTCACGCCAGCCTTCAGGCTGAAGAAGCCTCGGGAGAGGTATATGCCATTGTGCGGTCTTATAAACGTGAACTGCGTGCGTTTATTTTCGACCTGCTTGATCAGGCACGCGTTGCTCGTGATCAACTTGCAGACCAAATATTGCTGATGCTCGATGGTTTGGCAACGGAATCCTACCTGGATGGCGCGGTGTCACCCGTTGCGTCAGCAAAGCAGGCAGTGAAGATACTCATGCGCAACATGCCGTAACGGTGATGACGGGCAGGCGTGTCGCTCATCGGCGTGCCAGACAAGGGTCCGGATTTGCCCGGATCGTCACGCTCGGAAATAGCGCTTCGGTTCAACGCCGCAGCGCCATGCAAAGGCAATAATAAAAGGCCGTTTCAGTGACTGCATTGTGCAGTACGCCTGAACGACCCTTTGGTTATTGTGGTATTGAGGTGCGACCGGCTTTGCTCAGTCGCGGTAGAGACGAATCAGAATTTGAAATGCGATACCGTGGTGCCGCGCAAAGGCTTGGCGTATGTGTCAAACAGCGATTCGGTTTCAAATGCAGCGGCGCTGACCCGGGTAATGCGCAAGGCCGTCATGACGGGGGCCTGCCCCACAATAGCGACCAGACGACCACCGATGGTCAGTTGGTACTTGAGTGAGTCGGGGATGTTGGGGATAGATCCGGTCAGCAGTATGGCGCTGTATTCGCCCGTGCCCCAGCCGGCACGTCCATCGCCAATTTCCACCGTGACGTTGCTGATGTGCTCGCGCTCCAGATTGGCCTTGCCGAAAGCGGCGATATGGCGGTCAATTTCGACGCTGACAACCGTGCTGCACAGGCGGCTGACAATCGCAGCCTGATAACCTGAGCCGGTACCGATCTCCAGCACGCCGTCGGTGGGCGTCAGACGCAATTCCTGAGCCAGCCGGGCCTCGATCTTGGGCGCCAGCATGGCTTCACAGCTATTGATGCCTTCCACTTCCAGCGGGATCTCGATATCGGAATACGCCATATTCTGATAGCGGGTAGGAACAAACCGTGAGCGGGGAATCGCAGACAGCGCGTCCAGCACGTCCTGGTCCAGCACATGCCATGGACGGATCTGCTGTTCGATCATGTTGAAACGGCTTTGGTCGGCGAGGGAAGTCAGAGCATTCATAGGAAGAGTATCAAACGTGGTCCTGAGATTGGAAGTTCTTGTTCATTTTACCCGCAACTGGCGCGCAGCTTCCGGTTTCATGACCATAAGGCGTGAAAATGATGAACGGGCCCGTGTCCGTGCCCAACGTTCAATTGGCCGGATCGGGCAATGGCGGTCTCGATATAGGCCTTGGCCATGGTGGCCGCTTGCGGCACATCGCCGGTGCCTGGGATCAGTGCGCACAGCGCCGCGGACAGGGTGCAACCCGTGCCGTGGGTATTGCGTGTATCAATGCGTTTGCCGGGCAGCTCGATCATGCGGTCTCCGTCGGTAAGCAGATCGACGGTGTCATTGCCGGGCAAATGGCCGCCCTTGAGCATGACCCAGACGGTGCGGTGATGATCCATGAGTTTGCGCAGCCGCTCTGCCACGCGGTACATGTCCTTTAATGAATCGGCCTCCCGTTCGCCCAGTAGCACCCCGGCTTCCGGCAGGTTGGGGGTAATAACGGTAGACAACGGTATCAGGGCCTCACGCAGCGTGGCGATGGCCGCCTTGTCCAGCAGCACGTCGCCGCTTTTGGCCACCATAACCGGATCCAGCACAATATGATCAGGCATCCAGTAGGCCAGGCGCTCGGCCACCATCCGGGTCACGGGCTCATGGCCCAGCATGCCGATTTTGACTGAATCGATGTGAACGTCATCAAACAGCGTATCAATCTGCTGGCGCACGAAGTCGGGCGTGATCGGCTGCACGCCGCTCACGCCTTTGGTGTTCTGGGCGGTCAGGGCCGCTACAACGGCGCAGGCATATGTGCCCAGGGCGCTCATGGTCTTGACGTCGGCAAGAATGCCGGCACCACCGGAAGGGTCTACGCCGGCAATGGTCAACGTATTAAAAATCATACAGCCTCTCTGTCGACAGTTTTGTTGTCATATGCATATGATAATGTCTTCCTCTGAATTAATGTTAATGATTGATTGAAGGCACAATCTTACAATGTGCTTTTGTCAGTACAAGGATGTCAAATGGCTACCCGAAAATCTACCAATCGTTCAAGCCGTCAGGGCAGTAAATCCAATACCAATAGTCAGCACGCAGAAACCGATCTGACGCCAAGAGAAGTGGCTGCGGGCGATATCCAGTCGGGAACGTCGCCGGAACAAACCCGCGACATCACGGTCATGGATAGTGAGCGCGCGCATATCAATGCCGAAGCCGCTGCCTTTACCGCCGATCTTGTCGGCACCGATAAGGCAGCGCGCAACCAGCGGGCGCATCTGCTGCTCGAAGGCATGGCAGCCGATGACCGGCGTGAGTTGCTCAAGCTGCTGCGCGAGGAAAAACTGCGTGCCGATAATGTCCGGCACCCGGAAACCGATCCCGACTACAAACTCCAGGAAAACTGGCAGGATGGCGGATATCCCTATAAATATCTGATGTCACGTCGTAACTACGAGTTTCAGAAATACGACTTGCAGGTGGAGCTGCTCAAGCTGCAGTCCTGGGTCAAGGAAACCGGTCAGCGCGTGGTGATTGTTTTCGAAGGTCGTGATGCGGCGGGTAAGGGCGGCACCATCAAGCGTTTCATGGAGCATATGAATCCGCGGCATGCCCGTGTGGTGGCGTTGCAGAAGCCAACGGAACGTGAACTGGGTCAATGGTACTTCCAGCGTTACGTGGAGCATCTGCCCACCAGTGGCGAGATTGTTCTGTTTGACCGTTCCTGGTACAACCGGGCAGGGGTTGAGCGGGTCATGGGCTTCTGTACCGATGCCGAATACATGGAATTCATGCGTCAGGCGCCCGAGTTCGAACGCAATCTGGTTCGCAGCGGCATTCGTGTGATCAAGTTCTGGTTCTCGGTCAGTCAGGGTGAACAGAAACGCCGCTTCAAGGAGCGCCGTCATCATCCACTCAAGCAGTGGAAGTTGTCTCCTATCGACATGGCCTCGCTGGACAAGTGGGATGACTACACCCGTGCCAAGGAAGCTATGTTCTTTCATACGGACACCAGCGATGCGCCGTGGATCGTGGTCAAGTCCAACTGCAAGAAACGCGCACGGCTCAATGCCATGCGCTACGTGCTGCAGCAGTTCGAATACACCAACAAGGACCCCGCACATATCGGCAAGATTGATCCGCTGATTGTGGGCCGCTCCAACGTGGTGTACGAGCAGGGCGAGCATGTCCTGCAGAGCCCGTCAGGGGTAAAGCAGGAAACCCGCTGAGCCGGGCTTCTACTGGCTGAGCTATCCGCGCGCCACCAGTTCCTGGGCCCGGTTCAGTACCTGGTCCAGGGAGCGCTGCAGAACCTCGCGCTCGGTGGGACTCAGATCCTGCAACAGATAATCATTACGCGCCACCATGAGGGGTGACACCTTCTCGTAGGCCGCCTGGCCGGCGGGTGTCGCCAGAAGAATCTGCTGTCGCTTATCGTCAGCATCGGCCTTACGGGACACGAATCCCTTTTTTTCCAGCCGGGCAATGGCCCGGCTCACCTGCATTTTGTCAAGCGTGGTGTGTTGTGCGATATCGGTTGCACGCATATGGCGTGCCTGATTGACGGCCACCAGCACGCGCCAGTCGTCGCGCGAAATGCCCAGTCGGCTTTCATAGACCGTGGCGACCGAATGGCTGACCACATCGGCCAGTTGCGAGAACTGATAGGGCAGAAAAGCATTCAAATCAATCATGGGAACTCGTTTAATGTTCATTTGGTAACGTATGATACTTTATTTCTGCGTGCTGATCTGAGTGGTGGATAATAAAAAAATCAGCGATACATCAATATAAACTAATGAATTGACGTGTTTACTGATTGACGTAAAAAAATAAATGCGATCTAATAGTAACGTCGGTTACTATTTTGATTGAGCTGATTAAATAAGCCTTGGCCTTGACATCCGTGCTTTGGAACTTCCGTAAAGGAGCCGTTGCGTTGAGCCTTTGCGTCATACGTATAACCAATGCAGATTCGTACTGCAAAGCGCGGCGTCCCTGGTGGCGCCCGTGTTTATGCAATCCGGCCTGAATGCTTATTATTTCATTCAGCATAACAGATAAAGAGGGTAGACATGGACATTCAGAAAATACATCACGTAGCCTATCGTTGCAAAGACGCGAAGCAAACCGTTCTCTGGTACAAGGAAAATCTGGGGATGGATTTTGTGCTGGCCATTGCCGAGGATCGTGTGCCGTCCACCAAGGCCAATGACCCCTACATGCATGTTTTCATTGACGCGGGTCACGGCAATATTCTGGCGTTCTTTGAATTGCCGAATTCACCGGAAATGGGTGCAGATCCCAATACGCCAGACTGGGTTCAGCACATTGCGTTCGAAGTGCCCAGTGTGCAGGTGCTGGAGCGCACCAAAGAAAAATTGCAGGCCAAAGGCATCGATGTAGTGGGTATCACCAATCATGTTCTGTTTAAGTCCATTTATTTTCGCGATCCCAATGGCCATCGTGTTGAGCTGGCCGCACCCACGGCCACACCGGAGATGAACCGGAAACTGGATGAGGTCAAATGGGAGATGCTGGAAGAGTGGAGCAAGACGCGGCGTGCCCCTAAGCATGCCGCGTGGCTGCACGAAGAAGAGTTCCAGTCGTAACCGGGCAGCGCGCCTGGGTGGGCAGGGGCTTTAGCCTGCCAGGATGCGCCGGCGCTTTAGATTATTGGAAGGCAGTCCGCGCGTCCAGGAACCTGTCGGCGAAATAGCGGCTGTTCAGTGAATCGACCCGAACCTTGCCGTTATTGCGGCTGGATGGGGCGTGAACAAATTCGTTGTTGCCGATATAAATGCCCATATGTGAGTAGGGCTTGTAGGTATTGAAGAAGACAAAGTCGCCTTTTTTAAGCTCGGAGCGGGAAATCGGTCGGGTCAGTTTGGCGATCATTGCCGTGTTATGCGGAAAGCGAAAGTCTGCCGATTCCTGGAATACATAGCTCACAAACCCGCTGCAGTCCATGCCGTCTGGTGTCATGCCGCCGTAGCGGTACGGTGTGCCAGTCAGCGTCAGCGCCTGTTCCAGTACCGGATCGCGATAGGATGCGTCCAGCGAAGGGCTTGAATAGGAAGCCGGCACGCTGGCTGTGGGCCCACGGCTTGCGCAGCCTGCCAGCAGACAGCCTGTTATCACCATTGCAATAGAAATCTGGACACGTAGCATAGCTTACCCGGCGCGATCAACCCTGTGGACTCCAGTATCGCAAGTTCACCGCGCCAGGAAAAGCATTTTGTCGGTATTTTTTAAAAAATACCAAAAAATCAATCATAAAAACAACAACTTAGTACTATTATTTTATGTTGTTTGTAAAGAGTGTTTTTAATCTGGACGGCTGGCTGCGCCAGAACTGTGGAGAGGCGTCGATATGTGCCCCCAGTTCGGCTGCCGCGTGCCACGGCCAGCGGGCATCATAAAGCATACCGCGGGCAATGCCCACCAGATCTGCCTGTCCCGAGGCGACCACTGTTTCGGCCATGTGCGGCTCGGTAATCAGGCCTACACCAATCACCGGCACATCCACCGCCTCTTTAATCGCCTGCGCGAAAGGCAATTGATAGCCTGGTTCGTTCCTGATCTGTTGCGCCTGCGACAGGCCGCCGGAAGACACATGAATAAAGGCCGCACCCCGCTCTTTCAGTGCCTGACTCAGTTGAATACTTTGCTGCACGTCCCAGCCGCCATCGACCCAGTCACTGGCTGAAATCCGCACACCGACCGGCACCTTGCCAGCCACTTCTGCATAAACCGCCTCAAATACTTCCAGTACAAAGCGCATGCGGTTCTCCAGAGAGCCGCCATAGTTGTCCTGACGCTGGTTCGACAGGGGTGACAGGAACTCGTGCAGCAGGTAGCCGTGGGCGCCATGCAGTTCGATGGCATCAATGCCCAGATCCACGCTGCGGCGGGCCGCCTGTACGAAGGCACTGATAATACGCGTCAGCCCGGCCTGGTCCAGTTCCTGGGGCGGACGATCCTTGGGATCGAAGGGCACCGGTGAGGGGGCATAGGTTTGCCAGCCCCCTTCTTCCAGCGGCAATTGGGCACCGCCAAACCATGGCTGACGGCATGAAGCCTTGCGCCCGGCGTGCGCCAGTTGAATGGCAAAGGGCGTATCGGAAAAGCTGCGGATATCGCGCAAGGTACGCGCGATGGCTTCCTGAGTCACGTCGTCCCATAAGCCGACGTCTGCCGGCGAGATGCGGCCTGCCGGTTCAACGCCTGTGGCCTCGATAAACACCAGTGCAGAGCCGGACACGGCCAGCGAACCCAGATGCATCAGATGCCAGGGCTGCATACAGCCGTCTATGGCGGAGTACTGGCACATGGGGGGGACAATAATGCGGTTTTTCAGCTGCAGGCTGCCCAGGTTGAAGGGACTGAACAGGATCGAATCGGTCATGGTTTCATCACACTTTTGAAATTGTCGGGGGAGTGGCACGGGCACTGCAGACGGTGTCTTCAGCGCCTTTGTCTAGTTTTTACCATACCTGTCAGTGATGACTGATGTATGACCCTGCTGATGACAGGTGTGTGCGGCGACATCCGTGCGTGGAGGCGAGCCAGGGCCTGGTTTTGCTCCTGCGAAACGTGGCGTAACGGGCGAGGTATGCGCAGATCATATTTGCAGCGGTGGCAATATTCCTGAAAAAAATGCTAGTAATAAGCTTAAAATGTAATTATATTTTCACATCAGATGAAAACAGTAAGTTTACTTACATTGTCGTTTGTGCTGCACTTCCTCTTTCGGACTCTTACCTGCTGCCACCATGATTGAAACCGAATTT
Source organism: Advenella mimigardefordensis DPN7 (assembly GCF_000521505.1). Classification (GTDB taxonomy): domain Bacteria; phylum Pseudomonadota; class Gammaproteobacteria; order Burkholderiales; family Burkholderiaceae_B; genus Advenella; species Advenella mimigardefordensis. The sequence goes on from NZ_CP003915.1 coordinate 649,540, forward strand.
ACCCGGGCACTGGCCAAACGGCTGCCAGAGCTGACCAAACCCCAGCGCCTGCTGGGTGCTTACGTGCTTGAACATCCGTTCAAGGTGGCGATCATGTCGATCGACGAATTTGCTCAGGCTGCCGGCGTGTCCAGCGCCAGCGCCAATCGTTTCGCACGGGCGCTGGGCTACCCGGGGTATGCGCAGTTTCGGCAAAACATCATCAAGGGCTTCGAAGGCGTGCTCGAATCGGTCAATCGCCTGAAAAAAGAACAGTCTTATCCGGCCACCAATCAGGAAATCATCTCCAATGTTCTGGTGGAAGGGCAGCGTAATCTGGAAAAGACCCGCCTTAATTTACGCGCCGAGACCTGTGACCAGGCGGTGGATATGATTCTGGCTGCGCGGCGTATTTTTGTGCTGGGCATGGGCACCAGCGGTTATCTGGCCGGCCTGCTGGAACGGCGCCTGCTGGCCCATAACGGTATGGTGGTCAGTCTTGCCGGCCCCGGTGGTACCACCTACGCGGCCCGCAGGCTGGCGCTGGTCGATGAAAACGACCTGATCATCGTCCTGACGTTCCCCCGGTATCTGTCCGACACGGTCCGAATCGTACAACGAGCGCACGGGCGCGGCGCAAAGGTTCTTGGATTGACCGACAAGGCCACGGCGCCGATTGTTCCGACCTGTGATTGCGTTCTGTATACCTCCAGCGACAGCGTCTATGGAACCAACAGCGACCCGATCGCCCTGGCCCTGATCGACGGCCTGATGGCCGCCCTGGACTATCGCTCACCCTTTTCAGTTGAAATTGCCACGGAAGTGGCAGAAACCATTACCCCCTGGCTTATTCACGGAGAAACGTCGGCATGACAACTGCCATTATTGCCATTCATGGCGGGGCCGGAGCCCTGTCTCGCGCAACCATTACGCCGCAACAGCAGGCAGCCTACGAGACGGCCCTGAACGATATCCTGGTGCAAAGCGGCGCGGTGCTTGAACAGGGTGGCTCGGCACTGGATGCCGTGACGCTGGCGGTTCGCCTGCTTGAGGACTGTCCCTTATTCAATGCCGGCTATGGCTCTGTATTTACCAGCGCTGCAACCCATGAAATGGATGCGGCCATTATGGACGGCGCCACCCTGGGCTGCGGGTCGGTTGCATCGGTCTCCACCGTGCGCAACCCGGTGCTGGCGGCCAGGGCAGTAATGGAAACCAGCGAGCACGTGTTCTTTTGCGGCAAACCTGCCGAAGCACTTGCCGCTGCTGCCGGTCTGGAAATGGTCGAGCCCGATTACTTCAGTACACCCCTGCGCCGGGAACAGCTGGATCGCGTACGCGCCAGCGGCGAAGGTGGATTTGTTCTGGATCACGATGCCGTGGAAAAAACGCAGGATGATCGTACTGCACCGCTGGACGAAGATAAAAAACTGGGTACGGTGGGCGCGGTTGCGCTGGATCAGTTCGGCAATCTCGCTGCGGCAACGTCAACCGGCGGCATGACCAACAAGCAGCCAGGCAGAGTGGGCGACTCACCTATTATTGGCGCAGGTTGTTATGCCAATAATCACAGTTGTGCGGTTTCCAGCACCGGAACCGGTGAAATGTTTATTCGCAGTGTTGCCGCCTATGACGTGGCAGCACAAATGCAATATGGGGCGCGCACGCTGGCGCAGGCCGCCGATAACGTGGTGTTCAACAAGCTGCCGGCCATCGGCGGCGTGGGTGGCCTGATCGCGATCGACGCGCAGGGCAATGTGGCGCTGCCATTCAATTCCGAAGGCATGTATCGCGGCTATCTGCGGGTCGGGCAGGAGCCGTTTGTCGGTATTTATCGTTGAGTGGAAGCGCTGCAGCATTGCTTGCGGTATGGAGAAAACAGTAAGTGAATACAAAAGTGATTAATACAAACGCCGGGAAGGCGCCAGCTCACGATGCTGCGCCACTGGCGTCCGACAACGTGCTGGATGTGCGCAATCTGAGCGTTAACTTTGTCGGCTCAGAAAGAACCGTGCAGGCGGTGCAGGATTTGTCGTTTACAGTGGGCCGCGGCGAAACGCTGGCCATCGTGGGTGAATCGGGTTCGGGCAAATCGGTGACCTCGCTTTCCCTGATGCGTCTGGTGGAACATGGCGGTGGTCGTATCGTGAACGGGCAAATGCTGTTTCGTCGGCGTCAGGGGCAGGTGGTGGATCTGGCTCAATTGCCTGGCGCACAACTGCGCGCCATTCGCGGGGCTGATATGGCCATGATTTTTCAGGAACCCATGACATCGCTGAACCCGGTGTTTACGGTGGGTGACCAGATTGCCGAATCCATTCGCCTGCATCAGGGATTGGGCCAGCAGCAAGCCAGTGCAGAGGCCTTGCGTATGCTTGATCAGGTGCGTATTCCCGAAGCGCGCGCCGTAATGTCACGCTTTCCTCACCAGCTGTCGGGCGGGATGCGCCAACGCGTCATGATTGCCATGGCGCTGGCCTGCAAGCCGGCCCTATTGATTGCCGATGAGCCCACGACGGCGCTGGATGTGACCATTCAGGCGCAGATTTTGCAATTGATTCGCGAGCTGCAGAAAGAAATGAGCATGGGCGTGATCTTCATTACGCACGATATGGGTGTGGTCGCGGAAGTGGCCGATCGCGTGCTGGTCATGTACAAAGGCAATAAGGTGGAACACAATGGCGCCGAGGCTATTTTTCACCATCCCCAACATGCCTACACCAAGGCCTTGCTGTCGGCCGTGCCGCGACTGGGGTCCATGAATGGTACATCGTTGCCTGCCCATTTTGAACTGCTCTCGCTGCAGCAGGCGAAGGCTGATCAGGCTGTGGCTGCAAAGGAACCGGTGGTGCTGGCACCGAACCGCGAGGCCGGTCCGATCCTGCAGGTTAAGGATCTGGTGACGCGCTTTGACGTGACCAGCGGCATTTTCAATCGCGTGGTCAAGCGTGTGCATGCTGTGGAAAAAGTCAGCTTTGACCTGTATCCGGCAGAAACGCTGGCGCTGGTTGGCGAGTCCGGTTGTGGCAAATCCACCACTGGCCGTTCTCTGCTGCGGCTGATTCAGGCGCATTCGGGACAGATCCTGTTCCAGGGGCGCGATATCAGCAAGCTCAATACACAGGATATGCAGGCCGTGCGGCGCGATATCCAGTTCATTTTTCAGGATCCGTATGCCTCGCTGGACCCGCGTCAGACCGTGGGTTATTCCATTATGGAGCCACTGCTGATCCATCGCGTGGCCAGTGGACGCGAGGCATTGGCCCGGGTTGAATGGCTGCTTGAAAAAGTGGGTCTGCCACCGGCCATGGCTCAGCGTTATCCGCATGAGTTTTCCGGTGGCCAGCGTCAGCGCATCTGTATCGCACGCGCCCTGGCACTCAACCCCAAAGTGGTGATTGCAGACGAATCGGTATCGGCGCTGGATGTGTCGATACAGGCGCAGATCGTGAATCTGCTGATGGATCTGCAAAAAGAATTTGGTATTTCCTATTTGTTTATTTCACATGACATGGCAGTGGTGGAACGTATCAGTCATCGCGTGGCAGTGATGTACCTGGGACAGGTGGTTGAACTGGGCTCGCGTCGTGAAATATTCGAAAACCCTCAGCATCCCTATACGCAAAAACTCATGGCGGCAGTGCCGATTGCTGATCCGGAACGCCGCCACAAGTTGTCGACGCTGATGGCCGGTGAAATCCCCAGCCCGGTCCGAGCGGTAGGCGATGAACCCTTGGTCATGCCGCTGGAACAGGTGGGGACGGATCATTTTGTTGCCCGCCACGCGGTAGGTATTTACTGATTTTTATTACATTTTTTAAACGATGTTTAACCACTTATTCTTCGCAGGGAGATTTTCATGAAGCCTATTTATCTTCGCAGCGCATTGCTGGCCCCCGCCCTGGTGGCGTGTCTGGCCTTTTCTCACACTGCACTGGCGGCCAAAGATGTGACGGTTGCTGTTCCATATGGTTTTGATTCACTCGATCCCTATAACACCAATTCAACCCAGTCGCAGGCCGTGGGCAAAGGCTGGTACGAAGGGCTGTTTATGTTTGATCGCGACTTTAAGATTCATCCCTTACTGGCTACCGGCTATGAAGTCAGCGAAGATGGCCTGACCTATACCCTCAAGCTGCGCCAGAACGTCAAGTTCCACGATGGTACCGACTTTAATGCAGATGCAGTCAAAGTGAATTTTGAACGTGTGCTGAACCGCAGCAATGCACTGGGTCGCTACAACCAGTTCAAGATGATTGACAAGATTGAGGTGATTGATCCGGCTACCGTGAAAATCACGCTTAAACAACCGTTCTCTGCCTTCATCAATAATCTGACGCATCCTTCTGCCATGATCATTTCTCCCGCTGCGCTGGAAAAATATGGCAAGGATATCAATCTGCATCCTACCGGCACCGGCCAATATACGTTTGTTGAATGGAATCCCGGCCAGAATGTGAAAATGAAAAAATTCGACGGCTATTGGGACAAGGAACATCTGGCGAAAGTCGATTCCATCAATTTCCGCGTGGTCACAGATAACAACACGCGTGCTGCGGTGATGCAGACCGGCGAGGCACAGTTTACCTATCCGATTCCGTATGAGCAGGCGGCAGTCCTGAAGAAAAATGACAAGCTTGATTTGCTGGCCGAGCCTTCGATCATTGCACGCTATATCGCCATGAATAATCTGGCCAAGCCTTTCGATAATCCGAAAGTACGCGAAGCCATGAATTACGCCATCAATAAAGAAGCGCTGAACAAAGTTGTGTTTAACGGCTATGCGCGTGTAGCCGAGGGTGTGGTACCGGGTAAGGTCGAGTTCTCACAAAAAATGGCACCGTGGCCCTATGATCCGAAGAAAGCCCGTGAACTGCTGGCTGAAGCCGGTTATCCGCAAGGCTTTGAAACCACGCTGTGGAGCGCCTATAACGATGGTACATCGGTCAAGGCAATCCAGTTCATTCAGCAGCAACTGCGTCAGGTTGGAGTAAAAGTATCGGTCGAAGCCCTGGAAGCGGGTCAGCGGGTGCAACGGGTAGAGACCGTGCAAAAACCTGAGGATGCCAAAGTACGTATGTACTATATCGGCTGGTCAGCCTCAACCGGTGAAGCCAACTGGGCATTGAGCCCCTTGCTGGCAAGCGAGTCATGGGCCCCCACTTTTGGCAACTACTCCTACTATAAAAATGAGCAGGTTGACAAAGACCTGGCCGATGCCCTGAAAACCACGGATAAAGCCAAAAAAACCGAGCTGTACAAAGATGCTCAGGAACGGATCTATAAGGATGCACCCTGGATATTTCTGAATACTGCCGATACGGTCGCCGCCCGCAGTAAGAAGCTCGAAGGCTTTGACATGATGCCGGATGCGTCCTATTACTTCCGGGATGTCAACCTGAAAGACTAAGTCTGTCCGGTCTGACACTCCAATTGCAATTGAAATGGCCGCGGCACTCAAGGGTGTTGCGGCCCGATGGATTCACAAATGCTTTCCTATCTGGTTAAACGGATTTTCGGGATGATACCGACGCTGATTCTGGTGTGCGTGGTGGTGTTCCTGTTTGTACATATGTTGCCCGGCGATCCCGCCAGGCTTGCCGCAGGGCCCGAGGCGGATGCCGAGACGGTTCAGCAGATTCGCAAGCAACTGGGCCTGGATTTGCCCTTGCCGCAGCAGTTCGGCCATTATCTGGTCAATCTGAGTCAGGGCGATCTGGGTACCTCGTTGCGTACCAAGCGGCCGGTGCTGACTGAAATCGCAGCCCGATTCACCCCCACGTTGCTGCTGACCATTACCAGCATGATCTGGTCGGTGATTTTTGGCCTGGTGATCGGTGTGGTGTCGGCTGTCTGGCGTAATCGCTGGCCCGATCGCCTGTTCATGACACTGGCGGTGTCCGGTATTTCCTTCCCGCCGTTCGCGCTGGGTATGGTCCTGATTCAAATCTTTGCCGTCGATCTGGGGTGGCTGCCGTCGGTGGGTGCAACCAGCTGGCAACACTATATCCTGCCGTCTATCACGCTGGGCGCTGCGGTCGCGGCCATCATGGCACGCTTCACACGCGCCTCGTTCGTCGAAGTGATCCAGGAAGATTTCGTGCGCACCGCCCGCGCCAAAGGCTTGTCGGAAAAAGTCGTCATCGTTAAACATACCCTGCGCAATGCGCTGATTCCGGTGGTGACGATGATGGGCCTGCAGTTCGGCTTCCTGCTGGGCGGCTCGATCGTGGTGGAAACCGTGTTCGGCTGGCCCGGGATGGGGACGCTGCTGGTGGATGCCGTTACGGCAAGGGACTATCCGATTATTCAGGGGCTGGTTCTGCTGTTTTCCTTTGAATTCATTTTGATCAATCTGATTGTTGACGTGCTGTATGGCGTGATCAATCCGACCATCCGTTACAAATAACGGGACAGATATGACGCAAGTAACTTCCTCTCCGATAGAATCGCTGCCGCCACAACGGGAACGCATCCGCACCCCGATGACGGAATTTATCCGCAAGTTCCGCAAGCAGCACCTGGCTGTTGTCGCGGCGCTGTTTATTATTGCGCTTGTCATCGTTGCCATTGTGGCGCCGTGGATCGTGCCCTTCGATCCCGAAGAATATTTCGATTACGATCGCATCAATCAGGCGCCGTCTTTACTGCACTGGCTGGGTGTGGATTCGCTGGGTCGGGATATTTTCAGCCGTATCGTTATGGGTACGCGTATTTCTCTGGCGGCCGGCTTTATCTCGGTTGCATTGGGCGCCGTTGTGGGCACGGTGCTGGGACTGCTGGCCGGATATTATGAAGGCTGGTGGGAACGCATTGTGATGCGTATTTCAGACGTGTTGCTGGCGTTTCCAGGCATTCTGCTGGCCATTGGCGTGATTGCAGTACTGGGCCCCAGCATGGTGAACGTGGTGATCGCGGTTGCCGTGTTCAGTATTCCCGCTTTTGCGCGACTGGTGCGCGGCAATACCCTGTCGCTGAAAAACATGACGTACATCGAAGCCGTTCGCAGTATCGGCGCTTCTGATTTTACGATCATCTTCAAACATATTCTGCCCGGCACGATCTCACCCATTCTGGTCTATGGCACGATGCGTATCGGTACCTCGATCATTACGGCGGCGTCGCTGTCGTTTATCGGCCTGGGCGCGCAGCCGCCTACGCCGGAGTGGGGTGCAATGCTTAACGAAGCGCGCTCTGATATGGTGCTGGCACCGCACGTAGCGATTTTTCCGTCACTGGCTATCTTCCTGACCGTGCTGGCGTTCAACCTGCTGGGCGACGGGCTGCGGGATGCGCTGGATCCGAAGATAGACCGGCAATAAGTGTGTGGCATTGTCGATGCGATGTGCTCTTGAATGATGAGTGACTATGATTGATTCTCAAAGCCCTGCAGCGCTGCGGGCTGCGCCGCAAGTCGGTATTCTGCCTGCGGGGCCGCATAACTGCATTACCGATGTATCGGGCGTGAAGGTGGGGCATACTACCCTGGCACAAGGGCCGATTCAAACCGGTGTGACGGTTATCTATCCGCATGCAGGCAATCTGTTTCTGGATAAGGTGGCTGCCGGTGCATCGGTGATTAACGGCTTTGGCAAAAGCATGGGACTGGTGCAGTTGCAGGAACTGGGGGTGATTGAAACCCCGCTGGCGCTCACCAATACTTTTTCCGTGCCCATGGTGGCGCAGGCGCAAATCCGGCAGGCCATCACAGCCAATCCACAGATTGGTCGCGACTGGGCTACCGTTAATCCGCTGGTGCTTGAGTGCAATGACGGGTATCTGAATGATATCCAGGCCATGGCGGTAACCGAGGCAGACTACTTTGAAGCTTGTACCAATGTGACCGCGCAACCGGCGCAGGGCGCAGTGGGTGCGGGTCGCGGGATGAGCTGCTTTGGTTTGAAAGGCGGTATTGGTACGGCATCGCGGATCGCCCGGCAGGATGGAGAACTGGCACGCAGCGCCCCCGACTATGTTGTGGGGGTGCTGGTGCTGTCCAATTTCGGCAAATTGCGCCATTTGCGGGTCAATGGTCACATGCTGGGCCAGGACATCAAAAGGCGCATGGCCCGGCATGAGACGCATGAGACATTACCAGCGGCGTCAGGCATCGCAGACAATGCCCCCGATCAAGGCTCGATCATTATTGTTGTGGCCACCGATGCGCCGCTGGACGCCAGGCAATTGCGTCGGCTCAGCATGCGCGCGGCGGCCGGCCTTGCCCGTACCGGTTCAAACTTCGGGCACGGCAGTGGCGATATTGCCGTTGCCTTTTCTACAAGTATGCGCATCAGCCAGCAAGTGCAGGCAGAGCAGAGATCTGCGATACCGTTGCACGAGCAACAATTGGAGCCGTTGTTTGACGCGGCCGCCGAGGCCACGGAACAGGCTATCGTAAATGCGCTGTGGCGCGCAACCGCTGTGACCGGGCGTGATGGCAATACGCGTCTGCCGGTCACTCACTGGCTGCACGACTAAGTGTCTGCATGCCTGCAGCACAAAGACGGTCTTAAATAATAGTTATATTTCAGTTGTAATAATATGCAGTTGAGATAAAAATTGGTAAAGAATAATAAGGTGTGATCAATGAAGATACTCATATCAACAGACATTGAAGGCGTCGCCGGTGTGGTGGACTCGCAGCAGGTGCGTGCCGGCAACGTAGAATATGAACGGGCACGGCAGTGGATGACGGCAGAAGCCAATGCGGCGATTGCCGGTGCATTCGATGGCGGTGCTACGGCCGTCTATGTGAACGATTCGCATGGCGGCTTTCGCAATATGATTGCCTCCGACATTGATGCGCGTGCCACATTGATTACCGGCAAGCCTCGTGTATACAGCATGATGACCGGACTTGAGTTCGGGGTGAATGCGGTTGCACTGGTGGGGCATCATTCACGGGCGCAGGGTCGGGGGGTGCTGGCCCATACCATCAATAGCTTTGCCTTTGCCCGGGTGATGGTCAACGGCATTGAACTGGGCGAGCCCGGCCTTTATGGTGCGCTGGCCGGCCAGGCGGGAGTGCCGGTGATCTTCGGCAGTGGTGATCAGGTGTTTGTTGAAGAGAATAAGGATTTTTTCGACGGTGCCGTTTGGGTGGAAACCAAACAGGCCATGGGTCATGCCAGCGCCGCTACCCTGACACCACAAGCCGCCTGCGCGCGTATCCGCGAGGGCATGAGCAGGGCCGTTCAGGCCGGCAAGACGCAGGCGTTAACTCCATTTGTGATTGGCGCGCCGTATGAATGTCGGCTGCAAACCAATTCTCCTGCGCTGGCCGATACGTTTTGCATCCTGCCCGGCACGGAGCGAGTCGATGGCGTGACGCTGTCATTTAAGGCCGAGAGTATTGAATACGTGATCCGCACTTTGAATGTGTTTTCCACCATGTCGGTGGCATTGCGCTAGTATCCGGGCTGGGTGAGCGTCAGGCCGGGTTATCCCAGCTTGCAAATGCCCGTCGGCGTTCTGATGATCGCCTGCAAGGCGGGCTTGCTCCCAGGCGCGGATGGCAATACCGAGACGGGGGCGTCCAGTTGCAGGCTGGCCAGTAGGGCCTGCATCGTTTCAGGTTCGGGGTGATAAATATGCAAGGCTTCCAGCGACAACCCCTGATCCGGCATGGATAAGACCGGCAGCGCGGGCGTGTGCCATTCAATCAGCGCCGGGGCCAGCCCATCCAGGGGCGCGGTGCCGCTTTCGGGAATAGTGATCAGCCAGTTCAGGTCGCCGCGCTGCATGGATGTAATCGGGCCCAAATGCTGAGGGCAGGCCGCGGCATGGCTGTGAATATCGGTCGTGCGCAGCACCCAGGCCGACAGCGTTGGGGCGCTGTCCGATGCCATTTGATCCAGTCCGAACCAGCGTGGTTGCGCGGGCGGCGGTGCAGCAGGATTGACGGCAATGACTTCCAGATAAACATTTGTGCCACAGCGTAGCAGCAGATTATGTGTACCCATTTTTTGGTGCTCTCCACCTGGCAGTGGGGCAACACCCAGACAGTCTTTGACATAGGCCGCGCCTGTATCCAGGTCGCTTGCAGTGACAACAATATGATCAATGACGGTGTGGGGTACAGGCATGATGACTCCGGTTTGGTGGTTCAGGCTGCAGGCTGATCGGTGTTTGTGTCGGGATTGGCTTGCAACTGGCCTTGCTGTGAAAAAGCATCCAGCACGGCAAGGGCCAGTGCATCAATCGAATCGGAGATCACCACATCAAATTCACCACGGCGTGAGGGCGGGATGGCCAGTGGCAATTCGGTGCAACCCAGGATCACGGCCCGCGCGCCCATTTGCGTTAGTTGATTCACGGCACTGGCCGCAGGAGCAAACGCCAGTTCGTTCTGATTGGCTTTGACAGCGGCGATGGCCTGCACAGACCAATCACGAATGCGATTGTCATTGCCGGTAAACGGTTCATATCCGGCTGCACGCAGGGCGTCCTGATACAGCCCCAGTTGCATGGTTGCCGGCGTGCCCATGACCCCTACCGGGCCATCAAAAATGCCATTGCGCCGCAGGTCCTGAATCACCGACTCGACAATGTGCAGAACGGGTACCTGTACGCTATCGCGCAGTTGCTCAAACCATAAATGGGCGGTATTGCACGGGATGGCAATGCATTGTGCGCCCCAGCGTTGCAAATCCTGCATGCCTTCGCGCATGGCCGGCAGCGGGCTGGGGCCGCCGGCCAGCTGGGCGCTGCTGCGGTCGGGGATCCGCGGATCATTGCGCAGCAGTACCGGGATATGCGCCTGGTCGGCGGTTACCGGCGTCAATTGCACAAGCCGGGCGGCGAACGTAGCGCCGGCCAGCGGCCCCATGCCGCCCAGGACGCCGAGCACGGGCCAGGCCGCAGGTGCAGCTGCGGGAGATGTTGAAAACGTAGTTGAATCGAGCGATGACATGACGATAATTCTCCGTAAGGAGTGATTATACGGCCTGGGTCGCAGCGCAACGTACTTGTCGGCAGGGTTTTGCCTCTCCAGGCACGGTGCTGAGGTTACAATCAGGCGGAACCAAATTGATGTGACTGCTGACGCCCATGTGCCGGAGCAGCAGTCATGGCCTGTGCCGGGGCCGCTGCGCCGTCCGCTTTGCGGCGGCAATGGGCATTGCGGCGCGACAATCATTGCGTATTTTTGAACGTGGAGTCAGCATGGAAAGTTTCGACTATGATTTTTTTGTAATCGGCGGCGGTAGCGGTGGCGTACGCGCCTCGCGCATGGCGGCGCAGGCCGGTGCGCGGGTGGCCGTGGCCGAAGGGTCGGATCTGGGCGGAACATGTGTCAATGTCGGTTGTATTCCCAAGAAACTGTACAGCTATGCTGCACATTATCACGAAGCGTTTGAAGAGGCGCGCGGTTTTGGCTGGCAGGCAGGTGAGGCCTCGCTGGACTGGTCAGTCCTGAAAACCAACCGGGCCAGGGAGATTTCCCGTCTGAATGGCATTTATCATTCGCTGATCACCAATGCCGGCGCTACGCTGCTGACCGGCTGGGCCGAACTGGCCGGGCCCAATACCGTTCGCATGGACGACGGCAAAACCTATACCGCCAAACACATTCTGATTGCGACCGGCGGCTGGCCTGTTGTGCCCGATTTCCCCGGGCGCGAACATGTGATTACCTCAAATGAAATATTCGACCTCCCGCAGTTTCCCAAAAAGCTGGTGGTGGTGGGGGCCGGCTATATTGCATGTGAATTTGCATCGATCTTCAACGGTCTGGGCGCTCAAGTGCATATCGTGATTCGGCGCGATAGAATTTTGCGCGGCTTTGATGAAGAAATCTGCGCGTTCACGGCAAAGGAAATGGAAAAAGCCGGCGTGCACTTTCACTTCGAAACCAAAGTGGAGGGCATAGTCAAAGAGGGTGACGCGCTTTCAGTGAAATTGAATGACGGCACAACGCTGCAGGCCGATCAGGTGCTGTATGCGACAGGACGCGCACCCAATGTGCAAAAGCTCAACCTTGAATCAGCGGGCGTCCAGGTCAATCACAATGGCGCGATCCAGATAGACGAAAACTACCAGACTTCCGTGCCATCCATTTATGCCCTGGGCGATGTGACCGACAGGATTCAGCTTACACCGGTGGCACTGGGCGAAGCCATGGTGCTGGTGGATCATCTGTTCGGCAAGGGCGAGCGTCGCATGAGCTATGAGTTTATTCCAACTGCCATTTTCACGCATCCAAACGTGGGTACGGTTGGCTATAGTGAAGACGAAGCGCGGCAGAAGTACGGCGACGTTACCATCTATCGTTCTGAATTTCGTCCGCTCAAACACACACTCAGTGGCAGCACGGCCCGAATGATGATGAAACTGATTGTCGATAAACAAACCGACCGGGTCGTGGGCCTGCACATGGCGGGCGATGACGCCGGAGAAATCGTACAGGGCTTTGCGGTGGCCGTGCGTATGGGCGCAACCAAGGCAGACTTTGATGCGACCATTGGCATTCATCCGACGGCGGCCGAAGAGTTTGTCACCATGCGCGGATAACGCGTCCGTTTTTCCACTTCAGCGTTGGGCGGCATGGCAGGGGCAGATATAGACTGCCCGTATGGCCGTCGCCCGGCTGTGTTCAGCGCATATGGCTGTTCATATCGATGCCGCGAATGATATCGGCAACGGCCAGTACAAGCTGCGATTGCGCAGCGGCAGTCGCGATGGCAAGGGTCAGATTATTGCGAATGGCCGGCGCCACAATGGGAGCGCAACTCAAAAGTGTCGGGCCGGGAAGATCACCCAGTGCAGAGCGTGGAATGATGGTAAACACCGGTTCGTGCGAATAGCTCAGGGTTTCAACAATCGTCTGCACTACGTCCACTTCCGCCACAACATTCAATTGCACATTGCATTCCCGGCATGTTTGTTCCACCAGCGTACGGATGGTGTTGGGCGCGCTGGGCAGCACCAACGGATATTTATCCAGGTCAGAGACCGGGATGCTTGCCGGCAGCGGCGCTGCGCCGGCACGGGCGTGAGCCAGCACCAGCTCCTCCCGGTACAGCGATTCCACTTGCATCAGCGACGACGGCGCAGGTTCATAGAGCAGCGCCAGATCCACCTTGTCCTTGAGCAGCCAGTCACGTAACTGGGCGCTCAGGCCTTCGGCCAGCGTAATCGACGAGGCGGGAAACTGCGCCCGGAACTGTTGCATGATATTGGGCGCCAGCCGCCGCGCAATCCGTGGCGGAATGCCCAGCCGTACCCGACCCGGAGCCGACGAACGAAAATTGATCAGATCCTGCCGTGCCTGCGTAGCCAGATGGTGCAGGGTTCGTGCATGGCCCAGCAGCCGTGCGCCGGCCTCGGTCAGTTCCACGCCACGACCCGTACGCACCAGCAAATGCTGCCCTAGCTCGGCCTCCAGCAACTGGATTTGCCGGCTCAGTGACGGCTGTGACAGATCAAGCATATCCGCAGCACGGGAAAAGCTGCGCTGTTCGGCAATCACGATGAAATATTGAAGCTGTTTGAGGTCCATGTGGGAATGATATACGTTTTTTCAATATCAGAAGTCGCAAGGCGGGTCTTGATGATTCGCGGGCCCTCGCGCATGATGCCTGTAATGAGACAATGACAGGAGACAGCGTGCAATGAGACGTCTGGAAAACAAAATTGCAATTGTGACGGGGGCCGGCAGTGTCGGGCCAGGCTGGGGCAACGGTCGGGCGATTGCCTGGCGGTTTGCCAGCGAGGGCGCGCGGGTTTTTGCTGTGGATATGAATGCCGCTGCCCTGGAAGAGACAGTGGCCCGGGTCAATGAGGTGAACGGCACAATTGGTACCTGGACGGCGGATGTGACATCGGCCGATGCCGTTCGTGATATGGTGCGCGCCTGTGAAGAGGCCTTTGGTGGCGTGGATATTCTGGTCAACAATGTGGGCGGCTCCCGAAAAGGTGGCCCGGTTGCGCTGGACGAAGAAACCTGGGATCAGCAGCTTGATTTCAATCTGAAAAGTGTTTTCCTGGGATGCAAATACGTTCTGCCCATCATGCAAAGGCAGGGCGGTGGGGCGATTGTCAATATCTCGTCCACCTCCGGCATCCGCTGGACCGGCTCGGCACAGGTGGGGTATGCCAGCGCCAAGGCCGGCATTATTCAACTGTCCCGCGTGGTGGCGGTCGAATATGCCAAAAGCAATATCCGTTGCAACACCGTGGTTCCCGGGCAGATGCATACGCCAATGGTGGAAACCCGTCTGGCAGGGCAGCGGGCGGGGGGCGATATCGAGGCATTGCTGGCCCAGCGACAGTCCCGCATTCCGCTGCCGTTTATGGGCGATGGTACCGATACGGCCAATGCCGCACTGTTTCTGGCTTCCGACGAAGCGCGTTTTATCACCGGTACCGAAATCGTTGTGGATGGAGGCATGAGTGCACGCTGCGACTGACACCCCCGTACGCTATCCCGATCCCGCAGTGATTGCGCTGGATGCTCGGTTTCATGCATTGACTTTGCCGCTGGCGGCCGTTGAACGCCTTGCCCGGGGCTGTCGCTGGGCCGAAGGCCCGGTCTGGTTCGGTGACCGCAACTGTCTGTTATGGAGTGATGTGCCGAATAACCGCATCATGCGATGGGATGCACTCACTGGCCAGACCCATACGATTCGTGAGCCATCGAATTATGCCAATGGCAATACGCGCGATCGCGAGGGCCGCCTGATCAGCTGTGAACACCTGACCCGGCGTGTAACGCGAACGGAGCATGATGGCCGTATTACCGTGCTGGCAGAATATTATCAGGGAAAGCGCCTGAATTCACCGAATGACGTCGTCGTCAAATCGGACGGTTCGATCTGGTTTACCGATCCGCCGTTCGGGATTGTTGGCTATTATCAGGGCGAGAAGGCCGAGCAGCAATTGCCCGCCGCCGTGTATCGCATCGATCCCGATAGCGGCAAGGTGACACTCGTGACCGATACTGTGAACGGTCCTAATGGCCTGGCGTTTTCTCCCGATGAATCCAAACTTTATATTGTTGAATCACGCGCTCAACCGCGTAATCTGCTGGTATTCGATGTGACTGCCGGTGGTACTGCGCTGGCAGGTCAGCGAGTGCTGTTCGATGCCGGCGAAGGCACGCCGGATGGCTTTCGGGTTGATATCCACGGCAATTTGTGGTGTGGCTGGGGCATGGGCACAGCCGAGCTGGATGGTGTCCGGGTATTTTCCCCGCAAGGCCAAGTGCTGGGCCAAATCGCCTTGCCCGAGCGGTGCGCCAATCTTTGTTTTGGCGGTGTCAATCGAAACCGCCTGTTCATGGCGTCGTGCACATCCATTTATTCACTGTTCGTTAATACGCAAGGGATTGCGGGAGCCTGACGGCTAAGGAGGAAGACATGTCCGGATTCAGAAAAAAATATACTAAATATATGGTGCCATTTGCTGCTGCACTGTGCCTGTCGGTGGGTCAGCAGGTCGCGGCCGCACCGCCCGTGAACGTGGTGGTCGCATTTCCGGCGGGCGGCCCGGGCGATACGCTGGCGCGCGTGACGGGCAAAGAACTGGAGAGCCAGCTCAAAACGCCGGTGGTGGTAGAGAATAAACCCGGTGGTAACGGCGCCATTGCAGCCAGTACCGTGACCCGCGCCAGGCCGGATGGCAATACCCTGTTTCTAAGTTCTACCGGAGCGATTGCCGTCAATCCGGCGCTCTATAAAAAACTGATTTACGATCCAGCAAAGGATCTGCAACCGGTAGCGCTGCTGGTTTCCACGCCCGAGGTGCTGGTGGTATCCAGAAAAAGCGGTATCACAAGTGTAAAAGCGTTGCTGGAAAAGGCCAAAACCGATCCTAACGGTATCTCGCTGTCCACCTCTGGGGTAGGCAGCATGCCGCATATGGCGATCGCGCAGTTTCGCATTGCGACACAAGCCAATACGCTGATTGTGCCTTTTGGCGGCGCAGCACCGGCGATTACGGCCACCATCGGCGGACAGGTGGATGGCTTTTTCGGTGATGTCTCCGGCCTGGTGCAGCATATCAAGGACGGCAGTCTGGTGCCCATTGGCGTTGCGTCCGATAAACGTTCCGCTGCCTTGCCCGATGTGCCCACATTTGATGAACTGGGCATCAAGAATGTTCATGCTACCAACTGGTACGGTGTTTTCGCGCCGACAGGCACACCAGAAGAAAAGATCAGGGAACTGAATACGGCCTATCGTGCAGTCATGAAAACACCCGCCGTGCAGAAGTACGTTCAGACCTCCGGCCTGGATACCGGCGATCTGGACCCGGCACAGTTCGGTACACTGATTAAGGAAGATACCCAAAAATGGGGTGCGCTCATTAAGCAGGAAAATATTCGAATGAATGAATAGGCAGGGCGAACATGGGCGGCGCTGGCGGGCGCCGCTTGTGATTTAGTATTGATGCTCCCGGATCGGACTCATGCCGATGGCTTTAAATCTTCGGGGATATATTTGGAGTGTGCTTTCCTGAGGTATTCAAGCTCGCTGTTGGTGTCAACCTGATAGTTAAGCTGTTCACTGAAGAAGCTGAGCCTTGCGCGGGCGTCATTGAGAATCTCCGCCCAGGTTTTTGCCCACATCGTAATGTTTAACCTATCCAGATCAAGAACGAGTCCCTCCGGCCGACCTTTTTGTCTGGCCTTCAATTGCGCATGTTCGTCCAGCTCATTTGCCACAACCAGGAATATCCATTTCGTTTTCTTCTGATGAAAGCGTTCATCTTTGGCAACGGCGATGGCGTAACTCTCAATTTGAGTTAAAACGTCGGAGTTGATTTTCTGGCTGGGTCGTTTTAGTTCCACGACTAGGTATTCGTGCGTTCCCTGAGTTGGCTGGATGGCCCTGGCCAGCATCAGATCGATCCTTCCTCCTTTGTTACCTTCCCTAAGAACAGGGCCGTCGTCGTCTTCACGTTTGCCCAGTTTTTCGCGATAGATGGCGAGCGCATCCTCCAGTGTTTTCTCGGAACCTGCCAGATGAAAGTCTTCACGGAAAATCCAGGACTCTGCTTCCAGCGCCTTGTGAAGCTGGTCTCTCTCCAGGAGCCGCTTCCTGGTGTTTTTGTTAAATAATAAATCACTGAGCGCTTCAACGAAATTCAGACGATCCGCAACAATCGTAGCGGAAGAAATGATTTTTGATAACGTGGTCTTTTTGAGCAGCCTGGCCAGATCGTCCTGTTCCTCTGTTTTGAGGTTCAAAACTTCGTCCATGATGATGCGAACGGTTTCGGGATTTTCCCGAATAGCTTGTGCCAGTAGGCGAAAAGTGAACCTCTTGGATGTGGCAGGTGAATCTTCGAACAAGGGCAGGTGGTCTGCCACGTTGACTGCCAGGATGTCAAATACCTGTCGCTCTATTTGTTCTGAAGAAGCCAGCTCTGTTTTGTCTTCGTATGGGTAAATATTCTCATCTTTCCAGCGCTGGATCGTTTCGCTGCGATGCTGGAGGGCACGGAGGCGTAAATATTCCTTTACCTTTGCTTTAACGTTGATGTCTACCATCGGCTTTATTGCTCCACTGCTGCTGATCACGCTGGGAGCAAGTATCCGATATTTTTGGCAATAATGTAACTGCGCTTATATGTAGTTTTTTGGTGTTCTTGCGTTCAATCAAGTTCCGCGATACTGACTTTCTACCGAAAGCGACTCAGCGCAAACGGTGCCAGTTCCTGAGCGCTGGCTTCGCCTGCCATGGCCCGTGCCAGCAGTCTGCCGGTGTTCACCGAGCCGGTCAGCCCCAGGTGGCCATGTCCGAAGCCGGCCCACAGGCCAGGCAAGTCGGCCACAGGACCGATGACCGGCAGAGAATCGGGCAGGCAGGGCCGATGGCCCAGCCACGTGGTAAAGCCGCTGGTATCCAGATTGTCCAGGCCGGCCAGAGCGTGGTCTTTAAGCAGCAGCGCACGCTGCTCATTCATTGGCTTGGCGGTGCCGCCGAATTCGACCGTACCGGCAATGCGCAACTGTCCCTGCATGGGGTTCATGAAGATCTTGCGATCGGCCAGCACCACAATGCGCGAAAGCGAAACACCAGGATGCGGCGCCTGCAGATGGTAGCCACGCTGGCTTTCCAGTGGTACCGACAGATTCAGGGTTTTCAGCAATTCGCGTGACCCGATGCCTGCACATACCACAACATGATCGGCCTGCCAGGATTGCTCACCATCATGCAAATGCCACTTGTCATTGTCGCGACGCAATGTGCTGATGCGGGCACCAACAAAGGTGACGCCCCGGTCGGTGTTGGCGCGGGCCAGTGCCTGCGAATACTGAAACGGGTCGCTGACCCAGCCTTCGTCCGGGAGAAACCAGCCGCTGCGGTAGGCGTCGCTGACTGAGGGTTCCAGCTCGGCAATCGCACTGCGATCGACCGACTGCATCGTCATGCCGAAGTCGGCCTTAAGCTGCCACGATGCCCTGTCTTGGTCGCGGCTGCTGGCGTCAGGGTACAGGTGTAATTGACCGGTGTTTTTGATCAGGTGCGCGCAGCCGATGGCGTGGGCCAGTTCCGTGTGATGGCGCACTGATCCTTCCAGCAGGCTATGCAGGGCGGCTGCGATCTGCCGGACGCGTTCCGGCCGCGAGGCTGCGATAAAGCGTACAAACCAGGGCATGGCTGGTAACAGGTAGCCCAGTGGCACATGCAGTGCGCTGGTGCTGTCCAGCAGCATGGAGGCTGCCTGCCGGATGACACCGGGCATGGCCAATGGCGCGACCGAACCTTCGGACAGGGCACCGGCGTTCCCGAAAGAGCATTGCGATCCTGGCTCCTGCGCATCAAAAACCGTGACCTGCCAGCCCGCCTGTCTGAGCGAATAGGCGGTACACAGGCCGACAATGCCGGCACCAACAATGGCAACTGAATGGTTTTGCAGGGACATGGATGCGTCTCGAACGGGTCTTATGAAGGGGTTTATTGTAACGGCTCAAACGCGGGTAGAATATGCTGATTGAGATAATCCGGCACGGTCATGACGTTGCGCAAGGCTGAGCCACTTTCGAACCAGGAACGTTATGCAGACTTTGCCCACTTATTCCGATGTCGTTGCCGCCGCAGAGCGGATCAAAGGCTATGCGCACCGCACGCCGGTTATGCGTTCCAGGACCATCGACGCGCAGCTGGATGCCAGCCTGTATTTCAAATGTGAAAACCTGCAGCGCATTGGTGCATTCAAGTTTCGCGGCGCATTCAATGCGATCGCGGCACTGGAACCGGCGCAGCAGCGTGCGGGCGTCATTGCGTTTTCTTCAGGCAATCATGCCCAGGGCGTGGCGCTGGCCGCTTCCGTACTCAATGTCAAAGCCACCATCGTGATGCCGCAGGATGCGCCGGCCGCCAAGCTGGCCGCCACACGCGGCTATGGTGCGCAGGTCGTGGAATATGATCGCTATACAGAAGACCGGGCGGCGATCGCCATGAATCTGGCGCAGCAGCACGGCTACACCCTGATTCCGCCCTATGATCATCCCGATATTATTGCCGGCCAGGGTACGGCCGCCATGGAGTTGATACAGGAAACCGGACCACTGGACCTGCTGTTTGTTTGTCTGGGTGGCGGTGGCCTGTTGTCGGGTTCCGCTCTGGCGGCGCGGGCGCTCGCACCGGAGTGCCAGATTTATGGCGTGGAGCCGCAAGCGGGCAATGATGGTCAGCAGTCTTTGCGTGCCGGTCACATTGTGCGCATCGATATGCCCAAAACCATTGCCGATGGCGCGCAGACGCAGTTTCTGGGCGACTACACTTTTTCCATCATCCAGCGCGAAGTGGCGGACATCCTGACTGTGACCGATGAGGAGCTGATTCGCACGATGCGTTTTTACGCTGAGCGCATGAAAATGCTGGTCGAGCCCACAGGTTGCCTGTCGCTGGCCGGTGCCTGCAGTGCAAAAGAGCTGGTGCGTGGCAAGCGTGTGGGTATTATCATCAGCGGCGGAAATGTGGATCTGGCCATGTTTTGCTCCCTGCTTGGCAGCACACAGGAATGACCGATTGAATCCCTGAAGAGGCGGGGTATTCAGTCGATGGCTCATGTGGCCGCCGCAGTGACGGATGAGGATCGCGTAGGGCTGCAAACCGGCCTGACGTACTTTAACTATTTTAATAAGACGTGCCGTTGCAGGGTCACTTGACGCTCTGCCTTATTCGTCTGGCTGTCTCCCGCGCCCGCCTGCAACCCAATTTCGGCAGGCAAATCTCCCGGCTTGTCCTCCTGAGTCGGATCTCGGGCCTCTGTTACATTTTTTGGGTGGTTTTTACTTGTCTATCTGTAGCAGACATAATTGCATTAGAGAAATCTCAAATCATTGATTAATGATAAGAATAATTGCAACTCTCCCGATCTGGCCTGTCTAGTAAATAGTCGAATAAATGACCAAACTGTAACATCCCTGTAAGACGGTATTAACCGGACTGTCACACAGATTCCTTAAGATGACGGCAATTGAACAGCAGCGACCGGCAATAGTCGGTAACGTGATCTGCTGATACACGCTGCTTGCGCTCGATTGTGTTCCGATGCGCCGACCCGGCAGTGGCAAAATAAATTGAGGAATACGATGACACATGCAATCCGGGTTCAGAACCTGAACAAGACATTTGGCACCAGACAGGTCCTGCACGATCTGGCACTGGACGTTGCGCCTGGCTCCATGGTCGCGCTGATCGGCGCTTCCGGTTCCGGCAAATCCACCTTATTGCGCCATCTGGCCGGGCTGGCCACCGGTGATCGCCAGGTGGGGGGCGAAATCCAGATGCTGGGCCAGCAAATGCAGAAAGACGGCGTACTGAATCGCAATGTGCGGCGGCTGCGTTCCGACATTGGCTATATTTTTCAGCAATTTAATCTGGTGGGTCGCCTGTCTGTGCTGAAGAACGTTCTGCTGGGTCGGCTGGGACGGATGTCGCGCGTACGCGGCGCACTGGGCATGTTCAACAAGGAAGAAGTGAACAATGCATTACAGGCACTGGAGCGGGTGGGGTTGCTTGAGTATGCCTATCGCCGTGCTTCAACCCTGTCGGGTGGCCAGCAGCAGCGTGTGGCCATTGCCCGTGCCCTGTGTCAGAAGGCCGAAATTATTCTGGCCGATGAACCCATTGCTTCTCTTGATCCCGAATCGGCACGCAAGGTAATGGAAACATTGGCCGATATTAATAAGCGCGACGGCAAAACCGTGATTGTCACGCTGCATCAGGTGGACTATGCCGTCAGGTATTGTCGCCACGCCGTCGCCCTCAAGGGTGGTAAAAAATATTTTGACGGTCCCATTGGCGGGCTGAGCAACGATTTTCTGAGTGACTTGTATGGCTCGGAAATAGGTACGGCACTTCTGTTCGGTGAGCAGGATGTAAAAAAACCGGAAGCCCGGGATCCGGCACGCCTGGTTCTGGCTGCCGCTTAAATTTTATTTCAATAGGAATTTTCATGTTCAACTCGATTGTTCGTCGTCTTGGTATTTCCGTGTTTGCCATGGGCATGGCCGCTGGCGTGGCACAGGCCCAGGATCTTAAGGAACTCAATTTCGGCATTATTTCCACCGAATCCTCCCAGAACCTGAGAACCGTGTGGGAACCGTTCCTGGATGATCTGTCAAAACAGACCGGCTACAAGGTGAAGGCGTTCTTTGCGCCTGACTATGCCGGTATCATCCAGGGCATGCGTTTCGACAAAGTGGATATTGCCTGGTACGGCAACAAATCTGCCATGGAAGCAGTGGACCGCGCCAACGGCGAAGTGATTTATCAGACAGTGGATAAAGATGGCAAGCCCGGTTACTGGAGCCTGCTGATCGCGCACAAAGACAGCAAGATCAATTCGGTCAAGGACATGCTGGATAACGCCAAGAACCTGAATTTCGGTAACGGTGATCCTAACTCAACATCCGGTTTCCTGGTTCCTGGTTATTACGTTTTTGCTGAAAACAATGTAGACGCCAACAAGATCTTCAAACGTTCTGTCAATGGTAGCCACGAAGTGAACGCGCTGTCTGTCGCCAATAAACAGGTTGATGTAGCTACGTTCAACACCGAAGGCATGGAGCGTCTGGAAAAAACCAATCCAGCGAAAGCGGCCGAGCTGAAAGTGATCTGGAAGTCCCCGCTGATTCCTGCTGATCCTATCGTATGGCGTAAAAACCTGCCGGACGAAGCCAAGACAAAAATCAAGGCGTTTTTTGATCATTACGGCGACAAACCTGAAGAGCTGAAAGTGCTCAACGGCCTGGCATGGAGCAAGTTCAAGCCGTCAAGCAATGATCAATTGCTGCCTATCCGTCAGCTGGAACTGTTTAAAAAACGTTCGCAAATTGCCGGCGACAGCAAACTGGGCGAAGACGATCGTAAAAAACAGATCGCCGGCCTGGATGAAGAGCTGAGCAAAATTTCTGCTCGCATGAAAGAGATCGAAGGTAAAAACTCGTAACCAGAGTTGATTTGGATGGCGGCCTGCACTGCGTTTGCAGGCTGCCATAAACTGGAAATGAATATGTCTGTACTGACAACAAACCCCAGCCCCGTACCCGGTGCACTGCCTGTGCAGCCGCCGCGGATGACGTGGGCAAGAATGCTGGGATGGGGGCTGTTCCTGCTGTTTTTGGCGTGGGCCTGGAAAGGCGCTGAAATGAATCCGGTCCTGTTGTGGACCGATGGCGGCAACATGGCCACGTTCGCCGCTGATTTTTTCCCGCCCGATTTTGCTGATTGGCGCATGTATTTGCGTGAAATGCTGGTTACGATCCAGATTGCCGTCTGGGGAACCGTACTGGCGGTTATTTTCGGTATTCCACTTGGCATATTATCGTCATCCAACCTGGTGCCCTGGTGGGTCTGCCAGCCGGTCCGCCGCCTGATGGATGCCTTGCGATCTATCAATGAAATGGTCTTTGCCATGTTGTTTGTGGTGGCCGTAGGCCTGGGGCCTTTTGCCGGTACCCTGGCGCTGTTTCTTGGCACCACTGGTGTGCTTGCCAAACTGTTTGCCGAGGCGGTCGAGGCGATTGATCCCGGTCCGGTGGAAGGGGTGCGCGCAACAGGCGCGAGTGCGCTGCAGGAAGTGATTTTCGGGGTGATTCCTCAGGTGATGCCGCTGTGGGTATCCTATGTGCTGTATCGCTTTGAGTCCAATGTTCGGTCGGCCACCGTGGTTGGTATGGTGGGTGCCGGCGGGATCGGTGTGTTATTGTGGGAAGCAATCCGGGGGTTCGCATTCGGGCAGACGGCAGCCATTTTGCTCATCATCATCGTGTGTGTGAGTGTGATTGACGTGATTTCGCAGCGACTCAGAAAATTCTTCGTATGATGGAATAAGGCAGGCAACTGCCTTTTTAAAATGATGAACTTGTCTAGACAGGAAGAGCCACTCTACCAGACACTGGCGTCCACTATTCGGGCCGAGTTGTCTATGTATAAACCGGGAGATCTGCTCCCTGGCGAGCTGCGGCTGGCCGAGCGCTTTGATGTCAATCGTCATACCGTGCGGCGAGCACTTGATCTGCTGGTGCAGGAAGGCAATATTATCCGCATCAAAGGTAAAGGCACCCAGGTGCTGACCCGACCGCTGCTGTACCCGGTGCAGGCCACCACAGCGTACACCGATCAGTTTTCAGCCATGGGCCATACCGCCAGGGCGCAATTGCTCAAGGTGTATCGGCGCGCAGCCAATCACGACGAATTGACGCAACTGGCCCTGGCGCCGGGTAGCACCGTGCTGGAATACCGGACCCTGCGCTTCATTGACAATGAGCCGATCAGTGTCATGACGCATTTTTTCTCGTCCGGCTACGAGACCCTGTTGCAGGATTACAAACGTGATTCCATGCGCCAGTATCTGAAAGAGCGCGGATGTGAGTTGCACCGTGCCTCTAGCGTAATCGGCGCCCGCCTGCCCACCATTGACGAAGCCGCCCGCCTGCTGATTCCCCAGTCAGCGCCGGTGCTGACGGTGACCACCCTTTCCAAAAATCAGCACGGTCATCCCGTGGAGCTGACATTCTCTGTCAGCCGCGCCGACCGTTTTCAATATCAGGTAGTTTTGAACGGAGAACACATATGAAAGCGGACTTTGCTCCGAATGAGAGGCAACGCTGGATGCAGGTGCTCGCACGCGCAGGTGATGCGCTGGCCGACTACGAATCCGAGCTTGGCGGTGTGCCTTATCAATGTATACGCAAGCCGGAAACCGGTATGGCCATGGTGCGCGGACGCACGGGTGGCACTGGCCAGGCATTCAATCTGGGTGAGATGACGGTCACGCGTTGCGTGGTGCAATTGCAGGATGGTCGTGCCGGGTACAGTTACATTGCCGGGCGCAACAAGCGTCATGCGGAGCTGGCAGCGCTGGCCGATGCCTTGCTGCTGGGTGACGAGAAAGAGCAGCTCATGCAGGCGGTGATTGAACCGCTGGCACGCAGTCAGCAACAGGCACGCCAGACCAGGCAAGCCGAGGTAGCCACGTCCAAAGTGGACTTCTTCACCCTTATCCGGGGAGAAAACGAATGACCACGCCCGTTCTGGTTCCTGCTTTTGCCGATCCCGTCCTGAATGCGCAAATGAGCTTTCGCGCTGCACTCAAGGCCATGTCCGAACCCGGCGTAGTCGAGCAGGCCGACTACACCGATGCGCTGGATAAGATGCATCCGGCCACCTTTTCGCTGGCGCTGACGCTCTTTGATGACGGTACGCGCGTCTGGCTGAGCCCCGCGCTCGACACGCCCATGGCCCGGGCCAATCTGGCCTTTCACTGTGCCTGCCCGGTAGTCGACGACCCGCAGCAGGCCGATCTGGCCATCATTACCGCTACCGAGATTGACTATCTGGCGCAGTTTCCTTGCGGCACCGATCGCGATCCCGAGATGTCCTGCACCGTGATCGTCCAGCTCGACAGTCTGGACGGCGGACGCGAGGTCGTGCTGCAGGGGCCGGGTATTGAATCACAGCGCACCGTGACGCTGCCGCTGAGTGAACCGTTCTGGTCGGCGCGTGAGCGGGTGACCGATTTCCCCAAAGGACTGGATTTTTTCATGACCAGCCAGCGCCAGTTGATGGCTTTACCACGCAGTACCGTGGTCAGCTTCCTATAGGAGAATACGATGTATGTTGCTGTAAAAGGCGGTGAAGCCGCTATCGAAAATGCGCATCGACTGCTCGACCTGAAACGCCGTGGTGCTGTGGATACACCTCCCTTGTCACTGGCGCAGATTGCGCAACAAATGCCGCTGGCAGTGGCTCGTGTGATGAGCGAAGGCTCGCTGTATGACCGCGAATTGGCGGCGCTGGCCATCAAGCAGTCTGCGGGCGATTTGCTGGAAGCCATCTTTCTGTTGCGTGCCTATCGCACCACATTGAGCCGCTACTGTGTCAGCAGCCCGCTGCAGACCGAGAACATGCAGGTAGAGCGCCGCATTTCTGCGACGTATAAGGACCTGCCCGGCGGGCAATTGCTGGGCCCGACCTTTGACTACACGCATCGCCTGCTGGACTTTACGCTGCAGGCCGAAGGTGAACAGACCCAGGGGCAGGGCAGTGAGGCGTCGCAGGCCCAGGGGGCGGTGGCGGCTAACGGTACTGCGCAACAAGCGAGCGTACCGGGCGCAACACACGATGACGCTCAGGCCCGGACCGACGCTGTCGAGCGTGCAGACGATCCTGTCTTTCCACGCGTACTCGGCCTGCTGGCCCAGGAAGGGCTGATGCGTGAAGAAACGGATAGCGCCGAGCCGGTTCCCGACATTACGCGCGAACCGCTGGATTTTCCGAGCAACCGGATGCAGCGCCTGCAGGCACTGGCGCGTGGCGATGAAGGCTTCCTGCTGGCGCTGGGCTATTCCACACAGCGCGGCTATGGCCGCAACCACCCGTTTGCCGGCGAAATTCGTATTGGCTTTACCGAGGTATGGCTGGAGCCGGAAGAACTGGATTTTGCGGTCCCGGCAGGTGATATTGAAGTGACCGAATGTGAGATGGTCAATCAGTTTGTCGGCTCCAAAGATCAGCCTGCACAATTTACGCGAGGCTATGGTCTGGCTTTTGGCTATAACGAACGCAAGGTCATGGGCATGGCCCTGGTTGATCGTGCGCTGCGTGCCGCCGAGTATGACGAAGAGATCACTTCACCCGCGCAACAGGAAGAGTTTGTGCTGATGCATTGTGATAACGTTGAAGCCGCCGGCTTCGTATCACATTTGAAATTGCCACACTATGTGGACTTCCAGGCAGAGCTGGAGCTGATTCGCAAAATGAGAAAACGCGATGCCCAGGCGCAGCTTAACCAGGAACAGCAGGACATCGAAGCGGGGCAGGTCCCGCCGCAGAAGGAGAAACGGGCATGAATGCCAATGTAGAACCCTATAACTTTGCTTACCTGGATGAGCAGACCAAGCGCATGATACGCCGGGCCCTGCTCAAGGCGGTGGCCATTCCCGGCTATCAGGTGCCGTTTGGCGGACGCGAGATGCCGCTGCCTTATGGATGGGGCACCGGTGGCATGCAGCTGACCGCAGCGATCCTGGGGCGTGATGATGTACTGAAGGTCATTGATCAGGGCGCGGACGATACCACCAATGCCGTGTCCATCCGGCGCTTTTTCTCGCGTACTGCAGGTGTTCGCACGACCGTGGATACGACCGAAGCGACGGTGATACAGACCCGTCACCGTATTCCGGAAACCGATCTGAGCAATCACCAGATCATGGTGTTCCAGGTGCCGATTCCCGAACCGCTGCGTTTTATTGAGCCGTCAGAGACCGAGACCAAAACCATGCATGCCCTGAATGATTATGGCGTCATGCATGTGAAGCTGTACGAAGACATTGCGCGCTATGGACATATCGCCACTGCTTACGCTTATCCGGTACTGGTTGCCGGACGCTATGTGATGGACCCGTCTCCCATTCCGAAATTCGACAACCCCAAGCTTAACCGCAGTGCTGCGCTCATGCTGTTTGGCGCAGGTCGTGAAAAGCGCCTGTACGCCGTGCCGCCATATACCGACGTGGTCAGTCTGGACTTTGAAGATCATCCGTTCGACGTCCAGAAATGGGAGCACAGTTGTGCCATTTGTGGTTCCACGGAATCGTTCCTGGACGAGATTATTACAGATGATAAGGGCAGCCGCGATTTCGTCTGCTCCGACACAGACTATTGCGCACAGCGCGTGGCAAAGGCAGGGGTAACACAATGAGTGCATTGCAGGCAATCAACAATCAGACAGCGCGTCCGGTAGCAGACGATCTGGTCGCCGAGCCGCTATTGCAGGTGTCGGACATTGGTCTTTTGTTTGGTCCGGACAAGGGATGTCAGGAGGTCGGTTTCGATCTGTACCCTGGCGAGGTGCTGGGTATTGTGGGCGAGTCGGGATCGGGCAAGTCGACGCTGCTCAATGTGCTTTCCGGCCGCAGCCAGCCCGATGCGGGCACTATTCATTATCGGCAGGACAGTGGTGTGGTAACGGATCTGTATGCATCCACGGAGGCGCAACGGCGCACCTTGCTGCGCACCGAGTGGGGCTTTGTCGAACAGAATCCGCGCGACGGGCTGCGCATGACCGTGTCGGCCGGCGCCAATATCGGTGAGCGCCTGATGGCGCAGGGCGTACGCAATTACGGCGTGCTGCGCAGTGAATCGCTGCGCTGGCTGCGTCAGGTGGAAATTGACGAATCGCGTATAGATGATCTGCCGCGCACTTTTTCCGGCGGTATGCAGCAGCGGCTGCAGATCGCCCGTAATCTGGTGTCTCATCCCCGTCTGGTGTTTATGGACGAACCAACCGGCGGTCTGGACGTATCGGTGCAGGCGCGCCTGCTGGATATGCTGCGTGCCCTGGTGCGTGACCTGGGCCTTGCCGTGATTATCGTCACGCATGATTTGGCCGTGGCCCGGCTGCTTGCGGACCGCCTGATGGTGATGCGTCGCTCGCGCGTGGTGGAAAGCGGGCTGACCGATCAGATTCTGGATGACCCGCAGCACCCGTATACGCAATTGCTGGTCTCATCCGTATTGCAGCCGTGATAGTACAGTTGCAATTAATGCATTCGGAGAAATAATGAATACCGTTCTGGAAGTAAATAACCTATCCAAGACTTTCACGCTGCATCAACAGCAGGGCGTGCAACTGAACGTGCTCGAGGATATCAGCTTTTCTATCAACGCCGGCGAGTGCGTGGTGCTGCACGGTCAGTCGGGCGCCGGCAAATCAACGCTGTTGCGCACGCTCTATGGGAATTATCTGCCGGGCGGCGGTTCCATTCGGGTGCGGCACCGCGGCCACATGACCGAGCTGGTCGGCGCCGCGCCACGCCGGATCATGCAGGTGCGCAAGGAAACCATGGGCTATGTCAGTCAGTTCCTGCGCGTGATTCCTCGCGTGAACTGTCTGGATGTCGTTAGCGAACCGGCCCTGTTGCGCGGCTGGAGCGCCGAGCAGGCAAAGGCGCGTGCTACCGAGTTGCTGACGCGGCTTAATATTCCGCAACGGCTCTGGTCGCTGGCGCCCAATACCTTTTCCGGTGGTGAGCAGCAACGCGTCAATATCGCCAGAGGGTTCATGGTCAACTGGCCGTTGATGCTGCTGGACGAACCAACGGCATCGCTGGATGAGGCTAACCGCCAGGTGGTGCTGGAAATGATCGGCGAGGCCAGGTCAGCAGGCTCTGCCCTGATCGGTATTTTTCATGATAAAGCGGCGCGCGAGGCCGTGGCAGACCGTAGTCTGGATATCGCAACCCGGGAGATGAAACATGTTGCGTGAGAGAGTGATTACCAATGCAAAGATCGTGACCGCCAGTGAGGTCATCCATGGTACGGTGGCCGTGCGCGACGGCCAGATCCATGATGTGAGCGAAGGCAGAAGCAGTCTGCCGGCCGCCGAAGACTGGCAGGGCGATTTTATGATGCCGGGGCTGATCGAGCTGCATACCGACAACCTGGAAAAGTACATGAACCCCCGTCCGGGCGTGGACTGGCCGTCGGAAAATGCGGTACTGGCACATGACGCGCAGATTGTCGGCGCGGGCATCACCACGGTTTTTGATGCGCTTTCAATTGGTGATGTGAATCCTAAAGGACAACGCCTTCTGCAATTGCCCAAAATGGTGGAGGCCATTTCCCACGCGGCTGATCAGGGCCACACGCGAGCCGAACACCGGCTGCATCTGCGCTGTGAAGTGAGTCATGAGAAAACCCTGGGGATCTTTGAAGACCTGGTGGGCAATGATCTGGTGCATCTGGTGTCGGTCATGGATCATACGCCTGGCCAGCGTCAGTTCGTCAAATACGAAAAATACCGCGAATACTATCAGGGCAAGTATCATCTGAACGATGCCGAAATGGACGCGTTCATCGTGCTGCAGAAACAGAATGCCGAACGCTATAGCGAACCCTACCGTCGTCGCATCGTGGATATTTGCCACGAGCGCGGCCTGTCGCTCGCCAGCCATGACGATGCCACCAGCGATCATGTGCACGAATCAGCCGGTTTCGGCATGACTATCGCCGAATTTCCCACAACGCATGAAGCAGCGACACTGAGCCACCAATTGGGTCTGAAAGTGCTGATGGGTGCGCCCAACGTGGTGCGTGGCGGGTCCCACTCCGGCAATATTGCCGCAAGCGATCTGGCGCGCAAGGGCGTACTGGATATTCTATCCAGCGATTATTATCCGGCCAGCATGTTGCAGTCGGTGCGTATCCTGAGTCAGTCTGATCTGGGCATCAGCCTGCCGCAAGCCGTCAATATGGTCAGCCTGGCGCCGGCCAAATCGGCCAATCTGCCGGACCGTGGTCAGATCAGCCCGGGACTGCGTGCCGATCTGGTGCAGGTTCGGGACAGTGGCAGGCAGTTTGTTGTGCAGCAGGTGCTGTGCAAAGGTCAACGGGTGTTTTGATGGCAGGCCAGCTGGTATACGTGATGGGGCCTTCCGGATCGGGTAAGGACAGTTTGCTGCAATCGGCCGCCAGCCGCAAGGGATCAGCGTTGCGGCTGATGAAGCGCTATATTACGCGGTCGGCGGAGTCTGAGGGAGAAGACGCCTTTTCCCTGTCGCCCGAAGCGTTTGATGCGATGCAGGCACGCGGCGCGTTTGCCATGAGCTGGCGTGCCAACGGCCTGGCCTATGGTATCCCGATAGAACTTGATGAACTGCTGGAACAGGGGCATACGGTATTAGTCAACGGTTCGCGGGCCTACTGCGAAGCTGCGGTACAGCGCTATCCCTTGGCGTTGGTGGTGTTGGTGCAGGTTGATCCGCCCCTGCTGCTGCAACGCCTGCTGCAGCGTGGCCGCGAAAGTCGTGAGGAAATTGCGCAGCGACTGGCGCGCAATACGGCGCTTGATGCCGCCTTCATCGAAACATTGCGCAAACAGGGCGCACGCGTGGTGGTCGTTGATAACTCGGGTGATCTGGACACTGCGGTTACGCAGTTTTTGCATACAATTGAGCAGGCCACGACACTGGAGCAGCAATGAAATTCACCTTCCTGGGCACCGGCAATTCGGCGCAACTGCCAGTTTACAACTGTGATTGCATGGCCTGCGCACGTGCCCGGGACGATGCCCGCTATGTGCGCCTGCCCTGCAGTGCGTTGCTGCAGAATAATGACGGGCAATGGCTGATCGATAGTGGCCTGACAGACCTGACCAGCCGTTTTGCACCCGGTGCGTTGCAGGGCATTTTGCAGACGCACTATCATGCCGATCATGCCCAGGGATTGTTGCATCTGCGCTGGGGGGTCAACTTGCGTATTGGCGTGTACGGTCCTCCGGATGAAGCCGGCTTTGCAGACCTCTCTAAACACCCGGGTATTCTGGATTTTTCCAAACCTTTTCAGGCATTTGAAGAACGGCAATTTGCCGGTTTCAGCGTCACCGCTTTACCACTGCAGCATTCCCGTCCGACCTATGGCTACCTGATTTGCCCGGATCAGGGTGACAGTCTGGCGTACCTGACCGACACGCAAGGCCTGCCTGAACCGGTAGAGGCATTGTTGCGATCCAGACGTCCGGCGCATTGTGTGCTCGATTGCTCGTATCCGCCGCGACCGCAGCCGGGACGTAATCACAATGATCTGACCCAGGCGCTGGCCATCCATACCGCCATTGGCGCCGGCACAACCTGGCTGACCCATGCCGGGCACGAACTGGACCGGTATCTGATGAGCCACCCTGAGGCCCTGCCCGCCGATGTGCGTCAGGCATTTGACGGTGATCAGATCCAGTTATAGGCAGATAGGCAGACACCGGGCAGATAACGGGCAGATAACGGGCAGATAACGGGCAGATAACGGGCAGATAACGGGCAGATAACGGGCAGATAACGGGCAGATAACGGGCAGATACCAGGCAGACACCAGGCAGACACCAGGCAGGCAGTTGATGCTGTGCCGCAACACAAGGGCCGTGATGGCGGGACGGCCGGGCGCTCGCGGTGTCTTTGCTGCGCGGCCATTGTTCCGGGGTCTACTGGCTTCAGGCGATTTAAGGACGCGAATTGAAGAACAAACGGCCACTTTCCCAGTGCTTTTTGATCTTTATTAAGGCGACTGTCAGCCAATATATACTAATATAAACGAGAAATATTCTCATTTACCTTAATATCTCATTGGTGGACATTCAAGTATGATCAAAAAAATCGCTCTGATCAGTGCCGGTATGGCGCTGTCACTGTCTGCGCAGGCTGCCGAGTATCCCATTGGCAAGCCTCATTTGAAAAACGGCATGGAAATCGCCGCCGTCTACCTGCAGCCCATTACCATGGAACCGGCAGGCATGATGCGCGAGGCCAAGGATTCCGATATTCACCTTGAAGCAGATATTCACGCTACGGCCGACAACAAGAACGGTTTCGAAGAGGGCGCGTGGATGCCTTATCTGACCATCAAATACAAGCTGGAAAAAGAAGGCGGCCAGGTGCAGGAAGGCATGTTTATGCCTATGGTGGCCAATGACGGTCCGCACTATGGTGACAATATCAAGATGCAAGGGCCAGGCAAATATAAGCTCACGTACCGGATTGAATCGCCCGAGGCGAATAAAATGAGCCACTTCGGCCATCACACCGACAAGGAAACCGGTGTGGAGCCGTTCTGGGCACCATTTGAAGTTAATTACGAATTCACGTATGCCGGTACCGGCAAAAAAGGCGGATATTAATCATGTTGAAACGCGCTCTGGCTGTTGTCGGTCTGGCGCTTTCCCTGACGCTGGCTCAGGCATTGCTGGCAGCAAGCGCCTGGGCCGAGACGCCAACCTTCACGCTAACGTTCAAGGAAGACGGCACCTTCGAGCCGCAGCGTCTGGAAGTTCCTGCCGGTCGCTTCAAAATCAACCTCATCAATGAAAGCAAGGTGCCGGTGGAGTTCGAAAGCCTGCCCCTGCGTAAGGAAAAAGTGCTTGGGCCGGGTCTGTCCTCATTCCTGGTTTTTACGATTTCCAAACCCGGTGAATATCCGTTTTTTGACGACTTCCACCAATCGGTAAAAGGGACGCTGGTCGTCAAACCTGCTGAATAGGCCGACATTCACAAAAAAGGAATCCAATTGGATCAAGTGGCATTTATCGTCTGGCGTGAAAGCGTCGAGGCGCTGCTGGTAGTAGGTATTCTGTACACGTGGCTGCGTGCGTCTCCCGATGGGCGGCGCGGCCTGCCCTGGCTATGGGGTGGCGTGGCGGCAGGGCTGGTTCTTGCCATTGCGCTGGCCCTGGTGTTCATGGGTGTGTCCACCTGGCTTTCCGATACGGGGCAGGAGTGGTTCCAGGCCATCATGGCGCTTGTGGCCTGCGGGCTGGTGGTGCAAATGGTGCTGTGGATGAAAAAACACGGTGCACGCCTCAAGAGTGAACTGGTCAGCGGTGCGGCGGTGAATGTGCAGCGCAACAGCTGGTGGGGTTTGTTGATTCTGGTCATGATTGCAGTTGCCCGGGAAGGCAGTGAAACGGTGGTCTTTCTGTGGGGTACGGTTTTGGCTGGCGCTCAGCAGGACCAGGCGCTTGCCCTGGCTGCTGCCGGCGTTGGCGGGTTTCTGCTGGCGCTGCTTACGTTCTATGTTTTGCAGTTGGGCGGTAAGGTGATTACCTGGCGCCGCTTTTTTCAGATCACTGAAATTCTGTTACTGCTGCTGGCTGCTTCGCTGCTCATGAACGGGATTGATCATCTGATTTCACTGGAGGCCATCCCAACGCTGGTGGATCCGGTATGGGATACCAGTGCGGTGCTCGACGATAGCAGTGGCTTAGGTAAAGTGCTGGCCGATTTTGCCGGATACCGGGCCATGCCATCACTCACTCACGTGATTGTTTTTATCCTGTACTGGCTTGCAATCGGCTTGTTGTATCGTTGGTTGCGTCCCGCCGTTGCGCCGAAGATGGTTTCCTCGCACGGCTGATGCCTGCGGCCTTACCGGGCCGCGTGTGCTGCTACAATGGCAGGCGTCCTGGGTCGACAGACCAGGACGCCTGGCCGTTCTTTTTCTGTCCACAAGAGTGGATTCGCTCTTCAAAGGTTTGCTCCATGAGCGCCATGCTTCAATCGTTTGCCTATCGGCTTTCGTCATTTCTGCGGGACCATAAAAAACTGCTTCGCAACCTGCAGTGGTGCGTTGTTGGTATCTATTTTTTTCTCATTCTGGTCCCGGCCGCGTTGCCCTTGCCGGGCAATTCCGCACACATTTTTTCCAATCTGACCATTTTTGCCCAGTTTGCCTTCTGGGGTATCTGGTGGCCTTTCGTGCTGGTCTCCATGCCCCTGATGGGACGAGCGTGGTGCGGCTGGTTCTGTCCCGAGGGTATGCTCAGCGAATGGGCCAGCGAACATGGTCGTGGCCATGCCATTCCCAAGTGGATGCGCTGGGGTGGCTGGCCATTTGTGGCCTTTGCGCTGACAACGGTCTACGGCCAGCTGGTGAGCGTATATCAATATCCCTGGGCGGTGCTGGCCGTATTAGGCGGTTCGACGGCAGCAGCGATGGTGATCGGCTATTTGTACGGCCGCAATAAACGGGTCTGGTGCAAGTATCTGTGCCCGGTCAACGGGGTGTTTCAGTTGCTGGCCAAACTGGCCCCCTGGCATTACAAGGTGAGTGAAGATGCCTGGCGGCATCCGGTTCGTCGCATTGAAACAGTCAATTGCGCGCCGCTGGTACCGCTGCGCCATATGAAGGGGGCCACCGACTGCCACATGTGCGGACGTTGCGCCGATTATCGCGGTGCGATTGCGCTCACCACCCGTTCGCCCGAGGAAGAAATTGTTGACGTGGCGCAAAACAGTGGGTGGCAGACGGCGCTGATCGTGTGGGGGCTGATGGGCATTGCCGTGGGTGCCTTCCTCTGGAGTGCCAGCCCTTGGTTTGTCAGCCTGAAACAGGGCATGGCCGAGTGGCTGGTTAACCGTGATATTTTCTGGCCGCTGGAGCAGAATGCGCCGTGGTTTATTCTGACGCACTATCCTGAAGTGAATGATTCCTTCAGCTGGCTCGACGGGTTTACCATTTTGCTGTTCATTTTTGGTACAGCGCTGGTTACCGGTGGCGCGTTGTGGCTGAGTTTGCAATGCATACAGAAGGTCGTGGGTAAAACCTTTATTGATGCGGCCAATACCGTCGTGCAGGCACTGATTCCCTTGGCTGGGGTCGGTGTTTTTCTGGGGCTGTCGGCGACCACCATCACGCTGTTGCGCAATGATGGTATTCCGACAGGCTGGGCGGGGCCGGCGCGCCTGGCACTGTTATCCTGTGCGCTGCTGTGGTCATTGCGACTGGCCTGGAAAATTCTGCAACGCCATCAGGTGGCACTGCGCCAACGGCTCTCCTGTATGCTGTTGCTGATGGCCGGCCTGGCGCCATTCACTTACGCGTGGCTGCTGTTCTTTGTGATCTGGTAAGCAGCGGCGCACCGCCACTGGGTATGCAGTGCTGCGGTGTCGCAATGATGCGGCCAGCCGCCGCGCTGTTGTCTTGTTCGTCCTTTCTACGTGCTTTACACAGATGACGGGCATGATCCAGTTTGCTACTATGTGAGGCTTCTGGATATTCTGATGTTTATGTATGAAAGAAACTCCTTCTGATTGGCTGGCGCTGGCCGGCGTACAGCTTTCTCCTATTGTTGCGCTCATTGTCACCCTTGGCGTCATGCTGTGTTTACTGGT
The DNA here is from genome assembly GCF_000521505.1 of Advenella mimigardefordensis DPN7. GTDB lineage: Bacteria > Pseudomonadota > Gammaproteobacteria > Burkholderiales > Burkholderiaceae_B > Advenella > Advenella mimigardefordensis. Next base: position 684,635 of record NZ_CP003915.1, read on the forward strand.
GCTGCTGCACGCTGTCCTGCATTATGGTGTGTTGCGCATGCTGCGCGGCAGAATGCGTAACGATCGCTTCCTTTTTATCAAGCTCGTTGGTCACTCGTCCCTGTTCCGCTATGCTGCCATGCTGGTGCAGGGTCTGGCCCTTGGCCTGCTCACACGCCTGTGGGTGGCACCTGGTACGGTGCACGAAGTCCTGCTTGGCTTCTCGCGAATCTGGATGCTGGTCTATACCATTCTGGCGGTATTCGCATTCCTGGATATTGTGCTGGACTGGTGCTTTCGTAAACAGGTTGCGGTCCAGTTTCCGCTCAAGGGCATTGTTCAAAGTCTGAAAATCATTGCTGCCATTGCAGGCGTGATTTTCATTGTCTCGGTCCTGATCGGTCAGTCGCCGGTGATCCTCATCAGCGGTCTGGGTGCCATGACTGCTGTGCTCATGCTGATTTTCAAAGACCCGATACTGGGTCTGGTGGCCGGTATTCAGTTGTCTGCCAATAATATGCTCAGTATCGGCGACTGGCTGGAAATGCCTAAATACAATGCAGATGGCGCGGTCATCGATATCGGGCTGACCACGGTCAAGGTGCGTAACTGGGACAATACCGTGACCACCATCCCCACGTATGCGCTTATTTCCGACTCATTCAAGAACTGGCGGGCCATGTCCGAATCGGGCGGCCGGCGTATCAAGCGCGCTATTCATATCGATGTGAACAGCATCAAGTTCATTACCGACAGTCAGATGCAGCGCCTGACCAAAAGCCGGCTGCTGTCTCAATATATTCTGGACAAGTCCCGGGAAGTCGAAGACTACAATCAGTCGCGCAGCGAAGACCTGTCGTCAGCCCTCAACGGCCGACGGCTTACCAATATTGGCACCTTTCGTGCGTATCTGGAAGTCTATCTGCGCAATCATCCCCATATCCATCGTAATATGACTCTCCTGGTGCGACAGATGGCGCCCGGATCCACGGGCGTTCCCATTGAGATTTACGCCTTTACAACCACCGTGGTCTGGGCCGAGTATGAACGCATCCAGTCCGACCTGTTCGATCATATTTTTGCCGTCGTCGGCGAGTTTGATTTGCGCGTCTTTCAGGAGCCCAGTGGGTATGATATGGCAGCGCTCAAACCGGCTATCGCCGGACAGGTGAATTTCAATACCCCTATCGATAACGATCGCAGTGCTGTCGCGGCACAACCCAATTCGTAAAGGAGACGTCATGGGCCCAACCCCTCATGAGCTGGCACTGCAATTGCAGCAGCAATTTGATAACCGGGTGCATTTTTCACCCTTGCTGGCAGATGGTAAGCCACTCAATCTGGAGCAGGCTTACGCGGTTCAGGAGCAGTTGGTGCAGATTCGTATGGCGCGTCTTCATGCCCGGCGGGCCGGCTTGAAAATCGCCCTGAATGCGCCTGCCGCCTGGAGCAGGCTTGGCCTGAGCGAGCCCGTCTATGGCCAATTGCTGGATACGGCATTGCTGCCTTCCGATGCCGTGCTTTCCATGGGCGACTACACGCACATGAAATTTGAGTTCGAGGTGGCCGTACGCATCGGTAAAACGCTCTCGGGCGATGATTTGCCCAGCGTGCAGGCAGCAGCAGACTGGATCGATGCCGTCGCGCCGGCGGTCGAGGTGCTTGACGATCGCTGCCCGGAAAAAACGCCACCCGATGCGCAGACACTGGTGGCATGTAATGTCAATAACACCTCGGTTATTCTGGGGCCGTGGCAGCCCGCCGTGGCCGATTTTGACCGGAATATCACCATTACCGCGCATGGTACAGTGATCGAAGAGGGCAACGTCGCAGAGATTGTTAATCCGCTGGAGTCCGTCTATTGGCTGGCGAAAGTCATGGCCAGGCAGCAGCGCAGCATTCCTGCCGGTGCCGTGCTTATTACCGGTAACCTGATGACAGTGCGTTTTCCCGACGCCGGCGATCAGTTTACGTTTGCACTCGAAGGGCTGGGATCGGTATCGTTTCGCTGCACTGCCTAGCGGAGTGAGCAGGGTTCTTGTTCTATTCGTAGGCGCCAGCCTGCGTGACGTGTAGGCACGCTGGCTAAACGCATGTGGCGTTGCTCTTTGTTCGTCCAATAATATGACGAGAAGAGGTGGCCACGCGCCAGGCTATCGGGTGTCGTGTGTGCTGTATTGCTCATCAATCATTTGATTCGGGGCGCGAATATTATGGATTTCTGACGCGCTTAGACTAGTTGGTTCGACCTGTTTGATTCAAAATGGTTGCGGTTTATTCGCTTTGTCGTACTGTCAGTCTTGTCGATGAATTTCAAAGATTTTATCAATGGGCAAGTGGCACCATTCAGACTGAATTCGGTCATGGCGGCTACAGAAATTGATCTGCCGCGTTTCAATCAAATCCTGCCACAAGTCCTATCCAATGCCCAACTGCATCCCGCAGCCCATCCGCTTCCTCAGGTCAGTGTCAATCTGTCCGCGTTTGCCTTAACAGCCAAAGCCAGCGTGGTCCTGCTGCAGGCGCATCACGCCAATCTGGTAATGGCGCCAGCGGCGTCGGCAGCGGCCGGCAGTAATATCGAGCAGTGGTTTCTGGTTTGTACCTGGGAGGCGGTGGAGTTCGTCGAAAACGCCAGCCGCTGCTCATTGCAGGCAGGTGATCTGATACTGATCAACAGTGCCAGTTCGGTCAGCTTGCGGCCGCATCGGAAGCTGGACTGCACCATCATTGCCTTGCAGAGCGAGTATGTCGGACACTGGCATGCACTGTTTCGGCAGGCTTGTCATCGGTACTTTCGTGCAGATGGCGGTTGGGCGCGGTTGCTCTCGGTCTATTTGCGCGAATTGAATGATCCGTTCATGCAACGGATTGCCACCGTCCCATCGGACCAGGCCGTCTGTCTGGATACGGTACTCTCGCTGGCGGCCATGGTGATGGGGCAGAGCCTGCATTATGGCCTGGCGGATCGGGTTCCCGACAGGCAGCGTCAGGCCCGGCATAAGCTGTACTCCGATATCACGCTATGGCTTTATCTGAATTTCGGCGAGGCCAGCCTCACTGGCAAAAAGGTGGCGCGCGAGTTTGGTATCTCGGTGCGTACCTTGCATAAGCTTTTTCAGGAGTTCAACGATTCCGCTTCTTTTGCGATTTTTCTGAACGATATCCGCATGCAGAACGCCAGGAACATGCTGCGCGATTCCCTGCTGGGGCACCTTAAAGTCAGTGATATCGGCTGGCTTTGCGGATTCGCCGACCCGGCGCATTTTGGCAAGGTATTCAAAAAGCATCATTCAATCACACCCGGACAAATGCGTGAGAGTGTGCAGGGTAATGGGGAGGTCGGGGCAACGGGGTAAGTGCTCGGGTTCTGGCGTTTGTGGATGCTTTAACATTTTTGTTCAGTCATACTGCTTGCGCACCGCAACGTCAATGTGTGCGGTGGGCTGTCGCGTTGTTGCGCCGGGAGTTAATCGAGCTTAATATTTTCCCGCTTGATGACTTCGGCCAATTGCTTGGTTTCGCCCGCAATACGCGTGGCAAAATCTTTCGGATTGGTCATCACAATGGTTCCTTGCGCGCTTAGTGCTGCATTCGCAGCCGGTACTGACATAGCCTGCTTGGCTTGCTTATACAAGGTGTCAATGATCTCCGGTGGCGTACCAGCAGGTGCCAGCAGGCCCAACCAGAATGTTACATCTATATCCGGAAAGCCCGCTTCCGCCATCGTGGGAATATCGGGCATCTGGGAGATGCGTCGTGTTGGTGTCACTGCGAGCGCCTTGAGTTTTCCAGCGCGAATTTGCGGAACGCTGGCTAACGTGTCGAACGAAGTATTCACTTCGCCGGCAATCACCGCCATGCTTGCCTGTGATGCCGCCTTGTATGGGACGTGCGTGGCTTTAAAATTTCCTTCATTGCTCAACATCGCATAGGCCAGGTGCGCAAGATTGCCGACACCGCCTGACCCGTAGCTGAGCTCAGAAGGATGATCCCTGGCAAACGCAACCAGGTCCTTGACGGAGTTGATCGAATGCGTTTTTGCCCAATCAGGATTGACGTTTAATATGAATGGGGCATCCAGTACCAGCGCAATTGGAGCAAAATCTGTCGACTTGTATGGAGAGCTTTTGTAAATCAACGGATTGCCGGTAATGCTGCTGCTGTTTGTGGCTAACAGGGTGTAGCCGTCCGGTGCTGCGCGAGCCACTTCCGTGGCTCCGATTGAACCATTGGCGCCACCTTTATTTTCTACAATAACAGTCTGTCCCAGAGACTTGGACAGACCGTTGGCGAGCAGGCGTGCCATCGCATCGGTGATGGATCCCGCAGGGAATGGAACGATGATGCGAATCAGCTTTACAGGCCATTTTTTCTCCTGCGCAGACGCGACGCCGGAACGCAGCCCAAATGCCGAGGCTCCCGCAACGTTTGCGGCTGCAATTAGAAAACTTCTTCGCGAGCTGAATGTATTCATGTTATATGTCTCCAAATAGTTTTTGTACAGAAAATAAAAAATTCAAATAGTGATATTCACTGGTTACGCTGTGCCACATTAGCCAGCCGGATATGCGAGGCAAATACGAAAACTACTTAAACTAATCTGAAACTGCATTTTTTACTGCCGATCGGCTTTCCGGGTTGCCTCTGTGCCGGTGATGCCGCAATTCTCAAGCGCTTGCTGTTGTTCCTTTGTCATACCCAGTATGCGATCGAATACCTCGAGGTTGTGTTCGCCCAGCGTCGGCGCCGGGCGAACCATCTCCGTTGCTGCGCTCGTCTCTCGGAACCAGGGGGTGGTCGCCCGATATTTACCAAGGTAGGCACGAGGTATCGTTTTGAAAAATTCCCGTTCATTGAGGTGAGGGTCGTCCAAAACCCGCCACACTGGATTTACCACACCGGCCGCAATACCGGCCTGTTGCAGTTCACCCATGGCCCTGTCTGCAGATCGTTGTCTGGACCACCTGTTTATCTGAGCGTCGATCTCCTGTTTTCGTAAACGACGACCCTCGACCTGATTCAGCGTGACATCGGCGCTGAGTTGACGGGCCTCAATGAGGTTGACCAGAGCCTGCCACTGTGTGTCGCTGGTAATGCTCAGGACCACCCACTCGTCACTGCCGGCACACTGATACACACCGTGAGGAGCGAATACGGGGTGTGCGTTACCTTGGCGTGGGATGGTTTGCCCGCAAACAGACTGCTCAATGATAAATGGCGCCACCATAGGCAGCATGCATTCAACCTGTGAGAGATTGATGTGCCGGCCTTTTCCAGTGCGCGCTTGCACGAAAAGCGAGAGTAGGGCAGCAGCCCCGCCGTTCCATCCGCCGACAGGATCGCCATACGCGTAGGACGTGAGCGAGGGCGGATTCTGTGCAAAACCGGTATGATGGGGCAGACCGCTGGCTTGCTCAAGCGTGCCGCCATATGCCCGGGTGCCACTCCAGTCGTTACCCGCACCAAATGCGGGCATGGATACCATGACCAGCCGCTCATTGACTTTGGTCAGCGCGGTGTAATCCAGCCCCAGCTTGGGCAACACCTCTGTCGAATAGTTTTCGATGACCAGATCGGCGGTTTTGACTAATTCGAGTAACACGGCGCGTCCTTCCTGGCGCGTCAAATCCAGGGTAATGCCCAGCTTGTTTCGATTCATCAGCGCAAAGTTCGAATTTTTCTCGTACAGCCGCTCTTTGTAGAATGCGTCGGTGTAATGCGTTCCTCGCCACCAGTCAGGATATTGAGCGCCTTCGACTTTGATGACCTCGGCGCCAAAGTCCGCGAGGGTGCGTGCTGCCAAAGGCCCCGCCCACCCCATGGTCAAATCGATTACTCGAATCTTCCGAAGCGGCGGCTTCATCTCTGTCGCGCAGGCGCGGCGTACACGTGGCGCCAGTGCATCCTCGCTGCGATAGAAGGGGTTGTCTGCACCCTTTAGTGGTGCTGCACCACCCGGTAACGGTCCAGCATCGCCGAGTGGAAATGGAACGACTACGCCCTCAAACTGATTGGTGCCGGACTGCACCGGTACAAATGCGCCACGTTCACGATGAACCGATTGCACAAGCAGTTCATCCATTGTTGGCACGAGCACGGCAGGAAATTTAACTTTAGCAAGCTCTTCAAACCATTCTGTGGCTGTGCGGGTAAGCAGGGCTGGCGTCAGGAACGCATCAATCTCGTCGGCATGTCTGATGCGTGTTGGACCGCTTTCGAATCGGGGATCATCGGCATGTTCCGGGTATCCAATTGCTGCACACAGCGCGGCCCATTGTGGGCCTGTGTGCGCGAAAATGCCGATCCAGCCTTCCCGGGCCTTGTAAATACCACCAGGATGGGTCGTGCAGAACCGGTTGACGCCCAATCGCGCTTTGGGGTGACGTCCGTCCTGGACCATCCCCACCTCCATCTCTACAACAGAGAAGGCGAGTTCATGAATGCTGAGCACATATCGCCGGCTTCCGTCAGACTCACCCAGCAAGGCGGATATCGCGCTTGAGAAGGCGGCAAGACCCGCCACTATTCCGGTTTGTATGTCATGCGGCAGATGAGGCGGCCCTTCCACTGCGCCGCTGCCATAGACAGCACCGGCCAAAGCGCGGCAGACTGCAGGCGCTCCCACATAGTGGCTGTACGGACCGGTTTCACCAAACCAGGTCAGGCAAACCTCAATAGGCACATTTTGTGTATTGGCTGCATCACGTGTGCCATAAACAGGGCGCCTCAGCACATCGATGCCTTCACGCAGCGCCCGGGCGTCAAGAACCACGTCGCAGGTTTTCGCCAGTCGCGATAACCATGCGTGCTCTTCAACATGGTTACTTCCTAATGTGACGCTGCGTTTATTGGTGTTGAGCCAGGCATTCAGTGCGCTTTGCTGCTCTCTATCTGAATTTGCCAGCAACGGCGGGAACGAGCGTAGCGCGTCTCCTTCCCAATCCTCTACTTTGATGACCTCAGCTCCAAAGTCTGAGAAGAGCTTTCCCGCATAAGCCAGTGCCGCTCCGCTGCCGATTTCCAGAACGCGCAGTCCGGCAAGCGCGAGCGAGGCCGTCGATTCATGCTTAATCACATCTGTTCCCTCTATTCATATTGCGTACTTACCAGGCGTCGACAAAGGAGCGACGGGGGCGGTCCGCACGCAATGATGCGGACGCAATACCCTGACGAATCCATGTTCTTGTTTCTGCCGGATCGATGACAGCATCGATTTCAGTCGTGGAGGCAACGTTGATTGCATGGCCGCGTTCGTATGCGCGTGCCACGAGTTGGTCATAGAGTGCCTGTCGTTCCGGTCCCTCCGGCACGTTTTCGAGTTCTTTTTTGAAGCCCAGCCGGATCGATCCTTCAAGACCCATAGGGCCAAACTCCCCGGTTGGCCAGGACACTGAGCAACTCGCCGATCGAAAGCCGCCGCCGGCCATTGCCATTGCTCCAAGGCCATAACCCTTTCGCAGGGCAATGGCGAGGATTGCGACGCGTAATTTGGCAGCGGTCAGGAACATGCGGGAGACGTGACGCACCTGAGCTTTTGCCTCTTCATCGGGTCCGACCATGAATCCGGGCGTATCGATCAGCGAAATGATCGGCAGGCCATGTACATCACAAAGATTCATGAATCGGGCGGCTTTGTCTGCAGCATCGGCATCAATGGCGCCGCCCAGATGTTGCGGGTTGTTGGCGATGATGCCCACAGGCTGCCCCTCAATGCGCGCGAGCGCGGTGTGTATGCCGTGTCCGAAGCCTGCACGCAGCATCAACACACTACCCACGTCGGCTATGCCCTCGATGACTTTGCGGCTGTCGTAAACGCGCAGGCGATTTTCTGGCACCACATGCCGCAGCTCCAGTGGGTTTGGGGCGGACCAGTCCTTCGTTCTGCCCTGAAACATCGACAGATAATGCTTGGCGACAGCAACGGCGTGAGCTTCATTGTCCACAAGTATGTCGATGACGCCGTTCGCAAACTGCACGCTTGCCGGGCCTACATCTTCCGGCTTGAATACTCCCAGACCACCGCCCTCAATCATTGCGGGGCCAGCCATGCCGATATTTGAATTCCTGTCTGCGATGATGACGTCACAGACACCCAGAAAGGCGGCGTTGCCCGCAAAGCATCGGCCAGACACGATGCCCAGCAGGGGCACTTCGCCGCTGAGTTCGGCCAGTGCAGCAAAGGACGGTTGGTACAAGCCGGATACGAATGGGAAGTCTACATCGCCGGGGCGGCCTCCCCCCCCTTCGGCGAATAGTACAAACGGTAGCTCGTCCCGACGCGCACGTTCCACCATACGGTCGGTTTTGATGTGGTTGCGCTTGCCCTGCGTGCCGGCCAGAACCGTTGCATCATAGGCCATGACCGCACTGAGCGACGATTCATATCCAAAGAGGTCACCGTTGATGTTGCCGAGACCTGTAACGATACCGTCAGCAGGCGTGTTGACGATCAGATCTTCTTTCGTGCGGCGGCTCGCCTGTGCGGCAATGACCAATGCACCGTACTCGACAAAGGAACCGTCATCACACAGATCAGCGAGGTTTTCACGGGCGGTGCGTTGCCCGCGAGCACGCCGCTTGGCCACCGCGTCGGGACGAGCGTCATCGTACAGAATCGCATGGCGATCAAGGACCGCTTGTAAATCGGCGCGAATGGCCGTTAAATCGACTGTTTCAGCAGCGGCTTGTGCATCTGTGCTGTTCAGATCCTGTTCCAGTACAACCAGGACGTCGTCTTCAGTCGCCTGATTTCCTTTTTCTGCTCGTATTTCAACGACGCGTCCATTGACCTCAGCGGTAACCGAGTGCTCCATCTTCATGGCCTCGATAACCGCAATGGGCTGGCCTTTTAAAACCACATCGCCAATGCCGACTGACATTTCGACAAGACGCCCGCTCAAGGGCGCACGCGAGGCGACGAGTCCCTCTTCAAATACTTCCTGATTGAGGTTTTTCGCAGCGGGTGATGCAGAAGCAGGACGCGTTGTTTCTCCAATCAGTTGATCCTGCGACGCCTGTTCGCTTTCGAGCTGAGTAGCCGTCTCAAGCAGTTCCGGTAGAGTCGATTCGATATAGCGGGTATGGTTCTTTTGCAGGCGGAAGTCATCGCGATCGACCAGTGCTTTAAGCAAATGAATGTTCGTCGCAATGCCCGCGATTCGGAATTCGGCCAGACTGCGTCGCAGACGCCTGACGACATTTGAAAAGTCATCCGTAGCGCTCGATACGATCAGCTTTGCCAACAGTGTATCGAAGGCCGGCGCGGGCGCGTACCCGCTATAGGCGTGTGTATCCACGCGCACGTCAGGACCCGTAGGTGGGTCAAAACGTTCCAGACGACCCTGCGCCGGTCGTGCCAGGCCATGGGCGTCGGTGGACTCTGCCGTCACTCGCACCTGAATGGCATAGCCTTTTGGCTGTGGCGGCTTTGCCGGGTCCAGACCCAGCATGTCCAACTGCTTTCCTTGCGCAATGCCAATTTGCAATGCTACCAGATCCACTCCGGTCACCTGTTCGGTGATCGTATGTTCGACCTGAAGACGCGGATTGGCCTCAATGAACACAAAATCCGTTTGTACACCGCTTTCATCTTCCTCAACAAGGAATTCGAACGTACCCAGGCTGCGGTAGTTCACCTTCGATGCGAGCTTGCTGGCTGCAGCGAGAATGTCGGTACGCAAGCGGGCATCCAGAACAGGGCTGGGAGCGATCTCAACCACCTTCTGGAAGCGACGTTGCAAAGTGCAATCGCGTTCGCCCAGCGCAATGACATGTGTGCCATCTCCCACAATTTGTACTTCGATGTGACGTGCACGGTTGACCAGGCGTTCCGCATAGAGGGAATCTACCCCAAATGCGGACATCGCCTCGGATCGGCAGCGCGCATAGAATTCAGGGATTTCTGCTCTGGTTTTGACGACACGCATACCGCGACCGCCACCACCACCCACTGCCTTGATGACGATACCCACTCCGCCCTGTTCATCGAAAAACCGCGTGATTGCTTCCAGCGACGCACCTCCAGGCGTGGCGGGCATCACCGGTACGTCGCACTCCCGTGCAAGTTGCAAAGCGCTGCCCTTGTCCCCAAACAAGGCCAATTGGCTGACCTCAGGTCCAATGAAGGTAATGCCGGCAGTTGCACATGCCTGAGCAAAATCCGGACGCTCGCTTAGAAAGCCGTAACCAGGGTGGATAGCATCGCAGCTTTCCCGTTGGGCTGCGGTGATAATTGCATTGATATCGATATAGGCAGAAGGACCTGCCTCATTTAATGCAACCGACGAGTCTGCCAGAATACGATGTCGTGAATTGGCGTCGTCACTCGAATAGACCGCCACGCTGTGCATGCCCAGATCGCGTACGGCGCGAAGGAGGCGAACTGCAATTTCGCCACGGTTGGCAACCAAAATTTTCTTCATGATTTCCTAGTTTTTCTCTAAATCGTTTACTTACCTAACATCAGATACTGCGTATTGGAAGCTGAGCAATACGTTCACCGCACTCTCGGCACCAGTTTGAATACGGCACGTGCAACAGCCAAAACGCCGCCGTCTCGGTCTTGAACCTCACCCTCGCAGAATGCAATACTTTTACCGCGTCGTTTGCATGTGGCAATAATGTCCACGTCCGATTGGGCAGGTTCATAAAAACACGTCGACATATCAATCGTTGCTGCGCCCACATTGAGCGGGTCGTGAGCACGCGCCACGACGCTCAATGTGAAATCCAGTGCGCTCATCAACGCGCCACCGTGAATGTCTCCCCGACTGTTGACGAGCTCGCGTTTCAATTTCAAGTGTGTGCGGCAACAGTCATTATCGAGACTGATACTTTGGAGGCCAATATGGTTCATGAAGGGCACATCAATGCCAAAGTGCTTCAATTGAAAGTCATCTGCCTCTATACTGGCTTTGTGATTATTTGCACTGCTCAAGCTGGGATCCTCTGGTATACAAAAAAAACTAAAGATTATTGGGCAGTGACGTGTGCTTCGTTCACAACCTGCTGCCATTTATCGAGCTCTGAATGAATGAACGCAGTGACTTGTTGCGGCGATAACTTCACGGTAACGGAGTTGTTGTCGGACAGCCATTTGATGTTGTCCTCTTTCGTGTTGGCTTGTTGTGCGATGTGATTGAGCTTGGTAATTATTTCTGTGGGTAGGCCTGGCGGTCCAAACAACCCTACCCAGGCTTGAGATTCGTAGCTGGGATACCCGGATTCAGCGATGGTTGGCACTGATGGCAATGAAGGCAATGGCTGCTTTGAGGTAACCGCCAGTGCCCTGGCCTTGCCGCTTTGAATAAAGCTTGAGGCAGATGTCGCGTCCAGGAATGCGGATGGAATTTGTGCACCAATCAGGTCGGTGGCTGCAGGTGCTGCGCCCTTATAAGGGATATGGCGCAGATTCGCACCCGATACGAGTTTGAACAGTTCGCCCGACAAATGAGCAGAACCGCCTACGCCGCTTGATCCGAAGGCAAGGCCGTCCGGCTGCTTTTTCGCATAGTCAACCAATTCTTTTACGCTGTTGACGGGGGATTGAGCCGGCACCAATAGCACGTTTGGCGCCAGCGCCAGAATCGCTATGTTTGAGAAGTCTTTCTTTGGATCATATGGCAGATGAGGTTGCAAGGCGGGATAGATGACGTGCTGAGTCGCCGTAACCAGCAAGGTGTATCCATCGGGCTTCTCTCGGGCAACGATTGCGCTGCCGATCTGTCCGCTTGCACCCGCTTTGTTCTGAACAACTACGCTTGTTTTCAATTCACGTCCCAGATCAAGCGCAAGGCGCCGTGCAATCAAGTCTGTGAATCCACCTGGCGCGAACGGCACAATGATGTTGATAGGTTGCCCGCTCGGCCAGTCTGCAGCGCGGGCACTATTTGAAAAAAACAATGTCGACGCGACGGCGAGCATTGGCAATACCGCGAACACTCGGCGGTTCAAGGTGTAACTTGTCAGCATTTTTGTCTCCGAAAATTTTTACCTCCATTCGTCCATACGATTATGCGTACGGGCGCTGGAGATTTTTATTGAATGCTCAACTTTTGACTGACACTGTTTGACGAAGCAGTTAAATCAGAAAAGCCCTTGTGGAACTTTTCATACCATTGGATGGCTTGGGGCGACTGTGGGTGATCGTCAGTCGAATTTCTTTACTGCTAAAAGCCTGGCTAAGTAGTGGTTATGCTCGTGCAATTCAGTGATGTAATAGTAATTTGCGTGCATCTGTGACACAATTCACTTCTTTCTCTGACAGCTATAGCGGTTCGGCATAGATCTCAAGTGGGGTGAACTGACGATGGACTTAAGACAACTTCGGACCATCCTGGCGATTGCGGAAACGGGTAGCCTGACCAAGGCAGCCGAACTGCTTCATATCGTTCAACCTGCTTTGTCCCGACAATTGAAGCAACTGGAAGATGAGCTAGGTGCGCCGTTGTTTGAGCGAAATCGCCTTGGCATGGTACTGACCGTGCCAGGTCGGCGCTTCGTCGATCAGGTGCGGGTTTCACTCAAGGGGCTTAATCGAGCTAAAGCTGAAATCGGCGCAGCTGCCGCGAACCTGATGGGTTCAGTTGCTATCGGTATGCTGCCTGGTCTGGCCTCTGTCCTTGCCGGGCCACTGGTTACCTCTTTGCGTCGGCAATACCCGGACCTGAAAGTCCGAATCGCTGCCGGCTTTTCGGATTTCCTGCAAGATGGCCTGGAGGACGGCAAGCTGGATATTTGCCTTATGGGCGATTATTTGCAATCCGAGATGCTTGTGACCTCACCGGTATTTCGCGAACCCATTTATGTTGTGGGACTGCCTGATTGCGGCTTATCACCATCTCACCCTGTCAACCTTGCTGAAGTTGCGAAGAAGCCCATGGTGGTTCCGGAAGCACAAAGTCTGCGCAATGTCATCGACCGTGCATGTACCATCATTGGGGTCAACCTGAACCCGGTAGCGGAATCAGACAGCACCGCCGTCATCCTGGACCTGGTTGAGCGCGGGGTGGGCTACACCATTTTGCCGGTCATGCCGATTACGCCTATGCTGAACGCAGGACGTATAGTTGGCGCACCCATCGTTAGCCCTCATCTGTGGCGAACAGTGATCATTGGCAGTCCGGTGATCAACCGCAACCCGCATACGGTGAATGCACTTCAGGGTGAACTGATCGGTTTACTGCGACCATATGTTCAGCAATTCAGTTGCGTGGGGGTGGAGTGGCTGGCTGATACGCCATGACCGCGGGATTCTCCCTCGCGGTATTATTTTGCCGGATCAGCCGGGATCCATTTTTCAGCCATCTCATCGTACTGGCCACTCGCTTTGAGCAGGTGCATCCACTGATCGACATACAACTTGAACCGGATGTCATTGTCTGGAATCAGGTAGCCCATTTCGGCATATTGCAGCGGCTGATCCGGGTTGACGGCGCACAGTTTTGGATTCAGTTTGCTCTGGACGCGGGCTTCAGCCGCTTCCGTTACAAAGGCATCGGCTTTGCCGTTGGCCACCTCATCGAAGATGGTCAGATTGTCTTTGTGCATGGTGAGCGAGGCTTTTGGTAGCATGGTGCGAGCAAATTTTTCATTGCTGCCGCCCGGATTGGCCACAATCCGCACTTCCGGACGATTCAGGGCATCAATGCTTTGATATTGCTCTTTATCTTCGCAGCGAACGATAGGCGTTTTGCCGTTTACCATATAGGGCGCGCTGAAAAAAGCCTTTTTCTGGCGTTCGACAGAAACGGATATGCCGCCGGCACCGATATCGCATTTGCCGGAGGTGAAATCGGCCATCAGGTTGGCCCAGCTGGTTTTGACGACCTCCATTTTGGCGCCCAGGGTACCGGCCAGCGCATTCATCAGGTCAATATCCAGACCTTCAAAATGTCCGCCCTGGTCGAAACTGAACGGTTTGTAATCGCCTGGCGTGCAGACGCGCAGGGTCTTGCTGTCGGTCACCTGTTTGAGCGTATCGGGGGCTGTCTGCGCCAATACCGAAAGCGGCAGGGTGCAGAGCAGGGCGGACAGCAAGGTTTTTTTCATGGTTCTTCTCCGAAACAAGGATGAGCAAAACAGCTAGTCTGGCGCAATTTCAGATGCAATACAATCAGGCTTAACCCAATATACGGGTAAACTGGCTGCTGCATGTCCAATCAAAAACACTGACACAATGAATACCTCGCCCTGGCTGACGGGCTTTGCACCGCTATATTCGCCACATATTACGCATCTCATTCTGGGGAGTTTTCCATCAGAAGCATCGCTTGCGCGCCGGGGTTACTACGGGCATCCGCAAAACCAGTTCTGGCGTCTGATGGGCACGATTCTGGATGAACCCATGGATACCATGGACTACGAGGCGCGGACGGCGACCCTGCTGGCACACAGAATCGGGCTGTGGGATGTTTACTCAGGCTGCGAACGGGTGGGTAGTCTGGATAGCGCGATCCGTCGGGGTCAGCTTAACCCCTTGCATACGCTTTTTGCGGCGGCACCGGCACTGCAATACGTGGGGTTCAATGGTAAGGCGGCTGCCAAAGCGGGGCAATCGCATATTCCCGAACACATCCGGACGCAGACGTTGCCTTCAAGCAGCCCCGCCTACACATTGGCGTTTGCGGCCAAGCTGCAGCAATGGCAGCCGTTTTTTGCGCAAGGCCGGGTCTGACCTTGTCGCTGTGCCGATGTCGTACTGCCGGGGCCGCGGCCCGACGGGTGCGTCTTGGTAATAATCACGATTGTCTTCCCCCTATAGGGTTCTGATACAATACCCCGGTTCGCCGCTGTACATGCTGCGCCTATCATCCGTCGCTTTTTTGCCGATCCGTCGTCAGGGGCTTTTGCCCTGTATGGCAGGCTGGATTCGCAGGGACAATACGGCGGATGCCCGGAACGGTTCGAACCGGCACAGCGCAATTCCAGTTGTCATCAATCAACCTCTTCCAGAACAAAAACCAAGGAGCAACACATGAGTCTCTCACGTCGTCATTTACTGAAGGCCGCCGGTTTGTCCGGCCTGGCAACTGTCTGGCCAGGTATCGGCCTGGCGCAGAATGCACCCAAGCTGGAAAAAACCGATGTGTCTATTGCCGTTGGCGGCAAAGGTCTGGTGTACTACCTGCCGCTGACCATTGCGGAACAAAAGGGCTTCTTCAAGGACGAAGGGCTTAACGTCAAGATTGCCGATTTTGCCGGCGGCTCCAAGGCCCTGCAGGCTGTTGTTGGCGGCAGTGCCGATGTGTGCTCGGGCGCGTTTGAACACACCATCAACCTGCAGGCGAAGAAACAGTTTTTCCGTGCGTTTGTGCTGCAGGGGCGCGCGCCCATGATTGTCCTTGCAGGCAACAAGAAAACACTGGCAGGTTACAAAACGCCGGCAGACCTCAAAGGCAAGAAAATCGGCGTCACCGCGCCAGGCTCTTCCACCAATATGCTGGTTAGTTTCTTTCTGGATAAACACGGCATGAAAGACTCCGATGTGTCCATTATTGGGGTGGGTGGCGGCGCCGGCGCAGTCAGCGCCCTGCGTGCCGGCCAGATCGATGCGCTCAGTAATCTGGATCCGGTCATCAGCCTGCTTGACGGCACCGGTGACATTTTCACCATTGCCGATACGCGCACAATGAAAGATACGCAGGCGATTTTCGGTGGTCCTATGCCTGCCGGCTGCCTGTACACCTCGCAGAAATATATCGATGAAAATCCAGGCACGGTGCAGGCGCTCACCAACGCCATGGTCAAGGCCGACAAGTGGATTCAGACTGCCGGTCCGGACGAAATCATGAAAACAGTACCCAAGAATTATCTGCTGGGTGACCCCGAAGTGTACAAGCTGGCCCTCACCAGAAGCTTCGAAGGGCTCTCTCCCGATGGCAAGATTGACCCGCTGGGCGCAGAAACCTCATTGAAGGCGCAGGCCGCCTATATTGCAGGATTCAAGGCCGATGCTATTGACCTGTCCAAATGCTGGACCAATGAATTTACCGATAAAGCCAATGCCTGATGTTATGACTGATCCTGCTTTAAGCCTGGACAATATCACCTGCACGTTCGTCTCCCGGGATGATCGTGACAAGAAGTACACTGCAGTCCGGGATGCGACGCTGCATATCGCACCCGGGGAATTCGTTTCCGTGGTTGGACCCACAGGCTGTGGCAAATCAACGTTGCTCAATGTGGGGGCAGGCCTGCTCACCCCTTCGTCAGGACAGGTGCGGGTGTTCGGCCAGCCCCTGTCGGGCATCAACAAGCGGGCCGGTTATATGTTCCAGGGTGAAGCGCTGCTGCCGTGGCGCAACGCGCTGGACAATGTAACGGCTGGTCTGGAGTTCGCGGGCACGGGCAAGGAAGAGGCCAGGCGCCAGGGGCTGGACTGGCTGCGCCGCGTGGGCTTGTCCCAGGCCGAGTATAAATACCCGCATCAAATGTCCGGCGGCATGCGCAAGCGCGTGATGCTGGCGCAAACACTGATCCGCGATCCCGATATCATTCTGATGGACGAACCGTTTTCGGCGCTGGACATCCAGACCCGTCAACTGATGGAAAATGAAGTGCTCGATATCTGGATGAAGCAGCGCAAGGCCGTGCTGTTTATCACCCACGATCTTGACGAAGCTATTGCCATGAGCGACCGGGTCGTCGTGCTCTCGGCAGGCCCCGGAACCCATATCATGGGCGAGTTTCACATCGATCTGCCGCGTCCGCGCGATGTGGCCGAGGTGCGTGCCCATCCGCGCTTTGTTGAACTTCACCAGGCTATCTGGAGCGTCCTGCGGGACGAGGTTCTCAAAGGCTACGATCAACAAAAACGGAAGTAATATGTGGAACGCCATTAAACCCTCACCCAAAAACTACCGCGCGTGGCAACTGCTGATCGTCATTGTGCTGCTGGGTGCCTGGTATCTTATTTCACTGAATGACACGGCGGCGTTTTTCTTCGGCCAGCCGCTGGGCGTGGCCGAGGTCATCTGGAACTGGTTCGTTGTTAATGCCGATATTTACATGCATTTGGGCATCACGCTGGTTGAAACCCTGCTGGCATTTTTTCTGGGTACGGTCTTCGGCATGGGCTTTGGCCTGTGGCTGGGGCTGTCCCGCACGGCCAGCCTGGTGCTTGATCCATTCCTGACTGCACTGAACTCCATGCCACGGGTGATTCTTGCGCCTATCTTTGCCCTGTGGTTCGGGCTGGGCATTGGTTCCAAAGTCG
Source organism: Advenella mimigardefordensis DPN7 (assembly GCF_000521505.1). GTDB lineage: Bacteria > Pseudomonadota > Gammaproteobacteria > Burkholderiales > Burkholderiaceae_B > Advenella > Advenella mimigardefordensis. The sequence continues at coordinate 701,832 of NZ_CP003915.1, forward strand.
CGCTGGCCTTTACGCTGGTGTTCTTTATCGTGTTCTTCAACGTCTTTCAGGGTATCCGGGAAGTAAGCCCAACGTTGCTGGATAATGCGCGCATGCTGGGCGCCAACCGACGCCAGTTACTGCGTCACGTCTATATACCGTCAGCCACCAGCTGGGTCTTCTCCAGCCTGCATGCGTCGGTCGGCCTGGCCTTCGTGGGGGCGGTCGTTGGCGAGTATCTGGGATCTGCCAGTGGTGTAGGCTACCTGATTTTGCAGGCCGAAGGGACCTTCGATATTAATACGGTGGTGGCCGGCATCATCGTGCTGACGGCCTTTGCCCTTATTCTGGACGGTATTGTCAGCATTACCGAGAAGTATGCGCTCACCTGGCGCCCGGCAGCGGGTGAAACCGAAAAGCTGTAGTCATTTGTCCCGGGAGCACCGCCGGGGCAATCGCTTTATCATCCTTAACCTATCAAGGCGTTGCAACGCCAGGAATGTGTAGTTATGACCAAACAGATTAAGATCGCCGCTATACCCGGAGATGGTATCGGCAAGGAAGTCATGCCGGAGGGGCTGCGGGTTCTGCAGGCCGTGAATGAGAAATTCAAGCTGAATCTGGCCATTACCGAATTTGAGTGGGCCAGTTGCGACTACTATGAAAAGCACGGGCAGATGATGCCCGACGACTGGTTTGAAACGCTCAAATCGTTCGATGCGATTTATTTCGGCGCGGTCGGCTGGCCTGACAAAGTGCCGGATCATATTTCCCTGTGGGGTTCCCTGCTTAAATTCCGTCGTGAATTTGATCAGTATGTGAACTTGCGCCCTGTGCGGCTGATGCCGGGCGTGCCATGTCCGCTGGCCAATCGCAAGCCGGGCGATATTGATTTTATGGTGGTGCGTGAGAACACCGAAGGCGAATATTCCTCAGTGGGTGGCAAGATTTTTGAAGGCACCGACAGGGAAGTCGTGCTGCAGGAATCGGTTTTTACCCGCAAGGGCGTGGATCGTATTCTGAAATACGGCTTTGAACTGGCCAGCAAGCGGGAACGCAAGACACTGACGGCAGCCACCAAGTCCAACGGTATTTCAATCAGCATGCCCTACTGGGACGAGCGGGTCGTGGAGATGGCCAAACAGTACCCGGACGTGAAGTGGGACAAGCAGCATATTGATATCCTGAGCGCCCGTTTTGTTTTGCAGCCGGACCGGTTTGATGTGGTCGTGGCTTCTAATCTGTTTGGCGATATTTTGTCTGATCTGGGGCCGGCATGCACGGGCACCATCGGCATCGCGCCGTCGGCAAACCTGAATCCTGAACGTGATTTTCCTTCTCTGTTCGAGCCGGTGCATGGTTCCGCGCCCGATATTTATGGCAAAAACATTGCCAATCCGGTAGCCATGATCTGGTCAGGGGCGATGATGCTGGCGTTTTTCGCAGGTGATAATCCGGAAGCGCAAAAAGCAGCAGACTGCATTATGCAAGCGGTGGAAGCGACGCTGGTGAATGGGCCAAAGACGCCCGATCTGGGCGGGCAGGCAGGCACGACCGAGATGGGCAAGGCGATTGCGCAACTGGTCGCCGGTCAGCAGTAAGGTAGGCAAGTTTCGGAAGCCGTTAAACGCCGGTGTTTTCCCGATGAATCGCCATAGTAAAAAGGACGATCGTCAGAACGGTTTGACCGTTACTGACGATTTTTTTATCTGTTATCGTGTGATAATCAAACGATTGCTAACGGCAGCATCGAGAATCTGTTCGGTATAGATCTGAAAGATATTTGCATGTATCTGTAAGCTATTTATTGGCTGTGCATGATTTACCTGCGCATCGTTCAACGGGGCATCTTTCCAGGCTGTTTGCATACAGAGCGCTGCAGGCACGGTATATTTCAGCATCATCCGGTTTTCGTTTTCGTTTTCGTATGGTCGATGCACCGCCGGATTTATCCGTTAAAGTGTACTGTCAGACCTATTTGCAAAAGAATGAGTATGAGCAACATCGACCATAAACCCATTATTTCCATTGGTGCCCTGGGCGGCACGATCAGCATGACCGGCACGCCGGGCAGCCAGGGCGTGAGCTCGAACCTGGGCGCCGAGGAACTGGCCCGGTCTGTACCAGGGCTGGCACAGGCCGCCACACTGCAATTGCATACGCTGGCCAGAATCGCCAGTGGTTCTATTCGTTTCCAGCATCTGTTTGATACGCTGGCATGGGCCGGGCAGCAGATTGATCAGGGCGCGCAGGGTGTGGTTGTGACTCAGGGCACCGATACACTGGAAGAGACGGCGTTTCTGCTTGATTTATTCTGGAACCGGCACCAGCCGCTAGTGCTGATGGGGGCTATGCGCAACCCGCAAATGCCGGGCGCCGATGGCAGCGCCAATCTGCTGGCTGCCGTACAGGTTGCTGCCGACGATAACAGTTGCGATCGCGGCGTACTGGTGGTCATGAATGATGATATTCACGAGGCGCGGCGTGTGCGCAAAATGCATACGACGCATGTTGATGCATTTGTCTCGCCTGTATTCGGGCCAGTCGGCGTGGTTGTGGAAGGACGGCCGCAGTATCTGCGTGATACGCAGCAAAGGCCGCGCCTGCCGGTGCCGCCCGCGTATAAGCACAAGGTGTTGTTGCTGGAGCATAGTCTGGATGACGACCCGGATATCGTCTCTTATGCGGTGAGTGCAGGGTATGCTGGTATCGTCGTTGCCGGGTTTGGCTCGGGACATGCGTCAGAATCGCTGCGTGATGCGCTGGTGACGGCAGTCGCGCAGGTGCCTGTCATTATGTGCAGCCGTACCGGCGCAGGTAGCACCACCACCGCCGTGTATGGTTATAAGGGAGCAGAAATTGATTTGCAGCAGCACGGCATCCTGATGGGTGGCTGGTTGTGCCCGCGCAAGGCCCGGCTGCTGCTTGCTGCCGCCCTCTGGAACGGGCTCGGTCGCGATGCGCTGGCCAGCCTGCTGGCCGCCTGGTCAGTGTAATTAACAGTTTATTTCAAATGTATTAGCACAAGGAAATATCATGTCATATCGGTATCTGGGTAAAAGCGGTTTGAGCATATTTCCCCTTACGTTAGGGACCATGATGTTTGGTCAGCAGACGGATGAGGCGCAGGCGCATCGGATTATTCAGGATGCACGGGAGCGGGGCATCAATTCCATTGACACCGCAGATGTCTATAACGGCGGTGAATCCGAGCGTGTAGTGGGGCGTGCCCTTAAAGACAGTCGTGATTTCTGGGTGCTGGCGACCAAGCTGGGCAACCCTGCCGGTGAGGGGCCTAATGAACGGGGCATTTCCCGCAAGTGGATTATCCAGTCTGTGGAAGCAAGCCTGAAGCGCCTGGGTACGGACTATATTGATATTTTGTACATGCATCGCGAGATCCCCACGGAGCCGCTGGGAGAAGCGATTCGTGCCATTGCTGATCTGATTCGTCAGGGCAAGTTGCGCTATTTCGGCGTGTCGAACTTTCGTGGCTGGAAAATCGCTGACACCGTCAGGCTGGCTGATGAGCTGGGTATTGATCGTCCGGTGGCCAGCCAGCCTTTATACAATCTGGTCTCACGCAATGCGGAAGTAGAGCAGTTGCCTGCTGCGGCAAACTATGGAATTGGCGTGATATCCTACAGCCCGCTGGCGCGTGGCGTGCTGACCGGCAAATATGCGGCGGATGCGCCACCGCCCGCCGATTCGCGTGCCGGTCGTGGCGACAAACGTATTGCGCAAACGGAATTTCGTACCGAGTCGCTGCTGGTGGCGCAGACCATCAAGGCGCATGCGGAAGCGCGGGGTATTTCTGCTGCCGATTTTGCGTTGGCCTGGGTGTTGAACAATCAATATGTCACGTCGGCCATTGTCGGGCCACGCACATTCGAACAATGGCAGGCTTATCAGAAAGCGCTGGAATACCGCCTGACAGCAGAAGACGAAGCATTGGTTGATTCACTGGTCACGCCGGGGCATGCGTCTACGCCTGGCTACAATGATCCGGGTCATCCGATACGGGGCAGGGTGCCCTATGGGTCATAAAGGTAGACCGTTACCGGACAACCACCGGTAACGGCAGGGGCAAGAATGGCAGGCACGTGTGATCTTGTGACGCCTGATCGTGGTCATGAGCAGCGCGTTCAGTTCAATATAGGTTCAATGGGCTGACGTCGTTTACGATGCCTGACGTTCCTGCCTTATTTTATGTAACTGACCAATCAGACCAAACTTATTGAGTTTCGCATAGAGCGTACTTTTTGCGACACCCAGCTGCTGTGCCGAGAGTGTAAGGTTGCCGCGACAGGCCCGAAGGGCTTGTTGAATCACCTGTGATTCTGCAACCTGCAGCCCACCCGACAGAATTGGGGACGACTGGCTCGCCGGATCAGAACCGGATATGGACTCCGCCAGTAAGTGTGCGGGCAGATCGCTGATGTGCAATTGAGCGGTGGTAGACGTGAGATACATGCTTTCGATTGTATTGCGCAACTCCCGAATATTACCCGGCCACCGATACTGGCAAAGCCACGCCATGGCCTCATCCGAAATGGATTTTACGCCAGCATGATATTGTTCGGCGAAGCGCTGCAATAGATGTGTCGCCAGCAAGGGGATGTCTTCTGCCATTTCACGCAATGACGGCAACCGTATGGTGGTGACCGACAGTCGATAATACAAATCTTCACGGAAGCGTCCCTGGGCCACTTCATGTTGCAGATTTCGATGTGTGGCTGCGATGAGTTTAAACTGAATTTGCCGCGGGCTTGTTTCTCCGATACGGTAGATTTCTCCTTCCTCCAGTACGCGCAATAGATGCGGCTGCAGTGCCAGTGGCATTTCACCGATTTCATCCAGAAACAGAGTACCGCCATGGGCGGCTTCCACTTTGCCTGTCATGCCACCTTTGCGGGCGCCTGTGAATGCACCATCGGCATAGCCAAATAGCTCGCTTGCAAGCAGGTCTGCGGAGAGTGCGCCGCAGTTGAGGGCGACAAAAGGACGGGGGGCCTGCGCACCCGCGCCTGTCGTGGCATCAGATAGGCGACTATCCTGTGCGAACTGATGCATGGCGCGAACGATGTTTTCCTTACCGACACCTGTTTCACCCAGCACCAGCACCGGGACGTTGACTGCGGCCAGTTGCTGTGCCTGATCGATTGCGGTCAGGAGTGGCGGCGCATGGCCGATAATACGGGAGAAGGCCGGCGAACGTGTGGTGCGCCTTTGTTGAATGGCCAATTCGGGTTGCTTGCTGAGACAGACGGTTTGCTGCGGTTTGGCACGCGGAATCGTCAGAATGGTGCCGACCCGTGTGCCCTGGATGGTGACGGTCTCCAGCCACTCGGGATTGATCCAGTCAGGTAACGATGTGTCGGCAATGTCATCGGCCAGATTCAGTGATGGAATGCTTGCCAGCGCGTTGCATTTGAGGTGGATAGCCCAGGCATGCAGCGCCGCCCTGGCATGGCGGTTCATTGTGATCGGTGTTCCGTGTCTGTTCACAATGATGATGCCATCCTGACTACAGGCCAATTTATCCATACTGTGTTCCAGCAACTGACAACGAAAGCGCAGTTCGGAGTTGGCCCGAAGGTTTTCGATTCGGCTGGCGGTGGTTGCAATAAATGCCAGGGTGTTTGGTGTATAGGTTTTCTGTCTCCCTGATATATTGACCGCGCCAAGTATATTGCCGTTCAGCGGATCGCGGATAACGGTTGCGGTACATGTCCAATCCTTGACCGGATGGCAGAAGTGTTCGGCGGCATGAATTTGTACCGGTGACCCGGTAACCAGCGCCGTACCGATAGCATTGGTGCCGGAAGCCAGTTCGTTCCAGTTGTGTCCGGACATCAGGGACACGTTTTCCGCATCGGTGCGTGTACGACTATCACCTTCGATAGAGAGAATAACGCCTTGTGGATCGGTAATCATCATGATTGCGCCGGTATTGTCCAGATCGTCCCGAGCCATTTGCATGACTGGACGACAAATGGAGAGCAGCGCAGCGTGGCGGTTCTGCAGGTCGCGAAAAGAGGTGTCTTCCAGGGCCGGCGCGAGATTCGGCTGAAAGGGGTCGATATGGGCATGCAGGCAGCGTTGCCAGGAGTCTGTGACAAGGGGCCGCAGCACGTTCGATTCACAGGGATTGCCATGAACCAGGCGTTCCCAGGCAGACATGACGAGGTCATTTTTATGAGGATCCGATAGTCTTTGTGCTCTCTCTATGTTGATCATAGTGTCTCCGGTTGCATTGGGTGCCGGCCGTCTTTACCGCGACCGGTCTGATAGGCTTGCAATTTGGCGATGATGAGCATGGGTGCAGTGTGGGTACGTACTCCCTGCGTATCGCCTGCAACGTATTGATAACGTATCGACTATAACGCTGCGCGCCGTTACTTTGCAATATATGAAAAACCGAAGACGCTTGCATTTGCGGTAAGGCGGATACTTTTTAAAGTGTGCCGTTCATGGTCTGTCGCGCCTGCCTATTTACGTTCGAATTTTGTACGTCCATTCTATTTTCGAACGGAATTCGAACGATCACTATCGGGAAAATAACTTGGTGTAAATACCAATTTTTTCCGCCATAGAAGAAATTTTTTTTCGAAAAATCAAATAATTAAATTCCTGAGAAAAAAACTGGCCCGAAATTTGCTGATAGCGCTACGCAACAGACAGATCTGTTGTGCAGCCGTCCTGATGTCGCACCAACGGTGCGGATCTCGGGATGCGAAGTCAAAAATCATTCGGAGATAAATTATGCAAACTGAATCTATGCCCGTTCAGGTAATGGGTATCGATGCCGGCGGCACGATGACCGATACCTTTTTCGTCAGCAGCGATGGGCGGTTCGTGGTGGGCAAGGCGCAAAGTAATCCAGGCGACGAATCTCAGGCCATTTATGAATCATCGCAAGACGCGCTGGCTGCGTGGGGGCGCAGTGTCGAAGATGTCTATCCCGAACTGCTCACCTGCGTGTATTCAGGTACGGCGATGCTCAATCGCGTTGTGATGCGCAAGGGGCTGGATGTCGGCCTCATGTGCAATAAAGGGTTTGAAGATATCCATTCAATGGGCCGGGCGCTGCAAAGCTACCTCGGTTATGCGCTGGAGGATCGCATTCATCTGAATACCCACCGCTATGATGAACCGCTGGTGCCGCTTTCCCGTACACGCGGCGTTACTGAGAGAACCGATGTACAGGGAAAAATCGTCATTCCCCTAAATGAAGACGAAGTGCGCTCGGCCACACGCGAGCTGGTCCGGAATGGCTCACAGGCTATCGTGATCAGTCTGTTGCAATCGCATAAAAACGGAACCAACGAGCAGCGCGCCCGTGATCTCTGCCTGGACGAACTTAAAAAACTGGGCAAAGAGATTCCCGTCTTTGCGACGATTGATTACTATCCGTCAAGAAAGGAAAGTCACCGCACCAATACGACCGTGCTCGAAGCTTATGCGGCAGAACCGTCACGCGCAACGCTCAAACGAGTCAGTGACCGTTTCAGGAAACATGGCGGCAAGTTCGATCTGCGGGTCATGGCTACGCATGGCGGCACCATTGGCTGGCGCGCCAAGGAACTGGCCCGCACGATTGTATCCGGTCCGATTGGCGGGGTGATCGGCTCCAAATATCTGGGCGAACTGCTCGGCTACGACAATATCGCGTGCAGTGATATTGGTGGTACCAGCTTTGACATGGCGCTCATCACCAAAGGCAATTTTGCCATCAAGTCGGACCCCGACATGGCGCGGCTGGTGCTGTCGTTGCCGCTGGTCGCGATGGATTCGGTGGGTGCGGGTGCCGGCAGTTTTGTGCGTATCGATCCTTACAGCGGAGCCATCAAGCTCGGCCCCGATAGTGCCGGCTACCGTGTGGGTATGTGCTGGCCCGAAAGTGGCCTTGATACGGTGTCTGTGACCGATTGTCACGTGATTCTGGGCTATCTGAATACAGACAATTTCCTGGGCGGCGCGATCAAGCTTGACGTTGAACGCGCGCGTCGCTGCATGAAAGAGCAGATCGCCGATCCGCTGGGGCTGTCCGTCGAAGACGCGGCGTCCGGTGTGATTGAGTTGCTTGACCTGCAACTGCGTGAATATACCCGCTCCATTATCAGTGCCAAGGGCTATAACCCGGCCGATTTCGTCTGCTTCTCCTATGGCGGGGCAGGCCCCGTTCACACCTATGGCTATACGGAAGGGCTGGGTTTTGAAGATGTCGTGGTGCCTGCCTGGGCCGCCGGCTTCTCTGCTTTTGGCTGCGCTTGTGCCGAGTACGAATACCGCTACGATAAAAGTGTGGACGTCGCCGTTCCTCCTACAGCCGGTGATGACGTCAAGATGGCCGCAGGCAAAACCCTGACTGAAGCCTGGGCCGAGCTGGCAGAAAAGGTAATCGAGGAGTTCATTATCAACGGCTTCAAGCGAGAAGATGTCTTGCTTCGTCCGGGTTATAGCATGCAGTATCTCGGTCAGCTGAATGATCTTGAAATCGATTCTCCTATCAGTGCTGCGGCCACTGTGGCCGATTGGGAAAAACTGGTAGAGGCGTTTGATCAAACCTATGCGCGCGTTTACGCTACCTCTGCCAGTTCGCCCGAACTCGGATTTGGTGTAACCAGTGCCATCATGCGTGGTAGCGTGGTGTCGAAAAAACCGGAGTTGCCGGAAGAGCCGCTAGTGGGGGAAACGCCGCCGCAAGAGGCATTGCTGGGCAAGCGGGCATTCTACCGACGCAAGCAGTGGGAGCAGGCCGATGTCTGGTCGATGGAAAAGCTGCAGGCAGGAAACCATATCGTTGGCCCTGCAGTGATCGAATCGGATTCGACCACATTTGTCGTGCCCAAAGGATTTGAAACCAGACTGGACACGCATCGCTTGTTCCATCTGAAAGAAATCAAATAGAAAACAGGAGACACACATGAATATGATGACCAAAAAAGTATTTGGTCCGGGGCAATTGCTGGGCAATGGCAAGACGCTGCGCGAGCATCGCGGGGAGGTACTGTCAAAAACCCGTGAGACCGGGTACTACAATGGCCTGACGAAACTGGCCCTGAAGGAAACGGACCCGATTCGCTACGAGAAAATGTTTTCCCGGCTGCGCGGCGGACTGGTTCATGCCCGCGAAACCGCCAAGAAAATCGCGGCCTCTCCTATCGTGGAACAGGAAGGCGAACTGTGCTTTACGCTTTATAACGCGGCAGGCGATTGTATCCTCACTTCAACCGGCATTATTATCCACGTGGGTACCATGGGTGCGGCGATCAAGTATATGATCGAAAATGATTGGGAAGCGAACCCCGGTATCAATCCGGGTGACATGTTCACCAACAACGACTGCACCATTGGTAACGTTCACCCTTGCGATATTGCTACGATTGTTCCCATTTTCTGGGCGGATCGGCTGGTAGGATGGGTGGGTGGCGTAACGCACGTGATCGATACCGGCTCCATCAGTCCGGGTTCCATGTCTACCGGGCAGACACAGCGATTTGGCGATGGGTATATGACCACCTGCCGCAAGACGGGCGTCAATGATCAACCTATGCGCGACTGGCTGCATGAAAGCCAGCGCTCAACCCGCACGCCGAAGTACCTGATTCTGGATGAACGTACCCGGATTGCCGGCTGCCATATGATTCGGGCGCTGGTCGAGGAAGTGATTGAAAGCGAAGGTGTCGAGGCATTTGAAAAGTTTGCCTACGAAATCATCGAAGAAGGGCGTCGCGGGCTGCGCCAGCGGCTCAAAGACATGACCATTCCCGGCGTGTATCGTAAGGTGGCGTTTGTTGACGTGCCCTATGACCATGAGGATGTGAACCTCACCTCGTCCTACGCCAAGATGAATACCATCATGCACGCCCCTACCGAACTCACCATTCGTCCGGATGCCTCGTGGCGCATGAGCTTCGAAGGTGGCAGCCGCTGGTGCTGGCATAGCTTCAATGCCAATCAGGTGGCGTTCACCAGCGGGATCTGGGTGATGCTGACCCAGACGCTGGTGCCCACCCAACGGATTAACGACGGTGCTTATTACGCTACCGAGTTTCATATTCCGAAAGGAACCTGGATGAATCCGGATGACCGTCGTACCGCTCATTCCGACGCCTGGCATTACCTCGTTTCTGCCTGGACCGGCATGTGGCGCGCCATGAGTCAGTCCTATTTCAGCCGTGGCTATCTGGAGGAGGTCAATGCCGGTAACGGTAATACCAGTAACTGGCTGCAGGGCGGCGGGATCAACCAGGACGGCGAGATTCATGCTGTCAATAGTTTCGAGACGGCGGCAACCGGCACCGGCGCCTGCGCAGTGAAGGATGGACTGAACCACGCTGCCGCAGTATGGAATCCCGAAGGCGATATGGGCGATATCGAAATCTGGGAAATGGCAGAGCCACTGCTGTTCATGGGGCGTAATGTCAAATGTAATTCCGGTGGCTATGGCAAGTATCGCGGCGGTTGCGGTCTGGAAACCCTGCGTATGGTCTGGCATGCACAGGATTGGACCATGTTCTTTTCTGGCAACGGCTATATGAACAGTGACTGGGGTCTGATGGGCGGTTATCCTGCTGCCAGCGGTTACCGCTTCGAAGCACACCATACCGGTTTGAAAGATCGCATTGCCAATCGCCAGTCACTGCCGCTGGGTGCAGATGCCAATCCCAATTCGCCGCTATATGAGCAGCATCTGAACGAGGGTGCGGTGGTCAAACGCGACAAGCAATGCATGACAACCGAAACCGTCTTCGATGATCATGATCTGTATCTGAATTACATTCGTGGTGGCCCGGGATTTGGCGATCCTCTGGATCGTGAGCCACAGGCCATTGCCCGGGATCTCAACAGCCGATTCGTTTTGCCTGAATACGCTGAACGTGTTTATGGAGCGGTCATTGCCAAGGATGAAGCTGGCGTATGGACGATCGACGAGGATAAAACCATCGCGCGGCGTAAGGAGATCCGTCAGGCGCGGCTGAAACGCGCCGTGCCGGTACGCGACTGGATGAAACAGGAGCGCGAACGGATTATCGCCAAAGACGCCTCATTGCCGGTACGTCATATGTACTCCACCAGCTTCGGGCTGAGCGAGAAATTTACCAACGAATTCAAATCGTTCTGGGATCTGCCAGCCGATTGGTCGTTGCCCGAATCCGAACTGGGCGTGCCCTCCTTTGGCGCGAAGTATCGCAACGATCTATCCGAGATGCCCGATGTTCGTACCGTTGTGCTGGTAGAAGAGTAATTGGCAGGGACCGGCGCCAGGTTCGCCGGTCCCGCTACAAAACGATTGGAGATAAATGATGTCAGTTTATACAAAGGAACAGGTCAGCAATCTGGTTGACGGAAAACTTGATTGGGACACCACCTTGCGCATGTTGCAGATGCCCAAGGACAAGGAACGCTTTGAAATGTACCGCGAGGTGTTGCAATCCAAAATGTCATGGGCAGATGAAATCATTCTGCCGCTGGGGCCGCATCTGCATATCGTGCGCTCGGCAAAAACAGGTGAATGGATTACCAAATGTGAGTGCGGACATGAATTTTGCGCCTACGACAAGAACTGGAAACTGGAGGCAGCGATTTTCGTGCGCGATACGCCGCAAGCGATGGAAGAGGTGTATCCACTTCTCATGGCGCCTGACACGCAATGGCAAGTCTATCGGGAATATTATTGCCCCGATTGCGGTGTCATGCTGGATGTGGAAGCGCCCACACCCTGGTATCCCGTGATTCACGATTTTTCGCCGGACATCGAGGCGTTCTATAAAGACTGGCTTGGGTTGCCTGTGCCGAAGAAAGGCAAATAGCCTGGCATAGTTAACCGGAGCGGGCTGGCGCTGCTCCGCTCCGCTCCGGCTTCCTGCGCCTGCGTGTATTAAATACGTTTGTAAACACCAGGGCCCTATCACGCATGCTATGTGGTTAGCATTTTGTGATAGGGCCCTGGGTTATGCGGTGTTTCTGCAGAGTGCAGTTCGATCGATCAGCTTAGTGTGTGGAACAATTTGCTGGACAACTTGTCGGTTGCGCTTGCGACCGGTACCGACGCGGTTGCTTTGTCGGGTCGGGTACGGCCATTAACACTGTCTGCCGTTTGTCTTCACAGTAAAACCAGGCTAAGCAGCCATATTGTTATCATCCCAACGACACCCTGAATCAGCGTGGCTACGGTCTGGGCATAATAGGCAGTTGAAACGCGCATGCGGCTGAACTGAGTCACTACCCAGAAGAAACTGTCGTTGGCGTGGGATACAGTCATGCCACCAGCGCCAATGGCCATCACAGTCAGCACACGTCCCATTTCGCTATCCAGGCCCAGTTGGCCGAGCATCGGCGCGACCAGCGCTGAAGTGGTGACCAGTGCAACGGTGGTTGAACCCTGAGCGGTTTTGAGCGCAGCCGAAACGATAAAGGGCATGAACAGCCCAATGCCCATGGCCGATAAGGTGGTGCCGATATAGTCACCCAGTGGCGTTACTTTGAGAATTGCGCCAAATGCACCACCAGCACCCGTGATCAGCAGAATCGGTGCCGCAGAAGTCAGCCCTTCGGCCACATAGTCATGGAACTGCTGGCGTTTGCCTGAGCCTTTGAGCAGGAACATGGCAGAGATCATGCCCGCGAGCAGCGCGACGACAGGATGTCCCAGGAACAGCAGGATATTGGCAAACGTGCCTTCACCAAATGGCTTGCTGGGGAAAGCAACGACCGAGCCAATGCAGATCAGGATGATAGGCAGGAAGATGGGAGTGAACGCCTGCGTTGCGCTGGGCAGTACACCATATTCTTCGCGGGTTTTCATCAGCTCCTGATTCGGACCGGTAGCCACCACCGGTGCTTCCAGTTCAATGTCTTTTTTCAGGAAAATATTAGCCCAGAACAAACCGGCCAGCGCCGTCACTGCAGCAACCACCAGCCCCACCAGAATCACCAGACCCAGATTGTCGCCCAGACCCAGATTACCGGCAGCTGCGATGGGCCCGGGTGTTGGCGGTACGAAGGTATGTGTTGCATACAAACCGGTTGCCAGTGCCACGCTCATGGCGATCAGCGAGACATTCATGCGTTTTGCAATCGCTTCTTTCAGCGAGTTCAGAATGACGTAGCCTGAATCGCAAAATACGGGAATCGAAACCAGATAGCCAATAACAGACATGGTCAATGTGGGGAAGCGATTGCCCAGCAGTTTGATGATGCTGTCGGCCATTGTAATGGCGGCGCCGGTTTTTTCCAGAATGACACCGATGATGGTGCCCAGTACAATCACAATCCCGATACTGCCCATGATGCCACCAAAGCCGGTGGTAATGTGTTTGACAATATCCAGCAGCGGCACCTGATACATGAAGCCGCCGATAAATGCCGCCGCAAGCAGGGCCAGAAATGGATGGAGTTTGAGTTTGGTTGTTGCCAGGACGATCAGCGCGATCAATATGGCAAGAATGGCGACCAGGTACATTTCAGTTGTCCTAATTCAATTGCTATTAAAGATTTAGATAGAGTACAGAATAATCCGGCGATTGTATCTTAATTTTTCCTGAATTCTGTATCTGGCCGGCGTGCCGGCGCACATGGCGGCCAGACTAAAACTGGCGTTTTAATTACGATCTCGCTATCTGGGGAACCCACAGTAACGCTGGTTTTATCGTATGGAAAGTGGAGACGGGAGACGGGAGACGGGAGACGGGAGACGGGTGAGTTGGAGGCTGATGGCGCAGTGACGTCCGCTATCCGATTGGAGGGCGGCGGCTCGTCAGAAAAAGTAAAGGCTATTAAGAAAAACTGGCTTGCCAGTCGTGGGTGGCTTGTTCACAATGATGACAGTCTAGCGGTCGCCGTAGTTGTGCAGGGTTGTTGGCGATGGCCGGTATCGCAGACGGCGACTGCAACGCGATGCGGTGCAGTATTATCGAGGTCGTTCAGGAAAAAGCATGTTAGAAAATACAAAAAAGGAAAACGCAGGTCAGCTTCAACTGATATTGGGGATGGCCATGTCGGGCACGATAGGGCTGTTCGTTGTCTGGTCTGGTCAGAATCCCTTTAACGTGGGGTTCTGGCGCTGTCTGGTTGGCGGGCTGTGCCTGCTGCTGTTCTGCTTTGCCAAAGGATATCTGAAGCTGGCGCATGTATCACGGTTGCAATGGGTCTTGCTGGCGGTCAGCGGCGTAGTGCTGGTCTTGAACTGGGCTGCGCTGTTTGCTTCGTATCTGCACGCGGGCATCGGGGTTGGGACGGTTATCTATAATACGCAGCCGTTTTTTCTGTTGCTGGCCGGACCGTTGATGTTCGGCGAGCGCATTACGCTTAAACAGGTGCTGTTGGCCATGCTGGCTTTTGGCGGGGTGATTCTGATTGTGTTGCCTGCTTTGTTTGGGGTGAAAGTGGATCTGCTGTTCCTGCAGGGCGCCGGTTTTGCCTTGCTGGCAGCCATCCTGTATTCAGGCCTGACCATTGTGACCAAAAAACTGACCGGCATCAAACCCCATGTCGTGGCTATGTGCCAATTGGGCGTGGGCCTGGTCTTCCTGGCGCCGATTATGGCGTTTGACCAGATGCCGCAGACTTCAACGCAGTGGCTGTGTGTGGTTGTGCTTGGGGTATTTCATACCTTCCTGATGTATATCCTGATCTACTCTGCGTATCAATCGTTGCCAGTGGGAAAAATTGCCATTCTGTCCTACGTTTATCCGGTAGTGGCAGTCATAGCGGATTATTTTGCTTTCGGCCATGAAGTGGGCGGCTGGCAATGGCTGGGCATTGTGATGATTATTGTTGCCGGCGTGGCGAATGCTCGTCAGGCGGGGGTAAAAAGACAAGCGCCGGATCCGCTGTCGAAAAGTAAACCGTTGACGCAGGATGCGGTTGCACGTGATGTGAGCGCCAACGGTTTGGCGCGAACACAGTCGCAATAAACAACCTTCCAGCAGCGGCCGGTATCTGCACAAATAAGAATATGGGTTCTGCCCACGCCGCGCCTGGAGTGCCCGGTTACCGATCAGAAAAAGCCGATGACCGGGTGTGGTGCTGCGCCTGATATGTCGCCGCTTCCTGTAGCAGCCACTGCCGAAACTTTTGTGCCCCTTCGGACAGGCCCGCCAATGACGGCCCCAGCAGAAAGTATCCCAGTTCGGAGTGCAATGTAAGCGGGTCCAGCACGATCAGCTTTTGCTCTTTGAGCAATGAATCCAGCAGTACCAGTCGCCCCAGTAACATACCCTGATGAGCAAGGGTGGCGTCCACTGACAGGCCCGAGTCGGTATAGGTGATGCGGTTTTCCGGCAACGTGGCGTCGGGCGCTTTCGCGTGCAGCCATTCGCGCCAGGTCACATCCTGATCGTCACCGCCCAGCATGCCCCGGTCGCCGATTAATGGCAGGCGGGCGAAGTCGCCCGATTCGATCAGCGGCGCCCACGCCGGATACTGTCTTGGTGTACAGACAGCCTGATGCGCTTCCTTCATAAGGCTGTCGCATAGTGGTGTTTCGTAATGACCTTTGCCATAGCGGATGGCCAGATCCAGATCATCAAAGGTGAAATCAATTAATTTTGAGGAACTGTCTATATCCAGCCGGATACCTGGGTGCTGCCGAAAGAACGCCGGCAGGCGCGGATTAAGCCAGAAGCGTGCGAACGAAGGCAGTACGCTGATGCGCACCAGCATGGGGTCGCGCGGATGATGAAAGGACGCGGCCAGCAGATCAAACGCCTGAGATAGTTTGGGTAAGGCATCGCGTCCGCTTGCGGTCAGTACGATCCCGCTGCGTGACTGAGTGATAACGCGCTGGCCAAGGTGATGTTCGAGCTGTTTAATCTGCTGGCTTATCGCCGAGGCGGTGACATGCAGCTCCCTGGCCGCGAGCGCCATGGATTTAAGACGCGCAGTGGCCTCGAATGCCTTGAGGCTGTTCAGGGGAGGAAGCGGCTGGCGGATTTTCAAGCTGGACCTTGAGGATGCAGGTGTTCGGATTGATCGGGTATAGTCGATTGTAGGGCTTAACCGGTCATTTGCCGACAGGATTCGTGCAAATCACTGATTATGTTGTACAAAGCGTACGTGTTCGGCGTTGGTATCAGAAAAATGGCACAAGAAGACGCGTGCGCCATGACACGCTGTATGCCTGTCCGGTGGGTAGGTGGGCAGAAGTGTCCGGTGCGCCAGCATTCACATTGCGGCAGGGCAGGGAACCCGACAGACATCAGCCACCAGATAAAATCAGCCACCAGATAAAATCAGGCAGCAGATAAAATCAGGCAGCAGATAAAATCAGGCAGCAGATAAAATCAGGCAGCAGATAAAGAAAAACGCGCGGTCCCGGGCGGGACGCGCGCGTTTGCTTGCTGCCTGCAGGCCGGCCTGTCTCACAAGGCGGCCGATGGCGGCTTATACGGCGGATTTGAAGTCACGATCTGCACGGTCGAAGTTGTCAACCACTGCCTGCGCAGGCGCTTTGGTTAACAGTGAAACGACGACGATGGCGATCAGGCCTGCAATGAAACCGGGGACGATTTCATACAAGTTGCTGCCGCTGTACTGTTTCCACAATACGACGACCAGCGCACCCGCTACCATACCGGCCAGCGCACCTGCCGCATTCATGCGACGCCAGAAGACCGACAGAATAATGACCGGACCGAAAGCGGCGCCGAAGCCGGCCCATGCGTAGGCAACCAGGCCAAGCACTTTGCTCTCCGGATCAGACGCAATCCAGATGGAGATCAGCGCGATCAGCAGTACCATTGCGCGGCCGATCCACACCAGTTCTTTCTGGGCGGCATGCGGGCGGATAAAGCCTTTGTAGAAGTCTTCGGTAATGGCGCTGGAGCAAACCAGTAACTGGCAACTTAGCGTACTCATAACAGCGGCCAGAATGGCGGACAAAATCACACCTGCAATCCAGGGATTGAACAGAATCTGGGCCAGTTCGATAAAGATACGTTCGCTGTTATTGGTGACTTCGCCCGCTTGTTCCGGGTGTAGTTGGAACCAGGCAATGCCAAAATAGCCCACCGCGACCGCGCCACCTAGGCACAGAATCATCCAGGTCATGCCAATGCGACGGGCTTTTTTAAGGCTTTTGACCGAATCGGCTGCCATAAAGCGCGCCAGAATATGTGGCTGGCCAAAGTAACCCAGGCCCCACGCAGCAGCACTCACGATTGCAATAAAGCTTGTGCCGGAAATCAGACTTGAGTAATTCTTGCCGGCGGTGGCGGCCGCCTGATCAATGGTTGTGATGACGGCAGACAGATCGCCCAGCCCAAGCAATACCATGATGGGCGTAAGGATGAGTGCGAAAAACATCAGAGAAGCCTGAATTGTGTCGGTCCAGCTGACTGCCAGAAAGCCGCCGATGAAGGTATAGACGATGGTGGCGCCGGCGCCCAGCCACATGGCCGTGACGTAATCAACGTGGAAGAGGCTCTCGAAAAGACGGGCACCAGCCACAATGCCGGATGCGCAATAGATGGTAAAGAAAAACAGAATAATGGCCGCAGCCGCAATTTTGATGATGACGTTGCCGGCGCCAAAGCGGTGGTGAAAATATTCAGGAAGCGTGAGCGCATTGTTGTTGTATTCGGTGTGCATGCGCAGACGGCCGGATACCAGCAGCCAGTTGAAATAGGCGCCGACAGTCAGGCCGATCGCAATCCAGGCTTCGGACAGGCCGGTCAGATAAATCGCGCCGGGCAGGCCCATCAGCAACCAGCCGGACATGTCGGAGGCGCCGGCCGAGAGTGCCGTTACAAAACTGCCCAGACTGCGTCCGCCCAGAATATAGTCGTCAAAATTACGTGTTGAAAAGTAGGCGATAAACCCGACTGCCAGTACGACAATCAGATATATGGCGAACGTGATGATCATTGGATTTATGCCACTCATTCCTCGTTCCCTGTGTCTTGTCTGTTGAAAGTGTGGGATTTTACGGAAAAGTAAAAGTCATGAATATAAGGGTTAACTCTTATAAATAACGGTTAACATTTTGATTTTATATGTATATTGTTTTTGTTTTTTCTGATTTTTATTAAGGTTAACCTCGATATTCCTCTATAAATTACCCGGGAGGCGGGCAATTCGCAACTAATCCCGTGATGAGCAGGTGGCTCGTTATTGTCGTTCGCGCAATTCGTAGTCAATCACTACATCGTGCGCATCGCCGGCGCTGTCGGGGCGCAGGCCCATCCAGGTGCCCAGACCCAGTGGTGAGGCCTCACCCAGACGAATGCCCTTGATGTCTTCTTTTTTGAGCACGATTTCGGCATCCCAGTTCAGTTCGATGCCCACGTAATGTCGCAGCCAGTGTGTGAGCTGTTTGGCCTTGCGCGTGCCAGGCATGAATTGGTCAAATTCCGAGCGGGTCAGGGGCCCCAGCGATAATCGGAATTTATGCTGCGCGTCGCGCACCGAGCTGCCCAGAATCGTATCCTGGCCCAGCCCCATGCTGCCATTAAGACCGAGCTGCTGCGAGGGATGCAGCTGAATCCACTGTGGTACGAATTCCTTCAGGCTGACGTTGATATTGAAGAACGTTTTCAGTATCTGGATAATGCCTTCCGGATTGCGCGTCTGGCGCACCAGATGGCCGGCAAAGAAATACTTGGCGTGATCCATGATGGAGTCACGATGTTTGAGTGATTCCTGCCCCTGATTAATCAGACTGGCAACATGGCGACTGAAATTTTCTTCAGGGCGATCCAGACTGACCGTGCTTTGCGCATCGGCCCAGGCCCGATAGAAGAGCGCAATCAGGCGATGATGAAAAATATCGGCAAAGGCCGAGAGCGTATGGTCCCGATGATGCACGATTCGTTCGCGCACATATTCTGTTAAATGCAGGGGGAGCGGGCCGTTGGGACCGAACAGGCCATAGCTCAGAATGGAGACCACGGGCGGACCATCTTTATCACGATCGACATCGCAGATGGTGGACGGCGCGAACGCCATGGAGGGTTCCTGGCGCAGTCGCACCGGTTCGCGTGAGGGCAGCGAATCGCGGCCCAGCGGTTTGCGTGTGCCGCTGCGCGCATCCAGCCAGCGCAACACATGATACAGACCATAACGATAGGGGTCTGCTTCAAGCTTTTGCCAGAAGTCTGGCGGCAGCGTATGTGTTGGGGTCACAGGAGCCGAAGGAGTATCCATGCGAGGGTGGGGCCAGTTAAAAGGTGTGCAGTTAAAAGGTGTGTACAGACAGCCTGATGAAATGATATGGCGTTTGCAATCAGTGTACCTGAAAGCGAAAGATCTTGTGAATAGTGACCGCGCTCTATGGCGCTGATAATATCAGACAGGGAAATAGGGCCGAGCCTGCACCAACACGAATATCGCCTCCGGTGGCGACGAACGCCTAGATATCACCGCTGCAGCCTGCTTACATTTAGCAAAACTTTAGGGTTCGAAAACCTTCGCGGATACACGTAACATACAGGTCATTATTCACAGGCAGGTCATATTTTTAGGCTACGCTTTTCTATTCACAAATGACAGCAAGCAAAACAAACAACTATGTCTGAAATCAATCGCAGTGATCTTTTTGGAAAACTTGACACCCTGCTGTACCGCTCGCTGGAAGGCGCCACGGCATTTTGTAAACTTCGCGGAAACCCGCATGTAGAGCTGGTTCACTGGCTGCATCAGATCATGCACGAGCATGACAGCGATCTGCAGAAAATCATTCGCTATTTCGAACTCAATACCGATCAGCTGGAGCGTGGCATTGTTGCGACGCTGGACGAATTGCCGCGTGGTGCATCGTCGGTCTCCGATCTGTCAGAGCATCTGGACAATGCAACCGAACGTGCCTGGGTATATGGTTCGCTCAAGTATGGCGAAGCGCGGATCCGTAGTGCGCATCTGATTCTGGGGATTCTCAAGACGCATTCGCTGCGCAATGTGCTTTACGGTATTTCATCTGAATTTAAAAAAATCACGCCGGATGTGCTGGCTGATAATCTGCCTGCCATCGTCAAAGATTCTGTTGAGCAGCAGGACAGTGCTGCTTTGTCTGAGGGGGGCGCCGCGGCGCCTGCGACAGGCCCCGGCGGCAAGTCTGCCTTAGCGCAGTATGCGGTCGACATGACGGCCCGGGCGCGCAACAATGAAATTGATCCGGTGTCTGGCCGTGACGAAGAAATCCGCCAGATTGTTGATATTCTGATGCGGCGTCGCCAGAACAATCCCTTGCTGACCGGTGAGGCCGGTGTAGGTAAAACGGCAGTGGTGGAAGGGCTGGCGATACGGCTGGCCAGCGGCGACGTGCCGCCTTCGCTGCGCGAGGTATCACTGTATTTGCTGGATATCGGGCTATTGTCTGCGGGCGCGAGCATGAAAGGTGAGTTTGAATCACGCCTGCGCCAGGTGATTGATGAAGTGCAGGCCAGTGAAAAACCGATAGTGCTGTTTATCGATGAGATTCATACCCTGATCGGCGCTGGCGGGGCAGCCGGTACGGGTGATGCCGCCAACCTGCTCAAACCCGCGCTGGCCCGTGGCCAGTTGCGCACCATTGGTGCCACGACCTGGTCGGAATACAAGAAGTACATCGAAAAGGACCCCGCGCTCACACGCCGTTTTCAGGTGGTGCAGGTGCATGAGCCGGCTGAAGCCCGTGCGCTGATTATGTTGCGCGGTCTGGCTGGCAGGCTGGAGTCGCATCATCAGGTGCTCTTGCTGGACGAGGCGATCGATGCCGCCGTGCGGCTGTCGCATCGATATATTCCGGCGCGCCAGTTGCCCGACAAGGCGGTCGCCTTGCTGGATACGGCCTGCGCCCGCGTGGCGGTCAGTCAGCATGCGCAACCGCCGGCTGTAGAGGATTGCCGGCGGCGGATTGAGCATCTGCAGATCGAACGCGATATTGCGCAGCGCGAATGGCAGGTGGGCGTTGGCAGCGAGGCACGCATTGCCACGATTGATAGCGATCTGGAAGCAGCACGTGAGCAGTTGGGTCAGTTGGAAGAAAACTGGCGGATCGAGCAGGAGCTGGCCGCCAGAATGTTTGAATTGCGGCAGGTGTTGCGTAATGAGGATACCGACGAGCAATTGCGTAGCGAAAGCCTGGCTGAACTGCGGCAGGTGCAGGCGCAACTGGAGGAGCAGCAGGGCGAGGCACCGCTGATTTTCCCATCGGTGGACGCCAATGCCGTTGCGGCCGTCGTGGCCGACTGGACTGGCATTCCGGTCGGGCGTATGGTCAAGGATGAGGCCAGTTCGGTATTACAGTTGTCCGATTCGCTGGAAAAACGCGTGATTGGGCAGCGTGACGGCCTGGATGCGATCACCCGCCGTATTCAGACGTCGCGCGCTCGCCTCACGGATCCGAATAAACCGGTAGGGGTGTTTCTGCTATGTGGCCCCAGCGGTGTGGGTAAAACCGAGACGGCGCTGGCCCTGGCTGAAACGCTTTACGGCGGCGAGCAGAATCTGATCTCCATTAATATGAGTGAGTTTCAGGAAGCACACACTGTTTCTACGCTTAAAGGTGCACCTCCGGGCTATGTTGGCTATGGCGAAGGCGGTGTGCTGACCGAAGCCGTGCGGCGACGTCCCTATAGTGTCGTGCTGCTTGATGAGGTAGAGAAGGCGCACGCCGACGTCCACGAGATTTTCTTTCAGGTCTTCGATAAAGGCTGGATGGAGGACGGGGAAGGGCGGTATATCGACTTTAAAAATACGGTGATTATTCTTACCTCCAATGTGGGTACGGACCGTATTGTGGATTTGTGCAAGGATCCGGACCTGATGCCTGATGCAGAAGGCCTGGCCGGCGCCTTGCGTGATCCATTACTGGGCGTGTTTCCTGCGGCCCTGTTGGGGCGACTGGTGGTGGTGCCGTATGTGCCGCTATCGGACCAGATGCTGGGCAGTATCGTACGTCTGCAACTGGATCGCATCAGGGTACGCCTGCAGCAAAATCACAATATTGATTTTGACGTCACTGATGCTGCGGTTGCGCAGATCGTCGGGCGCTGTACCGAAGTGGAATCCGGCGGACGGATGGTGGATGCGATTTTGACCAATACGGTCCTGCCCAAAGTAAGTCAGGAAATTCTGCAGAGCACCATCGAAGGCCGCAGTCTGACGCGGGTGTCTCTGGATGCGCAGGACGGCGAATTTGTCTATCAATACAGCTGAAGCACGCGGGCCGTTATTCTGATATTCGAAAAATGCCCCAAAGGTTGGATTGATGTCCAACTATTGGGGTGCGGTTCCCAGGCGGGCATTTCTTTTGACGGGTAGAGGCCAGGCAGGCCACGTCAGATACCACCATTGTCGAGGGGGCGCTTCATCGCGTGTCGTATGGTTACCGGACGCCTTATTTTTTTTCCGGATATTTGTCTTTATATCCGGCATGCACCGCGCGGTGCAGCGTATCAAGTATGTTGTCCTGCTTGTGGCTGTCCAGCGCAGTGTCTTTGTTCAGCGTAGTCGGACTATCGTCACTGAAAATGGTGTAGCGATCTTTGTCTGTGCCATCGGAAGGCAAGGCATCTAGCGGGTCACCGTCTATCGATGGATGGCGCATGCCTTCCGGCCTGAGCAGTTCTACCGGATTATGATGATTGCGATTGGTGGCCGATTCCATGTCAAATGGGTGGCGCTCATCGGGTGTAGAGCCGCCCACGGGTAGTACGCCCGGGCCGCTGAGCAGATCCTTGAAAATATCGTCGGGATCTTCTTCCGGAACGGGTGCGGGGGGCTCAGGTGGCGGGTTGTCGCTGGCATCGGCAGGAGGCGCAGCCATTGCATTGTCCGGTAGTGCGCGCGATACTGCCTGGCTGTCACCCAACGGAGCAACCGTGGTGTTGGCCACAGGCGCTGGAGGCGGCATCCGGTTAATGGGTGTGCCAAGCGGGTGTTCTTCAGGATAGGGATCCGGTTGCCCGGTGCTGGCGGTTTGTTCTGCCGGTGCCTTATAAGCCGGATGCCAGGTTGGCAGGGCTTCGTCATTGCCGGGGGCGGTCATCGGTGTAGCGGCAAAGGCGCTTGTTGCGACGGGGGTGCCCGCCGCTACGGTCTTGCCGGAGAATGCTGCCGTGTCATACGGGGTTGCACTCAGTTCTTTGTCGTTCAGAGCGGCCGGCGTGGCAGCCGGTGCGGCCGACGCTGTGGCAGCGGCAGACGGCTCGTTAACGATAATCAGATAATCACCCACGGTTATTCGGTCGCCGCAGCTGACGCTGACTTCCTGAGACAGGCCAAGTGGTGTGTCGTTGACAGCAACGTGGCTCATGCTGCTCATATTGAGCAAGGTGCCCGTGTTGCCTGTGTCCTGCATGCGGACGATTGCCTGCAGGGTGCTCAGGTCGCCCGAGGAATCGGGCAGATTCAGGTCGTTCTGTTCGCCACGGCCAATTGTGCCGCCGGGCGGCTGCAACTGACAGGTAAACGTGGTAGCGTTGTGCAGATGTTGTACGGTCAGTTTCATGATGGATTCTGCTCCTTGAGCGGAGGCGATGGTAACGCCTCCGTCGTGTCGCGCTCGCCTACTTTGTCAGAGGACGGATAGGCGTAATGCTGCCGCTGGTCTGCGCGCCAGAGCTGGCTGTGTTGCCGCTGGCGGGCTGATGTTCTGCCTGTACGCGTTCAAATACAGGGCCCCAGGATGGGTGGGATTTCTCAGCGGGAAGCAATGTGAAATTGGGATTCAGTGTCAGAATTTGTTCAAATGTGCTGGCACAACTGCGCTTGGCCTCAGTCAGGCACTCGCTGAATGCCTTGTACTTGAGGGCTGTCGTGTGCAGGGGAACCGAGCCGCTGCTCAGCGCCGGCGTGCTGTTTACCTGCGTAATGACTGCGTCGTACTGTCCTGCCATGAAACTTTCACGTATCGGGCGGATCTGTATTTCTTCAGATGAAGAAAGTGCTGTTGAATCGGAACCGCCCCACAGGGAACATGCCGACATAAATACACCGGCGGCCAGTACGCCGGACAACCGAAACACACGTAAAGCATTCATTTTTTTCAATTGAGACATGTTTGTGTAATAGAAATATTAAATAATACTGTTTGCCATAGCCTGTTAATGCAAATGAAATATGCCCGCTTATTTATGGCAAATGACATATGCAGGTCAGTCAATGTGCTGCCATTTCTGCGAAGGAGGAACCCGTCTTTGGAGTGTGTACGGCAGCAGGACTAAATACTAAATCATATTAAAACCTGTAGATGACAATAACATGTTAATCCGGCACCGTCGTGCTTAAGAAACGTAAATTGTGTAACACATACGTAACTTTGGAAAAATACTGTTTAATTTAACTACATCTTCGTCAATTTCAGTAAGAGTATAGGCTTTGCGCTTAATGTTTTGGTCTGTCACAAACACAGTTGAAATTGGCGATTTTGCCGGGTATCTTTTGGCGCGGGCAGACGGAACCAGGCAGGTGCAAAGCCCCAGGCAGATGCCCGCACTGCGGCCCTGGCTGCAGGGCCATCTTAAGGTCGGCCGGCGCTGGCCAGCTACTTGCACGCAATTTGAACGAGGATATGCTAAATGACATTTATTCATAACAAGATCATGAAACTGGGTGCGGTCAGCCTGATTGCAGCTGGTGCGCTGGCCGGATGTGCATCAACCGAATCGAAAATGGCCGTTCCCTATGTCGTAGAGTTAAAGGCAGATAATCAGGTCAACCCTAATGCGTCGGGCAAGGCTTCCCCCGTCAAGGTCACTGTCTACGAACTGAAGTCCACCAATGCCTTTGATACGGCAGACTATTTTGCCCTGATGAAGGATCCGCGCGCGGTGCTGGGCGATCAGATGCTGGAGGTCAATTCCCGTATCCTCAAGCCAGGCAGCACAGAGCAAATCAAGGCATCGGGCAGCACCCAGGCCAAGGCACTGGGCATTGTCGCTTCGTACCGTGATCTGAACAACAGCCAGTGGCGTCTGGTGGTAGACCTGCCGGAAGCCAGAACGACCAATTTCTATAAATTCTGGCAGTTCTCTCCTGACGAGAAGCGTATTCGCATCGATGTGCAGAGAGCTGCTGTCAACGTCAACAAAACAGAACCAAAATAGATCGCAGATTGTTTTATGAGCATAAAAGATAAAGTAGTCTGGTCCGAGGGCATGTTTCTCCGTCCTCATCATTTTCAGCAGTTCGAACGATTTCTGGAACACAATCTGAGGGTACGCATTGAAAGTATCACGAGTGTGTTCTGGGGGTTTCAGGACCTGGATATTGACATTGATGCCCTGGCGCTGGGCAAGATTGCGCTGAAAAAAGCGACTGGCCTGTTTCCCGACGGCACCCCGTTCAGCTTTGATGCAGAGTCCGCGCCATTTGCGCTTGAAGTGCCGGCTGGCACGCTGGACAAGCGCGTGTATCTGGCGATACCGCGCGTACGCGAAGGTGCTGAAGACGTCGTGTTTGAAGAGACGCCCGACTCCCTGGCGCGTTATAGCGTGATTGAAGACGAAGTGGTCGATACCTGTGAGGTGTCCCTTGGAACGGCGGTGGTGCAGGTTGGACGCTTGCGTTTCCGGCTGATGCTTGAGTCTGATTTCGGCGACGAGTGGATCGGCATGCCGCTGGCCTGGATCACCGAACGCAGCGCTGACAATAAGGTGGTGCTTGACTTCAATTACATTGCACCGGTGTTATCGAGCAGTGTGAGTTTTGCGCTTACGAGTTTTATCCGCGAATTGTTCGGCTTGCTGAATGCCCGCAGCGAATTGCTGGCGGCACGGCTGAATCAGCCTGGGCGCGGCGGCGTTGCCGAAGTTTCGGAATTCCTGATACTGGAAACCATCAACCGCTATCGTGGTGCCATCTGGCACATGGTCACGCTGGGCAATCTGCATCCGGAACGCATTTTTCACGACTTCCTGATGCTGGCCAGCGATCTGGCCACCTTTACCGGAACCGGTAAGCGGATGGAGACGTTCCCCGATTATGTGCATGATAATTTACGCCTGAGCTTTGAGCCGCTGATGCAGGTACTGCGTCGGGCGCTGACGACGATTCTGGAAGAGCAGGCGGTTCGCATACCGCTGCACGACAAAGGGCAGGGGCTGCGGGTGGGGCAGATTACCGATCCGCACCTGCTGCAGTCTGCCGATTTTATTATCGCTGTCCATGCCGATATGCCAGCCGAGCTCACACGAACCCGCTTCCCGGCACAGGTCAAATTGGGGCCGGTGGAACGCATCCGCGACCTGGTGCACCTGCAATTGCCGGGCGTTTCACTCAAGCCTGTCACCAATGTACCGCGTCAGTTGCCGTACAGTGCCGGGCATATTTATTTTTCTCTGGAAAAAACCGGCGACATGTGGAAGCAGCTGGAACGGACCGGCGCGCTGGCACTGCATCTGGCCGGGGACTTTCCGGGGCTTACGCTTGAGTTCTGGGCGGTCAGAGAGGATCGGGACAGATAAACATGGCAGAAAATTTCGCGGGGACGCCGATCGGTCCCTGGGCAAACTCCACCGCAGAGCCCGATACGGGCAAGTTGCGGCCCGACGATTATGTCATTAGTGGTTCCAATACACTGGTTGCTGCAGCCAATCCGCTGCTGGTGCTGATTCCGCAAATCCGTAATACCCGCTCGCATCCTTCGCCAGCGCAGTTGCGCGAACATCTGGTGGACGAAGTGCGGCAGTTCGAATTGCGCGCGCAGCATGCAGGGATCCGCAACGAGACGATTCTTGGCGCGCGTTACTGCTTGTGTACGGCACTGGATGAAGCGGCCGCGCTGACCCCCTGGGGTGGCGGCGGGATGTGGTCGGCCAACAGTCTGCTGGTGACCTTCCATAACGAGACCTGGGGCGGCGAGAAATTCTTTCAGCTGCTGGCCAAGCTGTCGCAGAACCCGGCACAGCACATCGACTTGCTGGAACTGCTTTACTATTGCCTGGTACTGGGCTTTGAGGGTCGCTATCGGGTCGTGGACAATGGGCGCTCGCAACTGGAAACATTGCGCCAGCGCCTGCTGCTGATCTTGCGCAACGCACGTGGCCAGTATGCCGCTGCGTTGTCTCCGCATTGGCAGGATGCCCCGATTCTGAATAAGGTACGGCGTTTGCCGATTCCCTTGTGGGTCTTTGCCGTGCTGGCTGCAGCACTGGGTTTCCTGTCGTTTCTCGGCCTGCAGTGGAGCCTGGGGGACCGTTCAGACAAATTGTTTGCAGATGTCATTAAAATCAAACCGCCCACGGTGCAGATCAGTGCGCCGCAAGTGACGCGTGAGCCGGTCAAAACTGACAGGATTGCACCGTTTCTGGCACCGGAAATTCGCGAGAATTTGCTTACGGTTCGTGATGAAGCCGATCGCAGTGTGATTGTGCTGCGTGGCGACGGTCTGTTCGAATCGGGTGCGGATGGCATCCGCTCGCAATACCTGCCGGTGCTCTCGCGCGTGGCCGATGCGCTCAACGCGGTGCAGGGCAACATTCTGGTTACCGGCTACAGCGACAATGTACCGATCAAAACCATTAAATATCCCTCGAACTGGGAGTTGTCACAGGCCCGTGCCGATGCCGTCAAAAAGCTGCTGGATGAGCGGCTGACCGATAAATTACGCGTTCGTGCCGAAGGCCGCGGCGAAGCCGATCCGGTCGCGGCGAACGATACGCCTGAAAACCGGGCGCGCAATCGGCGCGTGGAGATTACCTTGCTCGTTTCACCTGTTGCCCCGGGCTCGTCGGCCCCGGCTGATCCGTCTGCCATGCCTGCGCGGGGAGCGAACCGATGATCAGTCGCTTCTTCAGTTTTCTTTTCAGTCGTGGTTTGTGGGTCTTTCTCGGACTGCTGGTTATTTCGTTCCTGATCTGGACAGTAGGACCGAGTCTGTCGGTCAATAACTGGTACTTGCTGGATTCCCAGGAGGTGCGGTTGTGGGTGATTGGCACGATCTGGGCGATCTGGCTGCTGCGCATTATCTGGCGCAAATGGCGCGAAGGACGCCTGAATGCGCAGTTGCTGGGACAATTGCGCAAGCCCAAACCCGAAGCTGAACTCAAAGAAATGCCCGAAGCCGAGCGGGCAGAGATCAAGGTCCTGTCTGAGCGCTTCGACGAGGCCATCACCCTGTTGCGTAATTCGCGTTTTGAAGCGGGTGAAAACAAATCGCCACTGGCGCGGTTTTCCAAGCAATATTTGTATCAACTGCCCTGGTATGTGTTCATTGGTGCACCCGGTTCAGGAAAAACCACTGCGCTGGTCAATTCCGGCCTGAATTTTCCGCTGGCAGACCGCTTCGGTAAAGTGGCGCTCAAAGGGATCGGCGGTACCCGCAATTGTGATTGGTGGTTTACCGATGAAGCGGTGTTGCTGGATACAGCCGGCCGCTATACCACGCATGAAAGCGACCCGACCGGCGATGAGCAGGAGTGGAAAGGGTTTCTGAATCTGCTGACCAAGTACCGCGGCCGTCAGCCGATTAACGGCGTGATGCTGACGGTCAGCGTTGCAGACCTGCTGAGCGCAACCGACACGGAACGGGTGGCGCATGCTGCCGTGTTGCGGCGTCGCCTGCAGGAATTGCGCGAAGAGCTGGGGATTCAGTTCCCGGTGTATGTGCTGGTGACCAAAACCGACTTGCTGTCCGGTTTCGAAGAGTATTTTGCGACCTTCAGTCGTCAGGAACTGGATCAGATCTGGGGCTTTACGATACCGTATGAGCAGGGGCAGAAGCCGGACTTCAAGCTGATGAACGCCTACGACGCCGAATATGAGCTGTTGCAGAAGCGGCTGTACGAGGCCCTGCCGGATGTGCTGGCGGCGGAACCGGATGAAACCCGACGCGCGCTGGCTTATTTGCTGCCGCAGCAGTTTGCCGGCCTGCGCCAGGTATTGGGGCATTTTCTGAGCGATGTGTTTTCCAGCTCCAAGTTTGAATCGGTAGTGATTCCGCGGGGGATTTATTTCACCAGTGGTACGCAGGGTGGCCAGACATTCGATCGGGTAGCAGGACAGCTCAAGAAATATTTGAAGATTGAAGGCATCCGGGATCCAGGCTCGGGCATTCCGCTGGAGTCGGGCAAAAGCTACTTTCTGCATAATCTGCTCAAGGATGTGGTGTTTCCCGAGTCCATGCTGGCGGGCCTGAATCTTAAATGGGAACGCCGCTATCGCACGATTCAGTGGGGCGGCTATGTGCTGCTGACGGCTGTACTGGCGATTTGTCTGCTGCTGTGGCTCAATAGCTATCGGAATAATCGAAACTATCTTGCCGATGTGAATGACAAGCTGCCGGGCTACACTCAGCTCAGTCGCGACATCAAGATTACCGAATCGGGTGATGTGCTGGGTCTGGTGCCGTTTATGAACGCGACCACTGATTTGCCTAATGGCAAGGATTTCCCGGCAGACAGCCCTCCTGTGTGGAATACGTTCGGCCTGTATCAGGGTAGTAAAATCGCTGCGGCGGCTAACAGTATTTACGATGAAACGATCAAGCAGGTGCTGTTGCCGCAAGTATCGCGACGCATTGAAAATGCGCTGGAGAACGCACCGCCTGACGATCTTGAATACTCGTACGAGGCCTTGCGTGCCTATCTCATGATGTACGATACCGAGCATTACGATCCGTCGTTCCTGCAGTCCTGGGTGCTGTCCGATATGCAGAAAATTCTGCCGGCCGGCTACACCACAGAGGATTACGATATGCTCAAGCTGCACATCAACCGCCTCTTCAATAATGGGGTCGTGTCCTCGCCGTTTCCCAAAAATGACGCGCTGATCGAACGGGTACGCGGCAGTCTGGATCGCCACGCGCTGGCCGAAAGGGTCTATAGCCGCATGTTGCGCCTGTTGTCCGGCCAGAGTCTGACTCAGAGCACGTTTATCACACTGGGCGGTGCGGAAGCCTCTACGGTTTTTTTTCGCAAAAGCGGTAAACCCCTTAACGAGGGGATCCCCGGGCTGTATACCTACAACGGTTATTGGAATGTTTTCAGCAAGAATGTAGAGAACGTGGCCACACAATTGCGTGAAGATGACACCTGGGTGTTGAACGTCAAGGCAGGCAGCTTTGCCGATGGCAGCAATCGCAAGCTGTTCGAAGATGTAAAAAAAAGATACTTTGACGACTATGTGCAGTATTGGGATAGTTATCTGGCCGATGTGTCGGTGCGTAAACCCCAGACCATGCTGCAGAGTATAGAAATCGCGCGTAGCCTGTCCTCGTCCAATTCGCCGCTGGTCAAGTTTGTCAAAGGGGTTGCCCTGGAGACCACGCTGCTGCGTGAAGATGAAGAGAACCAGCGATCGCTGATCGACCGGGCACGGGAGCGGGTAACCGGTTCGACCCAGTCGCTCGAATCGATGTTTGGCGCGACCGGGATCGACAATCCGATACGGCGCGATGCGACGCAAGAGAAACTGGAAAAAATAGTTGATAACCATTTTGTACAGTACCGCGAACTGGCGCGCAGTGCGGGACAGGGCGTGGCACCACCGATAGAGGGTACGACCGGGCTGCTCAACGAGCTGTATACCTATCTGACGGCCGCCGATACGGCCTTGCGCAGTCAGAGTCCGCTGCCCCCGGCAGATGTGCTGACCAAGCTGCAGGCCGAAGCGGGGCGAGTGCCTCCGGCGGTGGGCGGCGTGCTGACCGATTTATCGGTTACGGCATCACGGCAGGTGGCTGGCGTTCGTCAGGAAAAAGTGGGTGAAGATGTGAATGCAGTGCTGGGCAATTTCTGTCGTCGTTCAATTGCCGGCCGGTATCCGTTCGGCAACTCCTCCAAGGATGTTGCTCCCAATGACTTTGCCCGCTTTTTTGGCCCTCAGCAGATGATGGATCAGTTTTTCCGCGAGAACCTGGCCAGCCTGGTTGATATGAGTGGCGGCAGTTGGCGATTCAAGCCGGGCATTGATGGCACCAAGGGCGGCGTCGCCGGCTTTCTGGATTCCTTTGAAAAAGCGGCGGTCATTCGCGATGTCTATTTTGCTGCCGGAAAACTGGAGCCGTCCTTCAAGGTCGCTGTGCGTCCCATCGATATGGACCCTGAAATCACACAAATGGTGATGGAAGTGGATGGCCAGACGCTCACCTATGCGCATGGCCCTCAGGTAGGCGTGACCATGGAATGGCCTGGCAAGCAGGGCAGTAACCAGGTCAGTATCAGTCTGCAGCCGCAAATCGGCACGTCCGGCATTTCCGCCTCAGGCCCGTGGGCACTGAATCGTCTGCTGGACCGGGCCAGTCAGCGGCAGGGGCGTTCACCGGAAGTGACCGTCGCCACCTTTAATATCGGCGGTCGCCGGGTGACCCTGGAGTTTGCCGCCTATTCGGCCAAAAGCCCATTTCGCCTGAGCGATATGCGCAGTTTCAGATGTCCGGGGAAGGGCTAGACATGGGCGGAATCAGTATTGATCAACTTTCGGATTCGCTGGGCTGGTATGGCAAAATGCCGTCCAGTGGCGATTTTGTCCATCGGCGACTTGACCAGGGCCTGATCGGCTGGTGGCATCGCTGGCTCAGTTCCGGTCTGATTGCCATGCATGAGTCGGTGTTGCTGTCGGCCGAGCAGGAATACATGAGTGCACCCATCTGGAATTTTCTGATTCCTGCATCGCTGGGGTGCGATATGGTGCAGATGGGATGCCTGGCGCCCAGTCGCGATCGGGTCGGGCGCGTGTATCCATTGCTGGCCGTTCTGTATGTACCGGCAGTGCAGTATGAAGCGCAGCAGGTAGCGGGTTCGGGGCGGTTTTACGAACATCTGGGGCGCAGCCTGCTGGCAGCGGTCGGGCATGGCTGCTCGGCGACGCAGTTTGAGCAGAATATCCAGGGCGCGCGCGGTACTTTGACACAAATGCTGACACGTGCGTCCACCCAAATGACCGAAGATGACGGCAGCAGTGATATTCTGGATATTCTGAATGGCGGCCATGAAACGGCGCCGATTGAAAAGCTTGACCAGAACGACTCGCGCTGGCCGGAACTGGCGTTGTGCTTCAATAGCGACGCACATAACAGTTATTGGTGGACCAATCAGGCCAATGGCGCCGCGCAAAAGTCTCTGGTGCATGGCGGGGCGCTGAATATTCCGCTGTTCAATTCGCTGTTTATCACGCACACCAATTTCAGGCTGTAGCTATTTACTCATTATTGCATTTGACAAGCCAGGCATAGGAAACAACATTATGGCGACCTCGTTACAGGATCTTCTACGCAACGTCGACCCCTCATGGCAGCCGCTGGACAAGACGGCCCTTGGCACCGGATCTGCATCACAGGGCCAGCTGGAAGATCTGGTGCTCGATTTGCTGCCGCAATTGAAGGCACTGCATGCGCAGCAGCGCGCCTATGGTGTCTGGTCCCTGCAAACCGTATTTCTTGATCCGGTAGGTCGTGCCAAGCTGCTGCCGGGAGTTGGCCAGCCCTTTATGAAGCAGGGGGCGCCTGTTGTGCCCGGCACAGAGGCATTTGCTGCGATTGAGTTGCAGACAGACGATGTGGCCTGGCGTATCGGCCCCTGGACCGATGTTTACGGTCTGGGTGCCCTGTTACGCGCCATGATTAGCGGGCAGGAGCCCCAAAGCCCGGTACGCCGTTTCGTTCAGGATACGCAGCAACCGCTGGCCGCCGCCGCGCCTGCAGGCTATTCACGCCAGTTTCTGCGGACGGTGGATCTGAGTACGGTGCTGCAGTCAGCCTTGCGTTTGCAATCGGTTGATGAATTATCAGTGATGATGGGCTTGTCGGCTGCCAGCGCGAGTGCACCTGTGGCACCTGCTGCGTCTGGGGGCATAGCAGCCGCCGGTGCGGTTGCGGGCGGCCTGGCTGCGCAGGGGATATTGAGTCCTGCTGCGGGCGACGACCAGCAGGCAGCCGCAGAACAGGCAGCGGCGCGTCAGGCGCAGGAGGCACAACAAGCCCGTGATGCTCAGGTGGCTCAGGACGAGGCCCGGCGTAAAGCGCAGGAGGAGGCGGAAGCGGCAAGGGCGGAGCAGGCTCGGCAGGCTCAGGCCGATGAGGCGGCACGACAGGAGCAGATCCGTGCAGAACAGGAGCGGGCAGAACAGGCCAGAGCAGAGCAGGAACGAGCAGAGCAGGAAGGGCTGGAGCAAGTACGAGCCGAACAGGCCAGGGCAGAACAAGCTAGAGCCGAACAAGCCAAAGCCGAACAAGTCAAAGCCGAACAAGTCAAAGCCGAACAGGCTAGGGCAGAACAAGCCGAAGCAGAACAGACTCAAAGCCGGCGTGATGCCGCAGCGGCATCGACAGATGCGAGCGCGGACGACCAGTCCGTAGACGCGACGGCAGGGACCAGCGGCGCAGCCGGTTTGCCGCCGGATGGCGCCGGTGGCGGACAGCCCGCCAGCCCGGTACCTCCTGGGGAGGACAAAAAGCGCGCGCCGGTGTTACTCATTGCCGTGGTGCTGGCAGCGATTGCAGCAGGCGCCTATTTCGGTTTTGGCGGCCAGAAAGAGGGTGAAGCGCCCCCCGTGGCGAGTTCTACGGAGCCGGCAACGCCGCAAGCTTCCGGTACGGCTGCCACGCCAGCGCCAGCAGTGGCCGATCAGGCCGCTGGTGAACCCGCACCCGGCGCGGCAGCGTCGCCGTCCGAGGCTTCACCAGCAGCGGAGGGGGCCACGATTGCAGGGGGCGCTGCGCCAGCGACGACTGGCAATACCGGGAGCGGGTCGGCGTCGAATGAGGCAGAGCCGTCACAGTCTGCTACTACGTCAACCAATGAGCCATCCGGCCAGAATCAGACTGCCGGCGCTACTGCGTCGGTAACCGATACAACGCAGCCGGCAACGCCATCAGGCGCTACGGAGCCGGCTGCCAGCACCAGCGGTGCACCCGCAACTGCCACAACAGAGAACACGACACCTTCGGCAACGGGCGCCAGCCCCATGCCGACCGAGTCGGACAACACGCTAAGCGCTACGGGCGGGGCTGCTGCACAAGCGCCAGGCACGGCGCAGAGCGCTGCTGTCAACGAGCAGGCCGCTGCCGAGCAGGCGCGGCGTGAGGAGGAAGCGCGACGTATCGAAGAGGCAACCAAGGCAGAAGAGGCGCGACTGGCTGCAGCGAGCCAGCAAGCGCCAGCGGCGGTGGCGCCAACTGCTAACGATACGGTTGGGGGTACGGCAGCAGGGGCAGCGACGAGTACGGCCACAGCGCCGGATGCCGCCGCTCAGGCTGCACCGTCAGGTCGCACCAGCACGTTTGCCCAAGAGAGTGCGCCCGCCACATCGGCTGGTGGTACTGCGGCAGGCACATCTGCACCGGCTGACGCGGCCACCCCATCTGCCGCAGCAGGCGCTGAAGACGCGCCCGCCAATGCAGCCAATAACACTGAAAACACGACTGCTACCGCCACCGACAATCAGGTAGCGGGCGGGGCTGCCGGTCTTGCTGGTGCAGCGGCTGCGGGCTCATCCTCCACGACGGGCGCTGCAGCGCCGGCTTCAGGCGCCAGCGAATCCGTGGAGATGACAGCGGCAGATGCAGCACGTGAAGAAGAAGCGACGCAGGCCCGAGAGCAGGCGGCACTGGAAAAAGCCCGCCAGGAAGATGCGCGCCTGAAAAGGGAGCGGGAACGCCGGGCTGCTGCCGAGGCACGCGCCGAACGCAACGCGGGCACGACACGCAGTTCTTCAAAAGGTACGGTTTCATTTGTGATACGGCCATGGGGCAATGTGTTCATCAATGGCCGCTCGCGTGGTGCCAGTCCGCCGTTCCGCAGTCTGCAACTGGCTCCGGGTACTTATAATATTATGATTACAAACGGGGATTTACCGCGGTATGTAAGGGTGATTACCGTCAAGGCAGGTGAAAATATCACGGTTGTACATCAATTCCAGTAACATGAGAGGTATGATCAATCACTAATACGGATGTTCAAGGAATGAAAAGGGTAGTATCTTGCGGTTTTTTTCTTCCCGGGGCCTGTGCTGCATTTTTGCTGCTGCAGGCGCCGGCAGCCCTGGCACAAAGTGCGGGTGGCTATAAGCCCGAGTATTCGCTTTCCTTTGTCTCCGATGAACGGATCTCCATCGGGCGCACCGCCCAACGCTGGCGTGAACTGGTAACAGAAAAAACCGAAGGGCGTGTCAACATCCGCATGTATCCCAACGCCTCGCTGGTCAAAGGTGAACAAACCCGTGAGGCAGCGGCGGTGCGCCAGGGCGTGGCAGATATGTCGGTTGCCCTGGCCAGTAACTGGTCCAGCCAGTTTCGCGCACTGTCGGTCTTTTCCCTGCCCTTTTTTGTGCCCGATATGAACGGGACGGCAGCGCTCATTCGTGGCGATCTGGGCAATCTGGTGCGTGACAATATGGACAAGGCCGGTATTGTGACCCTGGCCTGGGGCGTATCGGGCTATCGTCAGCTAAGTAATGCGCTGCGGCCCGTGCAGGCGCCTGCCGATCTGAAGGGAATGCGGATCCGTGTGATTGGGCTGCCGCTGTTCATGGACTTTTTCAAAGCCCTGGGTGCAGCGCCGGTACAACTGAATCTGACCGGGCTGCCAGACGCCCTGCAGAAAAAGGACATTGATGGCCAGGATAATCCGCTGTCACTATTTACCGGTTTGAAGTTCAATGAGTTGGGTCAGAAATACCTGACGGTGTGGAATTATCCGGCAGAGCCGATCTTTATCGCCGTTAATAAAAATGTCTGGAATAACTGGTCGCGCGATGATCAGCAACGCGTACGTGAAGCGGCCGAGCAGGCTATCAGTGAAACGGCGCCGATTCTGACCTCCCAGGAGGCCAGCCAGGCAGTGGATGCAACGGTGGGGCAGCTGGAGCAGGCCGGTGTACAGGTAACGCGCCTGACGGATCAGCAGAAGGCCGCCTTCAAAAATGCGGCCTCTGAAGTACTGCGGAACTGGTCCGAGCGTATCGGTCAGGATCTGATCGCCATCGCCAATGCTGATATCAAACGCGGACCAACGTTGCCACCGGCCAGTGATCCAGCCACCGCGCCAACATCTGCCGTACCTGCATCACCCAATCCTGCACCTCCACCAGTTGACGAAGCTGCTCCGGCTGCGACCGGCGCGGCGGCGGATAAGGCAAAACAGAGTGCGCCAGCCGCTACGGGAGCGGGCGGCTAAAACCACCAGCCGCCTCCGGTCAGACGCAGCGGCACGATGGTGTGCACCGCTGATCTGACTTCTTTACCACAACGAACAACTAGGCAATGGTCATCAGGCTCGCATTGCCGCCTGCCGCAGCGGTATTGGTGCTGATACTTTGTTCGTGCACCAGGCCGCTGATGGCATAGCGATGTCCCTGCGGAATCTCATCGGTTTGCAGGCCCTGAGCAATCACAATCGGCCCTTTTTTGGCGGCCAGTTGCAAATTCAGTCGCCGCAGCGTGTCGCCATCACCTTCGAACAGGGCGGCATCCACGGTTGCATGATCAATCTGCTCTTCGTTAACAAACGCAATACGCTCACGGTTATCCGCATTGGTCAGTGCGTCAACCCACTCACGGATTGCCGGTGTATCAACGAACAAGGCCTGATTGCCGGTTTCAAGAATCTGCTCCAGTTGCAGGCGAGCGCCTTCGGCTGAGGCTGGCCAGGCCAGTACCACGCCGCGAGGTACCAGGCGATAGACATTGGTTTCGCCGGTCGGTCCGGGCAGCAGCATGCCTGCTGGATTGAGGCCTGGCAGGTCAATGCCTCGGGGCATGTCGTCGTTGCCCTGGGAGAGCAGGCGATACAGATAAAGCGGTCCGCCGGCTTTGGGGCCGGTTCCGGACAGTCCCTGGCCGCCGAAAGGCTGAACCCCTACTACGGCACCCACGATATTACGGTTGACATAAATATTGCCGGCATGGATGCGGTTGCTGACACGGGCGATGGTTTCATCGATGCGTGAATGGATACCAAAGGTCAGGCCATAGCCGGTCGCATTGATTTTATCGATCAGTGCGTCCAGCTCAGACCGCTTGTAGCGTATAACGTGCAGGACGGGGCCGAATACTTCGCGCTCAAGCTCGCTGATGTCGTTGAGCTCGATAATGGCCGGTGAAACAAACGTACCCTTTTCAGTGGACGCGTCCATGGGCAGTTGTTCAACTGCATGTCCGGACTGGCGCATTTTCAGGATATGGCGCTCAATGATCTGGCGCGCTTGCGTATCGATGACGGGGCCGACATCGGTAGACAGCAGGTCGGGGCAGCCGACGGACAGCTCTTTCATGGCGCCCTTGAGCATGGTCAGGACGTGATCGGCTGCATCTTCCTGAATGCACAGGACACGCAGCGCAGAGCAGCGCTGGCCGGCAGAGTCAAAGGCGGAATTGAGCACGTCGTACACAACCTGTTCTGCCAGGGCTGATGAGTCAACGATCAGGGCATTCTGGCCGCCGGTCTCCGCAATCAGCGGAATCGGATGGCCATGATTGTCCAGGCGGCCGGCCAGTTTGCCGGCAATAATGCGGGCGACTTCGGTGGAACCGGTAAACATCACACCGCGAATGTCAGGATGTGAAACCAGTTGATCACCCACGGTTTCACCTGCACCGGGCAGCAACTGCACCGCTTCTTTCGGGATGCCTGCTTCATGCAGAATGGCCACGGCCTGTGCCGCGATCAGTGGCGTTTGTTCGGCTGGCTTGGCCAGCACCGTGTTTCCGGCAGCCAGCGCGGCACTAACCTGGCCCGTGAAGATTGCCAGCGGGAAATTCCAGGGGCTGATGCACAGCACCGGTCCCAACGGGCGGTGGTGATCTTCATTGAAGTTGTCTTCGATCTGGTCGGCATAATAGCGCAGGAAGTCTACCGCTTCGCGTACCTCGGCAATGGCGTTGGGCAGCGATTTCCCGGCTTCGCGTACGATCAGGCCCAGCAATGGCTGCATGCGCGATTCCAGCAACTGCGCGGCACGACGCAGGGCGCGAGCGCGGTCTTCGATAGGCGTGGCCTGCCAGATGGGCGCCATGGTGGTGGCGGCCGCCATGGCCTGATCCACGTCCTGGGCGCTTGCTTCAATCACCTGCCCAACCACATCACGATGATCGGCGGGATTCAGCAGGGGCTTGCGGTTTGCGGTGTCGCTTTGGCTGCTGTCGGCGTTATACAGGGTTGGCGCGGCCACCCATGGCTGGGTGGCGCCATTGAGCAGTGCGGCGGCAAGCGAACCCAGGCGATGTTCGTTGCTCAGGTCCAGGCCGCTTGAATTGCGTCTGCCTGGTTTGCCGTCGGTGTCGTACAAATCGCGAGGCAGGGGGATTTTTTCATGCGGTGCACCCAGCGGCGTAATGGCGCTGGCCACTTCAATCGGGTTGGCAATCAGCATGTTGATGTCGATGTTATCGTCGCCGATCTGGTTCACAAAGGAGGTGTTGGCGCCGTTTTCCAGCAGGCGCCGTACCAGATAGGCCAGCAGCGTTTCGTGGGTGCCAACAGGGGCATAAACGCGGCAGGGGCGGTTGAGCTTTTTGCTGCCGACCACTTCGGAATACAGGGGCTCGCCCATACCGTGC
Organism: Advenella mimigardefordensis DPN7; assembly: GCF_000521505.1. Taxonomy (GTDB): domain Bacteria; phylum Pseudomonadota; class Gammaproteobacteria; order Burkholderiales; family Burkholderiaceae_B; genus Advenella; species Advenella mimigardefordensis. The sequence goes on from NZ_CP003915.1 coordinate 740,233, forward strand.
AGGCACTGGAATTCGTATTGGCCAGGGTAGTAATTACTGCCAGCCAGATGATAAATTGCCGCCAGTGTTTGCGCGTTATGCGTGGCAAATTGCGGGTATACGGCATCGGGTGCGGCCAGCAGTTTGCGCGCACATGCCAGATAGGATACGTCGGTGTAGACCTTGCGGGTATAGACGGGATAGCCCTCCAGTCCATCCAGTTGCGCGCGCTTGATTTCCGTATCCCAGTAGGCGCCTTTAACGAGGCGGATCATCAGGCGATGGCGGGTACGACGACCCAGATCAATCACATAATCAATCACATGCGGAGCACGTTTTTGGTAAGCCTGGATCACAAAGCCAATACCATTCCAGCCTTCGAATTCACGCGTTGCGCAAAGGGCTTCCAGCAGATCCAGCGAGAGCTCCAGCCGGTCGGCTTCTTCGGCGTCGATATTCAGGCCTACATCGTAGGAACGGGCCAGGCGGGTAAGTGCGACCAGGCGCGGCAGCAGTTCGCTCATCACGCGATCGCGCTGGGCGCGCGAATAACGTGGATGCAGGGCAGACAGTTTGATGGAAATGCCCGGTCCCTCATAAATACCCCGTCCGCCCGAGGCTTTACCGATGGCATGGATGGCCTGTTCATATGACTCGTAGTAGCGCTGGGCATCGGCTGCCGTGGTGGCGGCTTCACCCAGCATATCGTAGCTGTAGCGAAAGCCTTCGGCCTCGAATTTGCGGCTGTTGGCCAGCGCTGACGAAATGCTCTGGCCTGATACAAATTGTTCGCCCATCATGCGCATGGCCATGTTCACGCCCTGGCGGATAAGTGGCTCGCCGCCTTTGGCGATCATGCGTGTCAGGGCCTTGGACAGGTTTTGCTCACTGTTGACGGCCACCAGTTTACCGGTAAGCATCAGTCCCCATGTCGCGGCGTTGACGAACAGCGAGGGTGAGCTGCCCATATGCGATTTCCAGTCGCCGTGGCTGATTTTGTCGCGGATCAGGGCATCACGTGTGGCGCGATCCGGGATGCGCAGCAGCGCTTCGGCCAGACACATCAGGGCGACGCCTTCCTGGCTTGACAGGGCAAACTCCTGGATCAGCCCCTCGACACCGCCGCCGGGACTTTTCTCTTTGAGTGATTTGACCAGTTTCAGTGCCAGTTCCCGGGTCTGTTCGGGCTTGACCAGTGCAGCCTGTTCCAGCAGCAAGGGTACACACTCCGGCTCAGGACGGCGATAGGCAGAGGTAATCGCGGCGCGCAGCACAGATTGTGGCTGCACATCCTGGCCGAATTCATAGAAGGGCGGCTTGCGGCTGTCCTGCATATCGGTCACGACGCCATCGCTGTCGGTCGCTGACGGCGCCAGATGCCGCAATTCATCGGGCGTCATGCCGCGTTCGATTTGTTCCAGATAGGTGATCAGCGCCTGTTTGTGTAGCCAGTGCGGCGTACAGTTCAGTTTGTCAGCGTGATATTGAAGGCGGTTTTTCAGGTCTGTATCAACCTTGATGCCCAGTGTGGTAGTCGTAGCCATATGCAACTCAAGTCAGGTTCGAATGATGACGCTGAGCGTACCGAATCTATCAATAAAATAATATTAGGGTTAACCCTTTATTGTTTAGTTAACCTTTGGATTTACTGAACTATTTGTTGATAATAGGTGATTGCTGATTCGGGTTAACCACAGCGCCGGCTGTGGCTTTTTCTGCCGGGCTTGTTGCAACACAAAGGCTGGGATGTGGGGGCGATACGATGAGCTGTCCGATACGATGAGTCGTCACACTCCCGTTTCTGTCCATTCCCGTTTCTGTCTTTACAGCAGCGTGCCGCCAAGCGAGCCGGCTACCAGCAGGCAGCCTGTCCATATGTTGGCGCGGAACAGGGCAAAGCTGCGCCCGGGATTCTGGATGTCAAAGGTTGCCAGTTGCCAGTAAAAATGCAGGGCTATCGCCAGCATGAACACGTAATAGAGCCAGCCGAATCCCAGCAGGAAGCCGGGCACGGTCCACAACACCACAGTGGCTGCGTAAAACCCGATGAGCCAGGCCAGCCCCTGATCCCGGAAGCGTAGTGCGGTAGACCGCAGTCCCAGTTGTTCGTCGTCTTTCATATCGGTGTAGGCATAGATCGTGTCATAACCGATCTGCCAGGTCACCGCGCCCATCCACATAAGGACGGCGGCCAGCGGTACGCTATTGGTGGTGTCGGACCAGGCCATCAGCATGCCCCAATTGAAAGCAATGCCCAATACCAATTGCGGCCAATAGGTGAAGCGCTTGCATAGCGGATAGATAAAAACCAGCGGTACCAGGGCCACCGCCAGCCAGCGGCTATAGCTGTTAATGAAAAACAGCAGCAGGGCGGCCATGGCCAGTTGAGCCACCAGAAATAGGATGGCCTGTTTAAGTGTGATCTGGCCGCTGGTGAGCGGGCGAAAACGGGTGCGCTCTACATGTTTGTCAAAGTTGCGATCACAAATGTCATTGACGGTGCAGCCCACGCTGCGCATCAGCAAGGCACCCAGGCAGAAAACCACAAGGCGCAGCAGGGTGGGCAGGCCGTACTGGGCCTGGATCAATGCGGCGATGCAGGGCAACAGCGTGAGCCAGGTGCCAACAGGGCGGTCCAGCCGGCACAGTCGGGCATACGGACGCCAGGAGGCGGGCAGGTACTGTTCCACCCAGTCGTTGTGGCGAATGTCATTGAGGTCGGGGTGGGTACTGGCCATGGTATATGCGGATTGTCGCGCGGTTTGCGGCGTATTGATACTGAAAAAGAGATTTTAAAGGTTTTACCGGTCAAGAGGGCGGCCCTGACCGTACCTGACAATTTCCAGCGAGGCCGTGGCAGGATTTTGCTGTCGGGGTCGCTTTGTGGATACAATCAGAGTCCCGCGGTAGGCCAATTGTCATGCCTGCCTGTCACCGTTGCCGTCTGTCGAGCGAGTGCCCCGCTATGGGGCGGTCTTTTGCGCAGCGGCGACGCACATTCTATTCAAGACACATCATCATGTTCAGTTTCGATCATTCTGCCGGCTTTGAATCGGTTCCCGCCATGTATGACACCCTGGTCAGCCAGGCGCGGTCGCTGTTTGAAGGCGAACCCAGTCATATCGCCAATGCCGCCAATCTGGCGGCGCTGGTGTATCACAGCGTGCCGGATCTGAACTGGGCCGGTTTTTATTTTTTTGATGGCAGCGAGCTGGTGCTGGGGCCTTTTCAGGGAAAAATTGCCTGTGTGCGTATTGCATTGGGAAAAGGGGTTTGCGGTACGGCGGCAGCGACCGGCCAGGCGCAACGGGTGCCGGATGTGTTTGCTTTTCCGGGGCATATCGCCTGCGATGCGGCCTCCCGTTCAGAAGTGGTCATTCCCTTGTTCAGCGGTGACAAACTGATCGGCGTCTGGGATGTGGACAGTCCCAAGCCGAATCGTTTTACCGTGGAAGATAAAGACGGCATGCAGGCGCTGTGTCAGGTATGGCTGGATGCCTGCAGCAGTGCTGCTTAGTTGGGCGATGGTGCACAGATAAACCCTTATTTGCCTGTGTTCCGATTGAAATCCTTACGGAGATATCCGTAAAATCCCCCCTTTCCCCTTTCCGTTAGTTACAAATAAAAGGATGATAATGCCGGACAAGATCGAGTTGATCGCAACGGTCCTGTTTGCGATTGCCATTGTGCACACTTTTTCCGTGCCGTTTTTTGCCAAAAGAGCGCATCAGGGCGGGCCGCACTCAGGTTTGTGGCATGCCTTTTCCGAAGTGGAAGCGGTGTTTGGCTTGTGGGCCGCGATCCTGATCATATTCATGGGTGTGTCCGGCGGGCTCGATAGTGCTGTCAAGTACATGGACAGCCGCAACTTCACTGAGCCGCTCTTTGTTTTTGCCATTATGGTGGTTGCGGCCAGCCGGCCCATTCTCGTGCTGGTTGGTTCAATCGTGCGCTATCTTGCCCGCGTACTGCCGCTGCCTACTCCGGTTGCTACCTTTTTGCTGACCCTCACACTGGTGCCGCTGGCGGGGTCGTTCATTACCGAGCCGGCTGCCATGACGCTGGCCGCCTTGCTGCTGAAGCGCGCGTTCTTTGATCATAGTAGCCATACACGCTTCAAATACATGGCGGTGGGGGTGTTGTTTGTCAATATTTCCATTGGTGGCGTGCTTACCTCCTATGCTGCGCCTCCCGTGCTGATGGTGGCAGGTTCATTTGGCTGGGATACCGCGTACATGGCAACGCATTTCGGCTGGAAGGCGGCGCTTGCGGTTATGATCAATGCGGGCGTACTCACTTTTCTGATGCGCAGGGAGCTGCTGATCGCAGGTGAGCACGCCAGCGAGCAGAACCGGGCTGATGGTGACGCGCGCCCACCGGTGCCCTGGATTGTGATTCTGATTCATCTGGTCTTTCTGGCCAGCATCGTGGTGTTTGCCCATCATCCGGCCGTGTTCATCGGTCTGATGATGCTGTTTGTCGGTTATTGCACCGCTTACGAGCATTACCAGGACAGGCTGATGATCAAAGAGGCGCTGATGGTGGCGTTCTTTCTGGCGGGCCTGATTGTGCTGGGTGGGCTGCAGCAATGGTGGCTGCAGGATCTGCTGGCAGGGCTGTCGCCAACCTTGTTGTACTGGGGTGCCACGGCATTGACGGCCATTACTGATAATGCTGCATTAACTTACCTGGGGTCGCTGGTAGAAGGTACCAGCGAGGTTTGGCGTTATATGCTGGTCGCGGGGGCGGTCACGGGGGGTGGCCTCACTGTGATTGCCAATGCACCCAATCCTGCCGGATTTTCCATTCTCAAGGGATGTTTTCCCGATGAGGCGATTTCGCCCAAATATCTGTTTCTGGCGGCGCTGGTACCTACCCTGGTCGCTGCGGCGATGTTTTTGCTGCCGGTGCAACTTCTGGGAAATACAGGCCTGTAAATTGCGATAAAATAGGGGGTTAATTTGGGGATTAGTCCGTTGGTGGGCAAGTGTGTGTTGTAAAGTGTGTGTTGTATCTGGGTAGCAAGCCCTGAATCCTTCCCATTGGCGTCCTGTTTCGCAGGCGTATCCCTTTTCACCCTGTTTTTTGCGAGTTCGTTGTGCCTATTTATGCATATAAATGCAGCGCCTGCGGCCATGCCAAGGATGTGCTGCAAAAGATGTCCGATGCGCCGCTTACCACCTGTCCCGAGTGTGGTCAGAGCACGTTTTCCAAGCAGGTTACTGCTGCCGGCTTTCAGCTCAAGGGCTCTGGCTGGTATGTAACCGATTTCCGCGGCGGTGGCAACAATGGCGCGGGCTCGGGCTCTGCTGCGGCCACGTCCGATAGCGGCGCCACCGGGCAGAGTGCGGCTGCACCAGCGGCAGCGCCGTCCTCGGCCTCTTCTAACGGCAGCGCGACCTAATTTACCGTCTGCCGGCAGCACAAGGCGTCTGTGCCTGTGTTGCTTCAAGTATTTACACCAAATCAAAGAATTTCGGAGCATTTTTCATGCGTACCTGCTATACCGGTCAAGTCAGCCTTGATCAGCTGGATCAAACTGTTACCCTTTTCGGCTGGGTGCACCGCCGCCGCGATCATGGGGGCGTGATTTTTATTGATCTGCGTGACCGTGAAGGCATTGCACAGATCGTTTTTGATCCTGACAATGCGCAGGCGTTTGCCATAGCGGAAGAAATCCGTAACGAATACTGCATCCGCATCACCGGTCTGGTGCGCCGTCGTCCTGAAGGCACGTCCAACAAGGAACTGGTCTCCGGTGAAGTCGAAGTGCTGTGCCGCGAGGTCGAAGTCCTTAACGCATCGGTCACACCACCGTTCCAGCTTGACGACGAAAATCTGTCGGAAACCACCCGCCTGACGCATCGCGTTCTGGACCTGCGCCGCCCGCAAATGCAGCGCAATCTGATGCTGCGCTACCGGGTTTCCATCGAAGTGCGCAAATTTCTGGACGGGCTTGGTTTTATCGATATTGAAACCCCCATGCTAACCAAAAGCACACCCGAAGGGGCCCGCGATTATCTGGTGCCTTCGCGGGTGCATGACGGGCAGTTCTTTGCCCTGCCGCAATCACCCCAGCTGTTCAAGCAGATGCTGATGGTGGCTGGTTTTGACCGTTACTATCAAATCGTCAAATGCTTCCGCGACGAAGACCTGCGTGCCGACCGCCAGCCTGAGTTTACACAAATCGACTGCGAAACCTCATTTCTGAACGAAGAAGAAATTCGCGAGATTTTTGAAGGCATGGTGCGCCATGTATTCAAGCAGGTACAGAATGTTGACCTGGATGCGCGCTTCCCGATCATGAGCTGGGACGAAGCCATGCGCCGTTTCGGTTCCGACAAGCCGGACATGCGCGTTAAGCTGGAATTCACTGAACTGACCGACGTGATGAAAGACGTGGAGTTCAAGGTGTTTTCCGCCCCGGCAACTCAGCCAGGCGGACGCGTGGTCGCGCTGCGTGTTCCCGGCGGTGCCGAATTGTCGCGCAAGGAAATTGACGACTACACCCAGTTTGTCAGCATTTACGGTGCCAAAGGTCTGGCATGGATCAAGGTCAATGATCCGGCCAAAGGCCGTGAAGGCTTGCAGTCGCCGGTTGTGAAAAACCTGCATGATGCTGCGATCAGCGAGATTCTGCAACGCACGGGCGCGGCTGCCGGCGACATTATTTTCTTCGGTGCCGACAAGGCAAAAGTGGTTAACGACGCCATGGGTGCCTTGCGCGTCAAACTGGGTCACAGCGACTTTGCCAGGGCTAACGGTTTGTTTGAAGACAGCTGGAAGCCTTTGTGGGTGATTGACTTCCCCATGTTCGAGTATGACGATCAGGAAGGCCGTTATTTCGCTGCGCATCACCCCTTCACCAGTCCGAAAGACGGGCACGAAGATTTCCTTACGACAGACCCATCCAAGGCGTATGCCAAGGCATATGACCTGGTGCTTAACGGCTGGGAAATCGGCGGCGGTTCCGTTCGTATCCATCGTGAAGAAGTGCAAAGCAAGGTATTCCGCGCCCTTAACATCAGTGACGAAGAAGCGCGTGCCAAGTTTGGATTCCTGCTGGATGCCCTGCAGTACGGTGCGCCACCGCACGGTGGCTTGGCCCTGGGGCTGGATCGTCTGGTTACCATGATGGCGGGTGCCGAGTCCATTCGTGACGTGATTGCTTTCCCCAAAACACAACGGGCACAGTGTCTGCTTACCCAGGCGCCATCTCCTGTTGATGAAAAACAATTGCGTGAATTGCATATTCGTCTGCGTAATAAAACGGTCGTCGAATAAGCTAGAAAAAAAGCCAGAATCTGATTCTGGCTTTTTTTCGGTCATACCAGTTCATTTACGGCGCGTAATGGTTGCGTGCTGACTCAAACGGATTGGCAGGCCTATAATTTTGTTATTCTGCTGTTCAGTTCCTATTTGTTTGCACGTCAATGGCCAGGCATGGCCTGGGGCGACCGCCCGCCATCCGGTTATTGATATTTCAGGAGAGATGTAATGACAACCGAAGTACAAACCTCACTCGCTGGCAAAGTGGCATTGGTGACCGGTGCCGCCAGCGGCCTGGGTAAGGAAATCGCTGAAACCTATGCCAAGGCCGGCGCCGCTGTGGGTATTGCTGACCTGAATCTGGAGGGTGCCAATGCGGTGGCGGAGCAAATCAATGCTGCGGGTGGCAAGGCCTTTGGTATTGCCATGGACGTGACCGACGAAGCGCAGGTTAACAAAGGTGTGGATGATCTTGTCGCGCACTTTGGTTCTCTGGATATCCTGGTGTCAAATGCAGGCATCCAGACCATCGAGTCTATCGACAAGTTTGAATTTGCGAAGTGGAAAAAAATGCTGGCAATCCATCTGGACGGCGCGTTTCTGACCACCAAGGCAGCCCTGCAGCATATGTACAAGGCCAAAAAAGGCGTGGTTATTTATATGGGATCGGTGCATTCTCATGAGGCATCAAAACTGAAAGCGCCGTATGTGACTGCAAAACACGGCTTGCTGGGACTGGCCCGGGTCTTGGCTAAAGAGGGTGCCTCTCACAATGTGCGTTCGCACGTGATTTGTCCTGGTTTTGTTCGTACCCCGATCGTGGAAAAACAGATTCCGGAACAAGCCAAAGAGTTGGGTATTACCGAAGAAGAAGTGGTCAAGAACGTGATGCTGGCAGGTACAGTGGACGGCGAATTTACGACACCGCAGGATATCGCTCAAACGGCGCTGTTCCTGGCGGCGTTCCCCAATAACGCGCTTACCGGTCAATCGGTCGTGGTCAGTCACGGCTGGTTCATGCAATAGAGGATGGTCATGGTTCAGTTGCCCGAGTATGAGCGCATCGCGCTGGTTTTGCAGGGAGGCGGTGCGCTGGGGGCCTATCAGGCTGGCGTATTCGAAGGTCTGGAGCAGGCCGGCGTTGCGCCCAACTGGATATCGGGCATTTCCATTGGTGCGCTCAATACTGCGATCATCGCGGGCAACCCGCCGGGTCAGCGCGCGCAGCGCCTGCACGAATTCTGGGACACCATTTGCCAGCCCAATAATGGGTTCGGCCTGTTGCCCTGGGTGGAGCAAAGCCTGTTTCGGCTGAACGACCTGGCCCGTAGCGGCCTGTCCGCCATGTATGGCATGTCGGCCATGATGGACGGACAAAAGGGTTTTTTCACGCCCCGATTTCCGCCCCCGCCGGTTTACACCCCGGGTAGTGTGGATCAGACCAGCTTCTATGATATGTCGCCGTTGCGCGATACGCTGCTGCGGCTATGTGATTTCGATCTCATCAACAGTGGTCATCTGAATGTTTCCGTGGGCGCAGTGAATGTGCGCACGGGCAACTTCACCTATTTCTGCAATGACAGACATCACCTCACACCAGAGCATTTCATGGCATCGGGCGCCTTGCCGCCTGCGTTCGCGCCGGTGCAGATTGATGGCGAATACTACTGGGATGGCGGCATTATGTCCAATACACCGCTGGGCTATGTGCTGGACGCCGAGGTGAATGCGGATACGCTGGTTTTTCAGGTGGATTTATGGAGTGCTCGCGGACATTTGCCCGACAACATGATGCAGGTGTATGACCGGGTAAAGGAAATTCAGTATTCCAGTCGAACCCGGCTCGTGACCAATCAGTGGGCACGGATGCAGCGCATGCGCGCGGTCATGGCCAACGTGCTGAAGGAGTTACCGGATCAGCACGCGCTGGACGCCGAAACCCTGGAGACAGCCCGGGCCATTGCCGACAGCAAGCACTGCAATGTGATTCAGCTTATTTACCGTGATCGCGAGTATGAGTCGTATAACAAGGATTATCAATTCGGCGTGAGTGCCATGCGCGACCACTGGAAATCCGGGCTTAAGGATATTCGCAATACACTGGCGCAGCCCGACTATCTTGCCATGCCCGATAATGATATTTCATTTGTGACCCACGATATTCATCGCATTCAAAGCGAAAAGGCGCGCAAGAGGAAATTCTGAGTGGTTAATGCCCGGACACAGATAGGCGCGTTACGTTGGGTTGACGAACTGGGGCGATCAAATCACTAACCCAAAGTAAATGATACGTAAGGTGAGGCTCGGGGGCGAAGTCTCTGACATATGCCGGGCGGCTCACCGGTCGTATTTGTTGGGTGTTCAGTTAAGTGAGCGCAAGCTTAGCCCTTAAGCGGGCGATCTTTGGCTGCTTGTGCTGCCTGGCTTTTTCAAGATCGTATTCAGCCTGCAAATTGATCCAGAACCGGGCCGAACTGATACCGGCCGTTTCCAGCCTGATTGCCAAATCGGGGCTAATACCTGCCTTGCCATTGATTACTCGTGAAAATGCGGTGCGGGACATACCTAGTTTTTCGGCGGCATCGCTCACTGTCAGTCCCAGTGGGACTATCACGTCCTCACGCAAAATTAGGCCGGGATGAGGGTGATTAAGTGCATCCATGTGTTGCTCCTTAGTGATAGTCCAGATAATCAACAAGCTCGACATCTGTCCCCACAAAAATAAAAATCACACGCCAATTTCCATTGACGCTAACTGACCAAAAGTCCTTGAGATCTCCTATCAATGGGTGCAGATCATATCCTGGTAAGTCCATATCGGAAGGCATTTCGGCAGCGTTTAACGAGCGTAATATTCGCCCGAGTTTAGAGGCATGGGCTGCCCGAATACCGCGTGTTGAGGCGGTACGGAAAAAGATTTCAAGCCCTTTATGGCGAAAACTTTTTATCACTTCCCTGTTGTCCTTAGGTCTATCTACTTACAATTTTATTGTACTGCGTGCCGTTACGAGGTGCAACTGGTGCGCAGCTTGATGAGGGTGCTACTGCGTCAACTACTCATTCGTGAATTAACGCCGAATCAATGCACAACTCAGGTCATTTTTTTAAAAAATAATACTTTAGCCTGATTTGTACATCATTCGGCGCGGGATGGATAGCGCCTGTTCTTACTGCTGCGCAAAGGTATTACACTGCTTCATATCGCCTGCGGAGAGGCCGCGCTTGAACCAGCTCATACGCTGCTGGGAAGAGCCGTGCGTAAAGGAGTCGGGCACGACATAACCCTGAGCCTGTTTCTGAATATGGTCATCGCCTACCGCTGCGGCGGCGTTCATGGCTTCCTCTATGTCGCCGTCTTCAATAATCGTGCCTTCTTTCTGCAGTTCGTGTGCCCAGATACCGGCAAAGCAGTCGGCCTGCAGTTCCACACGCACAGACAGGTCGTTGGCCTGGCGCTCGTTCATGGAGCTGCGCGCCTGCGCCACTTTGTCCATGACGCCCAGCAGGTTCTGTACATGGTGGCCCACCTCATGGGCAAGCACATAGCCCTGGGCAAAATCGCCCTTCACGCCCATTTGCGCGCCCATCTGGTGAAAAAAGCTCATGTCCAGATAGACTTTGTGGTCTCCCGGGCAATAAAACGGCCCCATCGCTGCCTGGCCTACGCCACAAGCGGAACGAGTGGCGCCAGAGTAAAGTACTAATGAAGGGTTCTGGTAGGTGCCGCCATTCTGTTTGAAAATGTTGGACCAGACGTTTTCGGTGGTTTTGAGCACCTTGGAAATAAATACCTTATCCTGATCATTGGCGCCCGACGAGCCTGTCTGCTGTGACTGGTTTGCAGGCTCCTGCTGCATAATGTCGCCGCCGCCCAGAATGGCCATCGGATTGATACCCAGAAAATACCAGGCGGCCAGCGCCACGACGATTGTGCCGATGCCGATTTTGCCGCCACCCAGCCGTACTCCACCACCGCCCCGGCTAAAACCGCCGGATCCGCGGCGATCTTCCACATTGCTGCTTTGTTCCTGATCGTCTAGACGCATTTTGATCCCTCTTATTGCAAGCCCACCGCAATTGAAACAGGCGGGATAATTTTTTATTTGAAATTGTATGACTGCGCCCCGATTTTATACGGGATCGCCGGGCAAATTGCGGCAAATCACGTAACCGAATGCAAGATCTACCGGGTAGCTGAAATCACATGGGGTCGCTGCTTGTCATTCTTTTGTGGGTTTTCACGATTAAAATAGAATCATGAAAAATATGTTGAAATATGTTGTTATCAGCGCACCGGGTACGCCGGATGAGCGTGATGTGAATTGTGGACGCGGGCAGGCCTGGCAACAGGCCTTCTTTGCTGGGCTGACCGATTGCGGCCGAACGGGGTGTGATTATCATGGATGAAATTATCCGTGCCATCACCATTTACGCCATTCCGCTGGTTCTTGCCATTACGCTGTCAGAAGCGGCACGAGGTTATGTCGCCCATCGGCTGGGGGATCGTACCGCGCTGATGCTGGGTCGCCTCACGCTTAATCCGGCCAGGCATATCGATCCCATCGGTACGATTCTGGTGCCGTTGCTGCTGATCGCCGCCAACCCGGGTTTTGTGGTGGGCTGGCCCAAGCCGATCCCGGTTAATGAGTCGCAGTTTGCCAATCCGAAGCGGGACAGTATCCTGCTGGCGCTGGCCAGGCCCGTGGCCAATTTGCTGATGGGCGTGCTGTGGGTGATTACGGCGCGTCTGTTGCTGGGTTTTGGGTTGCTGGACACCTACTGGTGGAAAGTGGCTATTGCCGGCTTTACGCTCAATATCTTCCTGATGGTCTTTAATCTGCTGCCCATTCCGCCCATGGACGGCAGCCGTATCATCGCGGGTTTTCTGCCTGCAAGGTGGGCCATTCCCTATCAGCGGCTGGAGCCCTACGGGTTTTTCATCGTACTTGGCCTGATCGCCTTTGGTCTGTTGCAGGTTGTGCTGCTGCCGGTTGTGAGTATGGTGATTAATCTGCTTGGCAGTCTGTTTCTGTTTGGATAAAAATAAATCATGACTACGCTCAAAGTTGTCAGCTATAACATTCACAAAGGTAAGTCAGCATTTGGCAAGCGGATATCGCTGTCCGATCTGCAGTCCGGGTTGACACAGCTGGGCGCAGACCTGGTGTTTCTGCAGGAAGTACAGGGCCGCAATAGCCGCTTTGAGTCGTTGCACGCCCAGCAGGATATGCTGGCCAATCATTTGTCCATGGACGTTTGTTACGGCTGTAATGCCGTTCGTACCGACACCGATCACGGCAACGCACTGTTGTCCCGGTTTCGTATCGTAGAGCATGAGAACGAAGATATTTCCGATCACCGGCTGGAGCAGCGCGGTGTATTGCATGCGCGGGTACAAATCGACGGAACCACTGTCCATTGTTTTGTTGCGCATCTGGGTCTGTTTGCTGCCAGTCGCGGCCGGCAGGTCACAGCGATTATCGAACGCATCAGGCGCCTGGTGCCGGATAATGAGCCACTTATTCTGGCTGGTGATTTCAATGACTGGAACGAAAAGCTGGCGCCTTATTTTGACCATGAACTGGGTCTGCACGAGGTGTTTGCCAACAGTCCGCTGCGGATTGATAACGAGTTGCCGCGCCTGAAACCGTCACTGCGCAGTATGATGGAAGGCCGCAGTCTGATAGCAGTAGATCAGCTGGCCCCCCCGCGTACCTTTCCGGCCGTGTTCCCCTGGCTGAGGCTGGATCGTATGTATCAACGCGGCTTTAATATTCTGTCGGCGCAGGTGCTTAAGGGGCGGCCCTGGGCGCGTATTTCCGATCATGCGCCGATCCTGGCCGAACTGGAACTGGCCTGAATGTCTGTCGCTCACATCGAAGGCCCCAGACGGGCAGGGCTTGCTCCCGGGCCCAGCCTGTTTTGTGCAAGCGCAATGCAGCAGGGCCACATTCTTCGCTACAATAGCGACCAGGACTCCGGGTGTACCAAGCGCGGGCAACGGCAGCGAGTCGCCGCAACGCGCCCCCGGAGTGTGCACTCGGCTACCTCGCGGCAGACCTTCGGGCATGCCATAGTACGAAAATCACCAAGATGACAAAAAAAATCCTGATTGTTCGCTCGTCTTCCCTGGGAGATCTGGTGCATATGCTACCGGCCATCTCCGATATTCATCGGCATGTGCCCGGTGCGCAAATCGACTGGGTTGTGGAAGAAGGCTTTGCCGAGATTCCTCGCTGGCATCCTGCCGTACACGAGGTCATTGTTATTTCTCACCGCCGCTGGCGCAAGCGATGGTTCGCGCCCGAAGCCCGCAGAGAACGACGGGCCTTCGCCCAGAACCTGCGCAAGCGCGATTACGATATCGTACTGGACATGCAGGGGCTGATGAAATCGGTCTGGGTCGTGCGCCAGACCAACGGCCGGCGCCATGGTCTGGACTGGCGTTCCGCCCGCGAGTCGCTGGCTTCGCTTTTTTATCATGAGCGTCATAAAGTTGAATTCTGGCAGCCCGCGGTGCGGCGTCAGCGCCGGCTGGCATCTGCGGCGCTGGGCTATACCTTCTCCGGAGATCCCGATTTCGGCCTGCAGGCTTTTACCGACAATACGCCAATTCAGGATTATGCGGTCATCATGCCGTCGGCCAGCCGCGAAGATAAATTGTGGCCCGAGCAGGACTGGCAGGTGGTATTTGGCCTGTTGAAAGAGGCCGGGCTGGGGCTCAAGCTGCTTGCCGGGAACGAAAAGGAAGCGGCAAGGGCGCAAGACCTTATACGGGATTTCGATAATGCCGAAGTTTTACCCCGGATGAGCCTGACCGATGTTGCTAAACTGTTGGCAGCCTGCAAAATGATGGTCGGCCTTGACAGTGGTCTGACGCATCTGGCAGCGGCGCTGGGCCGACCTACTATTGGTATTTACAGCGCCTCAACGCCGGTGCGCACGCCCTTGGAGGGCGCTGGCTTTACTGCCAGTCTGGGTGACCGGGGTCTGCCGCCAACCCGAGAAATGGTGGTGTCAAAACTCAAACAGGCGTTGCAGGCCTGACAGTGATCTCCCTGGTGGGCGTTCCGGTACCTAGAATCAAAACATGAATCGCTATTTTTATACTGCAATCCTGAGAATGGCCTCACCTGTGCTGCTGTGGTGGCTGCAACGGCGTGCGCGCAAGGCCGGTGGCGTCTGGGATATCCGTGGTCCGGAACGGTATGGTCGCTATACCGAAAGACCGCAGGCCAGCCCGCAGGACGAAGATGATGGTTATGCGGAATCGGTCTTTGACTTTGCGCGGCCTGTATGGGTACATGCCGTCAGTCTGGGTGAGACCCGGGCGGCCCAGCCTCTGGTGCAGGCACTGCTGGACCAGGGTTTGCCTGTCCTGCTGACTCATTTTACGGAAACCGGCAGATCCATCGGCGGCAAGCTGTTCGCGCCCGCCATCAATACCGGCAGATTGTGCCAGGCGTGGATGCCTTACGATTTCCCCGAAGCCGTGCAGGGATTTCTCGATTATTGGAAGCCTCGCTGCTGTATTCTGATCGAGCGGGAAATCTGGCCCAATATGGTGGCACAGGCCAAGAAGCAGAATATTCCCGTTATTGTTGCCAGTGCCCGCTTTTCGCCGGCGTCGCTGCGCCGCGGCCAACTGCTGGGCAGCGTGCTGCGCAAGGCGCTCACCAGTATCGATCTGATTTTGACGCAAACGCACATTGACGCAGCGCGTCTTGCGGAAATCGGCGTCAAGCGTACCCGGGTGGTGGGTAATCTGAAATTTGACCTGCGCATCTCGCCCGAACAGTCGCATATGGGACAGGTGGCGCGGCGTCATATCGGGCGACCGGTCATTGTGATCGCCAGCACCCGGGAAGGTGAAGATGAGCTATTTACGCGTGCTATCGCCCAGATAAAAAAGACCTATCAGTCAGAGCAGGCACCGCGAAATGACGCGCAGCGGCAGGACCCATCGGAGGCTGGACAAAACCCGATGCCGCTGTTTGTCCTGGTGCCCCGGCACCCGCAACGTTTTGACCAGGTTGCCGGCTATCTGGCCGATGACGGCCTGAGTGTCTGTCGGCGCAGCGCTTATCCCACCGATAAGCAATTGCGCACCACGGATGTCTTGCTGGGCGATTCGGTAGGTGAAATGTTTTTCTTTTATGGCCTGGCTGATGTGGCGATCGTGGCCGGCAGTTTTGCTGAACTGGGTGGTCAGAACCATATCGAAGCCAGTGCGCTGGGCCTGCCGGTCATCGTTGGCCCGCATACCCGCAATTTCCAGCAATCGGTGGAAGATGCGCTGGCCGAGGGCGCAGCCCGCCGCGCGCATACGCCATCCGAAGCCGTTGACCTGGCCCTGCGGATTCTGGAGAATCCGGAATTGCGCCTGGGCATGAGCCGTGCCGCCAAAGAATGGCTGTCCCTGCACGAAGGCGCGACCGATAGAATCATGACTGCGCTGCAGCCTTATTTGAAGTAAACCATGTCCCTCTTACCTAGTGCATCCGTCCTGCAAAAGACCCTTTATTCGGCGTTGCCAGACTTCGCCAGTATTGCATGGGTTGAACAGGTTGGTTCAACCAACGTCAATCTGATGCAGGACGTCAGAAGCACGCAGTCTGTCATGGGCCGACCAGCATTGCTGGGTGCACATACCCAGACCAGCGGACGCGGCAGGGCGGGTCGGCGCTGGCAGAATCCGCCCGGCTCCACATTGATGTTTTCCTGCGCCTATGATGTTTTTGTGCCACCCGCACGTCTGCCTATGCTGGCGCCGGTGGTGGGTATTGTCGCTTGCGAGCAGTTGCGCAAAATCGCCGGGCCGGCGGTACAGGATCGCCTGCTCATGAAATGGCCCAATGATATTTTGTACGATCAGGCCAAGCTGTCCGGTTTACTGGTCGAATCGGCCCGGCCGGTGCAGCGCGAATCGCAGCACCATCATGTGGTTATTGTCGGCATGGGTATGAATCTATCCAGCGCGGTGGAGCTGACCCAGCATCTGGGGCGCAAGGTTGCCGACTGGACGTCGGTGCTGAGCGATTTGAACGATGACTCCGGCAATTCGGAAGATATTGCCTTGCTGGTTGCACGCATTGCCCGGGCGTGGCGCGACGCCTTTGCGCAGTACGAGCAGCAGGGCTTTGCCGCGTTCATGGAGCGTCATGCGCAGGTGGATGCGCTGCGCGAGCAACAGGTGAATGTCATACAGGATGAACGGATCGTTCTGTCCGGCGCGGCCCGTGGCGTGAATCAGGATGGTTGCCTGCTGGTGGAGAGTGCGGGGCGCCAGCATCCCATTACGATTGGTGATATTTCCATCCGGCCGGAAGGTCAGGGCTGATCCTATGCTGACCGTTCTGATTGACGCGGGTAATTCGCGTATCAAAGTTTCTTTTTTTGATGCAGCCGACCCGTCTGCCGACACCAGCGTGCATGCCTTTGCGCCGGCTGACCTGAATGCGCTGGCCGACCTGATCCGGCAGTTGCCACAGCGGCCAGCCCGGGCACTGGGTGTCAGTGTCACCACCGAGGCGATCCGCCAGGAGCTGGACGCGATTCTTGCGCCGTGCCCGATCCAGTGGCAGACGCCCACAACGCGCCTGCTGCGGCTGAAAAACCGCTATCACAATCCGGCTGAGCTGGGGCCGGATCGCTGGCTGGGTATGCTGGGCGTACTCACTGCGCGTCCCGTCGACGGCCCGTTGATGCTGGTCAGCTTCGGCACAGCAACCACGGTAGATACGATAGACGACCATGAGGCGTTTCTGGGCGGGGTGATTTTTCCCGGTGTCAGCATGATGCAGTCATCACTGGGCGCAGGGACGGCGCGTCTGCCGATTGCGCCGATGCCCGCGCAGGTATGGCCCGCGTTTCCGCAAAGTACCCAGGCCGCTATTGCGGCGGGCATCGTGGCTGCACAAACCGGCGGTGTTATTCGACAGTGGCAGCAGGTGGCAGAACATCTGGGCCGCGCGCCGCTGGTGTTTGTGACCGGGGGCGCAAGGGCGGCGATCATGCCGGAACTGCAGGCGCGAATCGATTCTCTCGGCGTTGATATGGGATTTGGTACAATACCGCTCATCGAGAGCGAGTCGCCGGTCCTTGACGGCCTGCGCGCGCTTGCACAGCATTCAACGGACGCCTGATATGCGCACGCTTTTCTTTATTATCGTCCTGGCCAATGTCCTTACCTATGGGGTGGGCGCGGGCTGGTTTGGCCTCAGGCCGGGCGAATCGCGCCTGGGTGCTGCTGTCAAAACCCCCACTGAATTTCGGCCGGGCGCCATCGAAGTAGGACCGATACGCTAATGGCTATCCAGACTGAACCCTTTGAAACCGTCGGCCCGGCAGGGCGCATCGACTGTCTTGTCGACTGGCCCGATCCGGCGCAGCCGTTGCTGGGCTGGGCGCTGGTGCTGCATCCGCATCCGCTGCACGGTGGCACGCGCAACAATAAAGTGGTCACCACCTTGTCGCGAGCCTATGCGCAGGCCGGTTACGCCGTATTGCGCCCGGATTTTCGCGGCGTGGGCAAATCCGAAGGCAGCTTTGACCAGGCGCATGGCGAAACGGCCGACATGCAACAGCTGGTGCAGGCGTTTCTGGCTGCGCATCCGCAACTGGACGGCAAACCGTGGCTGTTGGCCGGGTTTTCTTTCGGTACGGCAGTGGCGGCGCAATTGTATTCGGTGCTGAGCGACGAGAAAACTCAGCCTTTGCCGCAGTTGCTGACCCTGGTGGGTACGGCAGTCAAACGATTCACCTGGCGCGAAGTGGTGCTGCCGGCAAATGCAGTGGTGATTCACGGAGAGCGCGACGAAGTGGTACCGCTGCAGGAAGTCTTTGACTGGATCACTCCCTATCGCAATGCTGTTACCGTCATTCCCGGCGCCACCCATTTTTTCCATGGCTATCTGATTGAACTGAAAAAACGGGCGCTCGACGGCTTGCTGCAGATGTCGGCCGAAGTCTCCGCGTAACGCATTTTGTCCTGCAAGCGCTTATAATTCCTAACTGGCAGGCTCATCACTCCCCAATCCTTTCTTCTATCCGGATCCCTTTCCATGTTTTTACGTCGTCTTGTTCTTATCCTGATCATCGTCCTGGTCGCAGGCGGTGCATTTGTCTTCTTCAATAAAACCAACAATAGCGCGTCCTCGGGCGGCACGCAGATAAGCACAGGTTCAAGCACGACGCAAACCAATTCTTCTACGCAGGCAGCCCCCACGACACCTGCCAGGGCTGATTCACGCTCCAGTGTGCCCGTCACCAACGCGAGTACGCCGGTGCTCACAGAAGTAGCCGGCATGACGCCCCCGCAGACCAATGTCAAAGCATGGTTTCTGATTGATGCGACGTCCGGTCAGATTATCGGCAACCAGGAACCGGATCTGAAAGTGTCGCCTGCGTCGCTGACGAAATTGATGACGGCCAGCCTGGTGTTCTCTGCACTGGACGAAAACCGTATCCGCCCGGAACAGGAAGTGACCGTTTCGGAAAAAGCCTGGCGCACCGGTGGTTCGCGCATGTTTATCCAGGTCAATACGCAAGTGACGATAGATGATCTGATCAAGGGCATGATCGTGCAGTCTGGTAATGACGCCACCATCCAGCTGGCCGAAACCGTAGCCGGCAGCGAAGACGTCTTTGTGAACCAGATGAACAAGGAAGCGGCGCAGTTCGGGATGAGCAACACTCACTTTACCGATCCGACCGGCCTGCCGGCGCCGGAGCACTACACCACGGTACGCGACCTGTCGGTATTGGCGCAACACGTGATCAAGGATCATCCCAAGTACTACCATTATTTCAGCCAGCCTGAATTTACCTACAACAAGATTCGCCAGCAAAACCGCAATGGCCTGCTGTCTCGTAATATTGGCGTTGATGGCCTTAAAACCGGCCATACCGAAGACGCCGGTTATTGTCTGATTGCTGCCGCCAAACGCGATGACCGTCGCCTTATTTCCGTTGTTGTTGGTGCGGCCACCGTACGCGAACGCGAACAGGTCAGTCAGAACCTGCTGGATTGGGGCTACCAGAACTTTACCGCCAGGCAGGTTGCTGCGGCGGGTGCACCGCTGATCAGCCCGCGCGTATGGGAAGGCACGATCAAGGAAGCCAAACTGGGTGCTGCCGATGGTGTCAGCGTGACCGTCCCGCGCGGCATGGAGGACAAGGTTCAGACCATTACGCAAATCAACGGTAAACTGGTTGCGCCACTGGCCAAAGGCCAGACGGTGGGTAGTGTGCAGTTCGTGCTCAATGGCAAAGTACTCAAGCAGGAGTCACTCAACGTGCTTGAAGATGTACCGCAAGCCGGCTTCTTCGGACGCATGTGGGACAAGGTCCTGAGCAGTTTCAACAGTTAATCTTTCAGGCAGAATGTGGTGATACAGGGTATAGACAGCGACAGCATCGTTTATCTTAACGGTGAGTATGTACGGGCCGACGAGGCAAAAATTTCAGTATTTGATCGCGGATTCATTTTTGGGGATGGCGTTTATGAAGTGGTGCCGGCGTACAACCGCAAGCCATTTCGCCTGACCGAGCACTTGCAGCGTCTGGAACGCAGCCTCCAGTCCATCAAACTGGCAACGGGCAAAACGACGCAGTTCTGGGCCGACCTGATGCAGGAAATGATTAATCGCGCCAAAACCGACGATTCCTTTATTTATCTGCAGATTACGCGCGGCGTAGCCAAGCGCGAGCATATTTTTCCCGTGCCGCCGGTGGCGCCCACTATTTTCTGCAGCAGTGGTCCGTTTATCCGGCCAACTGCCGAACAGCGCGAGCGCGGGATTCGGGTGATATCGGGCCCGGACGAGCGCTGGCTGCACTGCGATATTAAATCGGTCTCCCTGCTGGGCAATGTGCTGGCACGCCAGGTTGCAGCCGAGCGTGGCGTAGATGAGGTCATCCAGTTCCGCAATGATTTCCTGACGGAAGGCTCCCTGAGCAATATGTGGGTGGTGAAAGACGGAACCCTGCTGGCACCCATCAAAAACCATCTCATTCTCGAAGGTATCCGCTATGGCCTGCTGGCCACGCTGGCCGAGCGGGCCGGGGTGCCGTTTGAAGCCCGCAACATTACCCGGGCAGAAGTTTTCGCGGCTGATGAGATTCTTGTGACATCGGCCACCAAAGAGGTGTTGCCGGTTCTGGAGCTGGACGGCGCGCCGGTTGGAAATGGCCAGCCCGGCCCCATATACAGAAAGATAAGGGCCGAATACGACAAGGAAATTTCCCGATTATGATGAAAGACATCCCACCAGAACAGTCGCTGATTGAATACCCCAGTGATTTTCCGATCAAGGTGATGGGCGTTCAGCATCCCGAACTGGCGCAGTTGCTTACCGAGCTGGTGTTGCAGTTTGACCCGCAATTTGATCCGGCAACGGTGGAAATGCGCGCCAGCAGCAAGGGCAATTACATCGGCCTGACGTTCACGGTGCGCGCCACCTCCCGGGAGCAGCTCGATAATTTGTATCGTGCGCTGCATGGACACGAACTGGTCAAAGTCGTACTGTAATGCAGGTACAGGTACGTCATCTGGACGGGCCTGCGCCCTATGAACCGGTATGGCAGGCCATGAAGTCGTTTACCGAAGCCCGCCACAAAGACACGCCAGACGAGATCTGGGTGGTCGAGCATGCGCCGGTCTATACGCTGGGGCAGGCGGGCAAGCCGGAACATTTGCTCAATACCGGTGGGATTGAAGTGGTTCACAGCAATCGTGGCGGTCAGGTCACTTACCATGGCCCCGGCCAACTGGTGGTGTATCCGCTGGTCGATTTGCGCCGCAAGGGCATTTACGTAAAGGAATACGTGACGCTGATCGAAGATGTCGTGCTCGATACGCTGGCCAGTTTCGGCCTGCAACAGGCCTGTCGCAAGGCCGGCGCTCCCGGCGTCTATGTGCCGCTGCCGGACGGCAGCCTGGCCAAAATCGCCGCCCTGGGGGTGAAAATCAGCCAGGGCTGTGCCTACCATGGTCTGGCCCTGAACGTAGACATGGATCTGCGTCCCTTTGCCGGCATCAATCCCTGTGGCTATGCCGGTTTACAAACGGTAGACCTGAAAACCATGGGCGTGGCTACCACAGTGCAGGAAGCGGGCCAGCGAGTGCTTGAACGGCTGGTACCCCGGTTTTCGACAAGCACAGATACCCCCTAAACTTATGGCGCTCCTAGGGTTTTTGCTGATAAGCCTCTATTAAGCGTTAAAATGAGCAGAAATTGCACGCGGTTTTGATGAATCGCGACCAGGCACACAACCTGCCTTATTGCCGTAACGTCCATTCCCATAAGGGCCGTGACATCACTATGACTACAAACACAGCAGTAACGCCGACTGTCAAAGACGAACAGTACGACGCCACCAAGAAACAGAAATCCTTCGATAAAACGTCGCGGATTCCCATCAAGATCATTCCGGTTGAACGCCTGAAAAAGCCCGAATGGATTCGCGTTAAAGCAGCCGCGCCCAACTCACGCTTTAACGACATCAAGAAAATCCTGCGTGAAAACAATCTGTTCACGGTCTGTGAAGAAGCCTCCTGCCCCAATATCGGCGAGTGCTTCGGTAAGGGTACGGCAACCTTCATGATCATGGGCGACAAGTGTACGCGTCGCTGCCCGTTCTGTGATGTGGGTCATGGCCGGCCCGATCCGCTGGATGTGAACGAACCCTCCAATCTGGCCAAATCCATTGCAGCGATGCGCCTGAACTACGTGGTGATCACCTCTGTGGATCGTGACGACTTGCGCGATGGCGGTGCGGCGCACTTTGTGGAATGCATCAACGAGACGCGCAGCCGTTCGCCCAAAACCCAGATTGAGGTACTGGTGCCCGATTTCCGGGGGCGCCTGGACAAGGCGCTGGACATTTTCGGCAACGGCCTGCCCGATGTCATGAACCATAATCTGGAAACTGTTCCCCGCCTGTATAAACAGTCCCGTCCCGGCGCTGATTATATGCACTCGCTCAAGCTGCTGCGCGACTGTAAGCAGCGCTATCCGGACGTACCCACCAAATCCGGCCTGATGGTGGGACTGGGCGAAACCGATGAAGAAATCCTGCAGGTCATGCGCGATATGCGCGACCATGATATTGATATGCTGACCATCGGTCAGTATCTGCAGCCCTCGGAGCATCACCTGCCGGTCATGCGCTATGTGCACCCGGACACCTTCAAGATGTTCGAGGAAGAAGCATACAAAATGGGCTTTACGCACGCTGCCGTTGGCGCCATGGTGCGGTCGTCCTACCATGCGGATGAGCAGGCTCACGCGGCCGGATTCTGAAGTGTAGTTGCAACGCTTACGCGGCAATTGAACAAAGCGCAGCACCTTGTTTGGGGCTGCGTTTTTTTGAGTTATCGGCAAGCAGGGGGGCATGATTGTGCCAGATCAATATGACAATTGGCTTGCGTTGTCGTTTTCCTGCCAATCGTTCGCTCCCCCTGTTTTCGGTCAGTTGCCCGGCTGATTTTTCGCCGGCCATTGCACTATAATCCGCTCAGCATCACTCTGATCTGAATCTGCATAGTGGGAAGCATGGCATGAAACTTCTGATTACCGGCGGAGCCGGTTTTATTGGCTCACACACCGTCGTTGAATTACAGAACGCAGGACACGAGATTGTTGTGCTGGACAATCTGTCCAACAGTTCTGTGGCCTCGTTGCGCCGGGTAGAGAAGATCACTGGCAAACCCGTGGCCTTTATCGAAGGTGATATACGCGACCGGGCGGGGCTGGATGCACTGTTCAGCGCACACCCCATTGATGCGGTCGTGCATTTTGCCGGTCTGAAGGCGGTGGGTGAAAGTGTCCTGCAGCCCTTGCGCTATTACGATAATAATGTGAGCGGTACCGTCACCCTGACCGAGGCCATGGCCGCTGCGGGTGTCCATCGTATCGTGTTCAGTTCCTCAGCCACTGTTTATGGTGAGCCCGAGAGCATGCCGATTGCCGAAACCTGTCCGGTGGGCAATCCCACCAATCCCTATGGCCGTTCCAAGCTCATGGTAGAGCGCATCCTGCAGGATCTGGCCAGCTCCGATCCGCAGTGGTCTGTGGCCATTCTGCGCTACTTCAATCCTGCCGGCGCACATGAGTCCGGATTGATCGGCGAAGATCCCAACGGCATTCCCAATAACCTGTTGCCATACATCACGCAGGTCGCTGTCGGGAAACTGGAAAAACTGTCGATATTCGGCAGTGACTATTCCACTCATGACGGCACCGGAGTGCGTGACTATATTCATGTCGTGGACCTGGCTCAGGGCCATCTGGCTGCGCTGAATTTTATTCAGGACAAAACCGGCGCGCATATCTGGAACCTGGGTACAGGCAAAGGTTATTCGGTGCTGGATATCGTTAAGGCGTTTGAAGAGGCGACCGCAGTGTCTATTCCGTACGCCTTATCGCCCCGCCGTGCCGGCGATATTGCTGAGTGCTGGTCCGATCCCGGCAAGGCCGGTCGTGAGCTGGGCTGGACTGCCAGAAGGGGGATGTCGCAAATGATGTCCGATAGCTGGCGCTGGCAGAAAAACAACCCGCAGGGCTATCGGAGCGACGGCGGCGAGCAGGTTTAACGCAAATGCGTTGTGTGGCCCTGGTCGTTATACCCCGGGCCGCTACCATCCTGCACCGTTACACCCCGCGCTCTGTGCGGGGACAACCCTGGCGCACGTCTTTATAAACGTTCATGGTGCTGTGGGCGAACACCGACAGATTGAACAAGGCTTCAGCCCGCTGTCGGGTATGCTGCGCCACGGTTGCCAGGGTGGCCTCGTCAGGCAAAATCTGCGCCAGCAGGGTGCGCAATGCGGTGACGTCCTGCACTGGGGTGATCCAGCCGGAAACGCCATGCTCCAGGTTCTCTGGCAGGCCACCGGCGTCGCTCACGATGGTGGGTAGGCCGCAAGCCATGCTTTCACGAGCGGCATAAGACAAGGCTTCCCGATGCGACAGCACAAAACCCAGATCACTGGCCGCCAGCACAGGGCGGGTGTCGTCCAGCAAACCCGGAAAAATGACCTGATCCTGCATTTGCAATCCCAGGATGGTCTGGATGATGTCGTCCTGGGGCGGGTCGCCTGCCATGATGATGCGGCAACGCCTGCGTAAGGCATCGGGCAGGCCCGCAATCGCATAGACCAGCTCCAGCCAGCCCTTTTCAAAGTCAGTACCGCCGGTGCTGCCAAAAACAATTTGCTTGGGATCGTCAACACCCAGCAGGGCTTGCCGCGCCGCACGCCGTTCTGCTCGGGTAGGCGGGGCAAAATACTGTACGTCAATGCCGTGATGAATCACATGGATTGGAAAGCGGACGTAGGCGCTGTCGGTGAATAAGCCTGCGACATAATGACTGACTGCAATGACGGCATCGGTGCCCAGCCAGGCGCGCAACCGGTGTCCTATGGTGTGTACCGAATGATCGTTGTGCTTGGTAAAGATAATGCGGGGGCGCTGCTGCCGCGGCAGTCCCAGACAGGCCAGCATCACGTGGCGATGATCCGCAGAGGCATTGACGTGGATAATGTCAAATTGCTCCTGGCGGATCAGTTGTCGCAACTGGCGGACTTCCGGAATCAGCTTACCGATACGGGATGTGAAGGTCTGATCTCTGACGGTCACGCCGTCCAGTGCGCTGGCATAGCGGAATAATCGGCTGCTGCCCGGTGTGGCCAGCCAGCAGTCGTGGTCGGCAAACTGCCGCAGCAGGTTCAGAATGTAGGTTACGTGCCCGCCGCCGTTGCGTTTATGGAAGTTGGTAAAGAGAATTTTCATTCCATTTGTGAGCGAATGCGTTCAATCCAGTAACGGGTAGAGGCGTCGTGCGTCGCCTGCGGTGCTGCGCCTTTCAACTCCGCAGTAATATCGGTTGCGAGAACCTTGCCGTATTCTACACCCCATTGGTCAAAGGGGTTCAGGCCCCATACCAGACCCTGCACGAAGACCTTGTGTTCATACAGGGCCAGCAGGGCCCCCAGCGAAAACGGTGTCAGTCTGGGCATCATAATCAGATTGGAAGGACGACCGCCGGGGTGAACCTTGTGTTTCGCCAGTTCGCGGGCGGCTGCTTCCGACATGCCAGTCGCCAGGCTTTCCTGCAACGCCTGTTCATAGCTCTTACCGTTCATCAGTGCCTCGCGCTGGGCCAGACAGTGCGCCAGTAACTGAATATGATGTTCTTTCCAGGCATGATCCTCATGCTGGCAGGCAATGAAATCGACCGGCGCACCGTCACTGCCCTGATGCAGCCACTGGAAAAACGTATGCTGGGCATCGGTCCCTGGCATCCCCCACACCGCCGGTCCGGTGGGCACGGTAATCGGCTGCCCGTCACGATCAACCGATTTGCCCAGCGACTCCATTTCCAGTTGCTGAATATAGGGAATGAGGTTGGCCAGCCGGGAATCATAAGCCGATATATTGAGCGAGCCGTAATCCAGGATACTGCGATTGGCGATGCCGGCCATGGCCAGTTGCACCGGTGCATTCTGTTCGATGGGGGCAGTCAGGAAGTGGTCGTCCATGGTCTTGGCGCCACTTTGCAGGCCGGCAACCACATCGGGACCCACTGCCAGGCCGGCAGCCACACCCACGGCCGACCAGATGGAGAAACGCCCGCCCACCCAATCCCAGAAGCGGAAGATCTGGCTTTGCTGCAAACCCCAGGCCTGCGCTTCCTGCGGGTTGGCCGTGACGGCGATCACCTGATTCAGAGGCTTGGCAATCCCTGCCGCCTTCATCCATTCGATCGCCCGCTTGGCATTTTCCAGGGTTTCGGCCGTTTTGAACGATTTGGTGGCCACGACAATCAGTGTTTCGCGCGGATCCAGGCCGGCAAGGCCTCCTTCGACCGCATGACCATCGATATTGGCCACAAAACGGATATTGCGCCACATACCGGCATACCCGAAGGCGCCGACCACCAGTCGCACACCCCAATCGCTGCCGCCAATCCCGATATGGACAATATTACGCCAGCGTCGCTCGCTGTCGCTGCGCCGAACAAACTCCAGCGCGCGCTTGCGTTCTTCAGCAACCTCTTCAATCGGACGAGGAGCGCGCAGCTGGGTGTGCCAGGCCGCCCGGTTCTCCGTGGTATTGACCGGTGCGCCGTCAAACAGCGCCTGCCGGGCACTGACAAAATCACGTGCCTCAAGCAGAGCACTGGCGGTGGCGAGTACGTCTGCGCTATAGGTTTGGGCCGTCAGGTCGATCTGCATGCCCCCGGCCTCGATAATCCGCGGGGCAGGGGCGACGCGGGGCGCCGCGTTGATTGCCTGGACGTATGCGTGCCACTGCGGCATTTGTGTCAGTGGCTTGTGAGAATCCGGTTGAGTATTCAAGTGGTTCCTGTCAAAAACAGTTCGGGGTGAATGCCAGTGGTGCGATAGCGCCAAGTATACCGTAAGGCACAAATAAGAATGATTCTTCTTCCATGGCGAAACGCCCTGAAATAAGCTGTTGTCTGCAATACACGCTGCCTTTTCAATCCTTTAATGGCAGACGCGTGAAGTGTGACTTTTAAGCGGTAAACTAGCTGCTTTATTTTCTGATCCGTAGTGTAATGCAAGTCATGTGGATATGAACCGGCCCTGAAACGTGAATGAACTGATTCCTACCCGCCGATTTGACCGATTTTTCGAGCAACTCCTGTTCTCCAGGGTGTTTTCGATGGTGATCGGCTGGATTTTGTGCGTTGCGTTACCTTATGTCCTGATGTGGGGGCCGCTAGCGGTATGGTCGCCCAATAACGGGCAGCAGACTGCCCTTGTGGTCACAACGGTGGCATCGTTGCTGGCCAATATTGCTGTATTCAGGCTGCTCACCCGCTATCCCGGCGGGCGCAATGCGGCCCTGGTCGCGCCGCAGATACTGGCTATTTATCTGATCCTGTCCTTGTTCGTGTTGATTCTGCGACAGGAAGTGTCCCGCTATTTGCTGCTTGCCAGCGGTGTTGCCTCATTTATATGGCTGCATGTTGAGTTCATGACATTACAGCGCCTTAAACGCATTAAATTGGCGGCAGTCAACCTGGGACGGGCAAAAGATCTGGCGAACATTTCCTCCATCACGGTTCGTTTTCTGCAGGAGCCGGACTTACATGGTCTGCGCTACGATGGCGTGGTTGCCGATTTCAATGCCATAGACGCGACCTGGGAACGCTTCCTCACCAAATGCGTGCTCAATGGCATTGCGGTGTACAACGCAAGAAATCTGCTGGAGTCTTTGACCGGCAGGGTATCAATCAAAAAGATGTCAGAAAACGACATAGGATCGTTATTACCAAGCAAAAACTATGAACGCCTGAAGTATCTGTTTGATGTGGGCTTTGTCATCGTGTCGCTGCCCATTGTGCTGATCATCTGCCTGATTACTGCCATTTGTATTCGTATAGACAGCAAGGGCCCGATACTGTTTGCGCAAACCCGCATCGGCCGGGGAAACCGTCCTTTCACGCTGTATAAATTTCGAAGTATGGTTTATTCCAAGTGTGATGACCCGGAACGGTTTGCCGACGAAAATGATGACCGGGTCACCCGGGTCGGGCGCTTCATCCGATGTACCCGAATAGACGAGTTGCCGCAATTTCTGAATATCCTGAAGGGCGAAATGAGTCTGATCGGCCCGCGTCCGGAACAGCCGAGTTTTGTCCGGCAATTCGATGAAGTTATTCCGTTTTATAGCTATCGTCATGTCCTGAAGCCTGGCATCACCGGCTGGGCGCAGGTTCGCTCAGGTTATGCCGCCGACATTGATGAGACACAATTGAAAATAGAGCATGATTTTTACTACATTAAAAATGCATCCATTGCGCTGGATATTTATATTGTCTTTCTGACTGTGAAAACCGTGTTTACGGGTTTTGGTTCCCGATAGTGAAAAAAGACACGATGGCAGCTTTTGACGGAGTGTTCGTTATTTTTGACAGAGTATCCGTTATTTATAATGTAAATTTCTATACATCGTGTAAAAATTATATTAAAACCGGACGGTTTGAAACATTCACAAATCTGGACGGATGCTGGCGCTGGCATTGACAGTTGCGATGGAGTAGAGTTTCTCGTTTATCGTTTCATAAGCATGGAATATAACTATTATGCCTAAAAACTTAATCCCCACGGTTTTATGCGGTGGTGCCGGTTCACGGCTTTGGCCAATTTCCCGGGAGGGTCATCCCAAGCCGTTTATTCGCCTCCCTGACAATCAAAGCCTGCTGCAAAAGTCCTTTTTGCGTGGGCTGGCCATCGGTGGGGTGGAAGAAATCATAACGGTTACGAATCGCGAACTTTTTTTTCAAACCGAAGACGAGTTGGCTGAGCTCAATCTGCGCGATATTCAGATGAACTACATCCTCGAACCGTTTGGGCGCAATACCGCTGCTGCGATTGTTGCGGCCGCGCTGGCGGCAACGAAGGACCACGGAGAAGACGCCATTTTATTGGTACTGGCCGCAGATCATCTGGTGTCAGACAAGGAAGCGTTCCGGCAGGCCGTGATCAAGGCGATCGAACTGGCTGAGAATGGTCGTCTGGTCACGTTCGGCATTAAGCCTACCCACCCCGAAACCGGTTACGGCTATATTGAAGCGAACGGCTCCGATGTCGTGCGCTTTGTTGAAAAACCCGAAGCACAGGTTGCTCAGGAATATATGGATTCCGGGCGATTCTACTGGAATTCAGGTATGTTCTGCTTTCGGGCAGATGTTATTTTGCGAGAGCTGGAAATCTGCAGCCCGGATATCGTGTCAGCGGTCAAGGCCTGCATGGCCGAGTCAAAAACGCTACGCGGTGATCGGCAAACGCAGCTCAATCTTGATCCCGAGACATTCCGGCTGGTGCCCGATATTTCCATCGACTATGCGGTCATGGAAAAATCCAGTGTGGTCTCGGTCGTACCATGTGATATTGGCTGGAGTGACATCGGGTCCTGGGCGGCACTGGGCGCAATAGGCGAACAGGACGAGAACGGCAATCGTGTTGAAGCGCAGGCCATGCTGCACGATGTAAAAAACTGCTATATCAAAAGCGATGCGCGGTTTGTGGGGGCAATTGGTCTTGACAATCTGGTCATTGTTGACACACCGGATGCCTTGCTTGTTGCCGACAAGGCCCATAGCCAGGATGTCAAAAAAATATATACGCAGCTGAAAAAAGAAGGCAACGAGCTGTATAAATGGCATCGCACGGTATACCGCCCCTGGGGAAGTTATACTGTTCTTGAAGACAGCGATCGCTTTAAAATGAAGCGTCTTGAGGTTAAACCGGGCGGTCGCCTCAGCTTGCAGATGCACCACCATCGCAGCGAACACTGGATCGTTGTCAGCGGCATGGCAAAGGTTGTCAATGGCGATCGGGAAATGCTGATCAATACCAATGAATCCACTTATATTCCTGCCGGACATAAACACCGTCTGGAAAATCCGGGTGTGATTGATCTTGTCCTGATTGAAGTACAAAGCGGGGAATATCTGGGCGAAGACGATATTGTCAGATTTCAGGATGTATACGGGCGAGTCGAGTAATCGTCATTCACTCGCAGTAACGCGAAACCAAATTTAGAGAGAAGTTGAATAAAATGAAAAAGGCCATAGTTACGGGTGTGTCGGGACAGGACGGCGCATATCTGAGCCAGTTGCTGCTGGACAAGGGTTATACGGTATTTGGTACCTTTCGTCGCACCAGTTCGGTTAATTTCTGGCGTATCGAAGAGCTTGGGATCCAGAACCATCCAAATCTGCATTTGGTGGAGTACGACCTGACCGATCTGGGGGCCAGTATATCTCTGCTCAATAAATGCGAGCCTGACGAAGTGTATAACCTTGCAGCGCAAAGCTTTGTCGGTGTCAGCTTCGAACAGCCATCTACGACCGCGCAAATTACCGGGGTGGGTGCGTTGAATCTGCTGGAAGCGATACGGCTGGTTAACACCAAGATTCGCTACTATCAGGCAAGCACTTCGGAAATGTTTGGTAAGGTGCAGGCAGTTCCCCAGAAGGAGGACACGCCATTCTATCCGCGCAGTCCTTACGGGGTTGCGAAGCTGTTTGCGCACTGGATGACCGTCAATTATCGTGAAAGCTACGATATATTTGGGTGCAGCGGGATTTTGTTTAATCACGAGAGTCCCTTGCGTGGTCGTGAATTCGTGACCCGTAAAATCACCGATAGTGTCGCCAAAATAAAATTGGGCCAACTGGACGTTCTTGAACTGGGTAATCTCAATGCAAAACGGGACTGGGGATTTGCTAAGGAATATGTAGAAGGCATGTGGCGAATGCTGCAGGCTAATCAGCCAGACACATTTGTGCTGGCTACAAACCGTACAGAAACGGTACGTGATTTTGTACGGCTGGCGTTCAAAGGTGCGGGAATAGACGTTGAATTCTTCGGCAAGGATGAAAACGAAACGGCGGTCGATTCGACAACAGGTAAGGTCGTCATGACGATAAACCCGAAATTCTACCGTCCTGCCGAGGTTGAGCTGCTGATCGGCGATCCCTCAAAAGCGAAGGCAGTGCTGGGTTGGCAGCCCACAACGTCACTTGAATCCCTGTGCGAAATGATGGTTAAGGAAGATCTGCGCCGCAATGAACAAGGTTTTTCTTTTTGACGCACGATATGGCATCCAACGAACCTAAACGGGTACTGGTTACCGGTGCATCCGGATTTACCGGTCAATATGTCACGACAGAACTAAAAAAAGCAGGGTACCGGGTTATAACGCTAGGCTCAAAACCGGCTGAGGGTAAAGACTGCTTTCAGGTGGATCTTCTTGACAGTGAGCAACTGACCGCCGTTGTTCAGCAGAGCAGGCCGGATCATGTCATCCATCTGGCCGCCATAGCGTTTGTTGCTCACGCCGATGCCAGGGCGTTTTACGATGTCAATTTGATCGGTACACGATATCTGCTGCAAGCATTGAGCATGTCTGATCATCCGCTCACATCAGTCCTTTTGGTTAGCAGCGCGAATGTTTACGGAAATTCCTCCGCCGGTAGCCTGTCGGAACAGACTGCGCCTGATCCTGTGAACGATTATGCTGTCAGCAAACTTGCCATGGAGTATATGGCGCACACTTACCGGGCCAAATTACCCCTTATCATTACCAGGCCGTTCAATTACACCGGTGTCGGTCAGGAGTCGCATTTTGTCATTCCGAAAATCGTTTCGCATTTTCGCGAACGGAAGTCTGAAATTGAACTGGGCAATCTGCAGGTGTGGCGGGATTTCGGTGATGTACGCAAAGTAGCGCAAGCCTACCGGCAATTGATAGAAACGCCCGCTGCCGTCGGTCATACGATTAATATCAGTACGGGCAAGGCGACGTCATTGGGAGAAATCATTGGCATTTGTGAACAGATCACCGGACATTCCCTTGATGTGAAAGTCAATCGCGCTTTTGTGCGGGAAAATGAAGTGCAGACGCTGACCGGCAATTCAGATCTTCTGCGGTCGCTTATTCCCGACTGGAGTCCGCTGGATATCAGGGATACCTTGAGCTGGATGCTGACCGGAGATGACGTCTCCTCACCTGCATAATAGGATAGCCTTGAAAGTTCTGCATATCTTTAAAACGTACTACCCGGATACATATGGTGGTATCGAAGAAGTCATTTATCAACTGGTCACGCATAGTGCCGACGTAGGTGTTCATGCCGAGGTTTTTACGCTCAGTAAAGAGGTGCCTCGCGCGATCCCGGAGGACTTTGACGGGCATCTGGTGCACCGGATAAAACGAAACTTTGAGTTCGCCTCAACGACGTTTTCATGGTCGGCTTTTAACTATTTTCGAAAACTGTCCAGAGAGTTTGATCTCATTCATTATCATTTCCCGTGGCCAGCCATGGATTTGTTGCATTTTTACGCAAATCACGGCAAGCCATCCGTTGTTACTTATCAATCCGATATCATCAAACAGAAAATGTTGCTGCAACTTTATAAGCCGTTGCAACAGCGATTCCTCAGCAATGTGCAGGCAATTGTCGCGACGACGCCCAATTACGTGAATAGCAGTCCTGTGCTTGGGCAATATTTAGAGAAAATAACCATTATTCCTAATGGCATTGAGCCGGTGCCACTCACCGATGCAATCAAAGAAAGAATAAAATACTGGGAAACAACGCTGTCCGGGCCGTTTTTTCTGTTCGTTGGCGCCTTGCGGTATTACAAGGGGCTGGATACGCTTCTGGAGGCGGCCACTAAAGTACCCTATCCTGTGATTATTGCCGGTGCCGGTTTTGAGGAGGCCAACCTGAAGCAGATCGCGCGTACCAAAGGGCTCACGAATGTGATGTTTGTTGGCGCGATTTCTGAAGAGGACAAGCATGCACTCTTATATCTGAGTTATGGCTTTGTTTTCCCTTCCTGTACACGCACCGAAGCCTACGGTATTGTATTAATTGAGGCTTCAATGTATGGCAAGCCTATGATTACATGTGAGATCGGCACCGGAACGAGCTACATCAATCTGGATGGCGAAACCGGAATCGTGGTTCCGCCCCGGAATCCGGAGGCGCTTGCCGGGGCCATGGAAGCACTGTGGCAAAATCCGGCATTGGCGCAGCAATATGGACAAACGGCGAAGTTGCGGTACGAACGGCATTTCACTGCAAATCAAATGATGCAAAGCTATGCTGAACTTTATCGAAAATGTCTGCAAAACGGCACAGCTCCTGGCCTGTAAGCCGGCATAACAAGGAACTTATATTGTGGTGTTTTCACAAATGATGAGTGCAGTGTGGCGTTACCGAAGTTTCATATTGGGAAGTGTGAAACGTGAGTTTCAGTCGAAATACAGAAACTCGCTGCTGGGCGCTACCTGGATGGTGCTCAATCCATTGGCGATGATCATCGTGTATACGGTCATCTTTTCCCAGTTAATGAAGGCTCGCCTGCCGGGCGTAACGATGCCGTTTGCGTACAGCATTTATTTGTGCGCAGGCGTACTCACATGGGGATTATTTTCCGAGATTGTAAGTAAGGCGCAGAACGTTTTTGTCGATAACGCAGGACTATTGAAAAAGCTGAGTTTTCCGCGATTGTGCCTTCCTGTCATTGTGATTGCCAACGGCCTGGTCAACTTTTCGATTGTGTTCGGGCTTTTCACTATATTCATTGTCTTTTCCGGGCATTTCCCGGGCGTCGTGTATCTTGGTATTTTTCCGCTTTTGGTGCTCCTGGTGCTGTTCGCCATTGGTCTGGGCATCACCATTGGCGTGCTGAATGTTTTCTTCCGTGATGTCGGGCAGTTTTTTGGTATTGTTCTTCAGTTCTGGTTCTGGCTCACCCCTATCGTGTATGTATCTAACGTGTTGCCTGAAAAGGTGCAGAACTATCTGAGATACAACCCAATGGTTCCCATTATTGAGTCATTCCAGACAATTTTTGTGCATGCGCAATGGCCCGATTGGGGAGGCTTGTGGCTGGTAACGCTTGAAACGGTTTTTTTATGTGTCATTGGACTGAGATTGTTTCGTAAACACGTTGGTGAAATGGTGGATGAGCTGTAATGGGCACAATAACCGTAAAAAATCTGGGTAAGGCATACAAGCAGTATAAAACGCACTGGTCCCGACTGGCTGACTGGATCCTGCCAGGAAAGCGCCAATATTTTGATCTGAAGTGGATTTTGCAGGATGTCAATTTTTCGGTGCAGGCCGGAGAGGCTGTGGGCATCATCGGTATAAACGGTGCGGGAAAGAGCACTTTGTTAAAGATGATTACCGGCACAACGCTACCGACGACAGGGACGATAGATATCTCCGGGCGCATTGCGGCGCTGCTGGAGCTGGGCATTGGATTTCATTCAGATTTTACCGGACGGCAGAACGTTTATATGGCAGGGCAGTTGATGGGATACTCGGTTGATGAGATTGCCCAGTTAATGCCGGAGATCGAAGCGTTTGCAGAAATCGGAACCTATATTGATATGCCGGTACGAGTGTATAGCAGCGGTATGCAGATGCGGCTGGCATTCAGCGTGGCCACGGCCAAGCGCCCCGAGGTGCTGATCATTGATGAAGCCCTTTCGGTTGGTGACGCATACTTCCAGCATAAAAGTTTTGACCGGATTCGTGAATTTAACAGTCAGGGGACTACGCTGCTGATTGTCAGTCATGACAAGAGCGCTATTCAAAGTATTTGTGACAGAGCCATTTTGCTGAATGCCGGAAAGGTTGCCATGGAGGGTGCACCTGAAGCGGTGATGGATTACTACAATGCCCTATTGTCTGACAAGGAAAAACAAACCGTCACTCAGGAAAGAAATAGTGAGGGGAAAATCCAGACGATTTCGGGCAGTCGTGAGGTAACGATTGCCAACGTTGAGTTATTGAATCAGGAGGGAGTGAGCAGCGAGATAGTGAACGTTGGTCAGGCTGTCCGATTGCGAATTCGTCTTCAGACGCACAGTGAAATACCCGAATTGGTGGTTGGCTATATGATCAAAGACCGTCTGGGTCAGGTTATCTTTGGCACCAATTCTTATCATTTGAAGCGTATTCTACACAAGCTTCCGGCAAATCAGGCCCTGGAGTATGTTTACGACTTTACGGCAAATCTGGGTGAGGGAACTTACTCTATTTCGATTTCGGTTCATTCTTCCGATACCCATATCGCGAAGAATTATGAATGGCGCGATCTGGCGCTGGTGTTTAACGTTGTAAACAGCGATAAGGAATCCTTTATCGGAACCTCCTGGTTACCTCCGACACTGGAGATAAAGCAATGACTGATCAGTTTTATGCGCAGTTCGAAGCCTCGTTTCGTGGGACGCGAGAGCAAATCAAGAACCGGCTCAGAGTCTATTTGCCATTTGTCTTGCCATTGCGTGACATTCATGAACCGTGTTCTGCGCTGGATTTGGGTTGTGGACGGGGAGAGTGGCTGGAATTGCTCAGTGAATTTCAAATTGATGCTCAGGGTGTCGATTTGGATGCGGGTATGCTCGACTACTGCCGCGCACGTCATCTGTCTGTCGTTCAGGAGGATCTGATCGGGTATTTAAAGCGACAACCTGATCAGCACTTTTCGGTTATCACCGCCTTTCATGTTGTTGAACATATTCATTTCGACGACTTACGGACACTTGTTGCCGAAGCGCTTCGGGCGCTGAAGCCAGGCGGGTTGCTGGTGATGGAAACCCCGAACCCTGAAAATGTCTATGTGGGCACCACCACCTTTTACATGGATCCCACTCACCGAACGCCCATCCCACCCGATTTGCTTGCATTCACTGCGAAATATGAGGGGTTCAGCAGGGTCAAGCTGTTGCGACTGCAGGAAGATCCGGCAATGGTTGCTAAAGAGGAACTGGTGCTGCTGGATGTATTCAAGGGGGTGAGTCCCGATTATTCCATCGTTGCGCAGAAATCTGCGAGCGAGTCGGAGATGCAGCAAACAGCCAACGCATTTTCTGCTGAATATGGCATCGGACTGGATGAGATCATCAACCGGCACGATGCACAACATGCATTGCGTCAGAGCCAGGTCGATCAGCGTTTTGCTTCCATGCAGCAAGACATTTCGTCGTCCACCGCCGCTGTTGATGAAATAAGCGAATCACTTCCTGAGCAACTGGATGCCTTACAGCGTCAGCTCAATGCGCTGAAAGCGCAAATGGATAGCAGTATGACGCAGCTGCAACAGTCCATTCAGGATATACACAGCAGTACTTCATGGCGCATAACCAAACCACTCAGATGGGCAGGTCATCAGGGACTGCTCCTCAGAGAGCGTGGCATCAAAAGGCGCCTCATTGACTTCTGCAAAAAAGTCGGGAAGCCAACCGCTGGAGCGGCAATGGTCTGGTTCGCTCGTCATCCGGTTATGAAGCAGCGGCTTATCGATCTGCTTAAGGCTATCGGGCTTTACGCAACGCTCAAGTCACTGGCCTTCCGGTTGATGGCCGCAGATGGCAGGCAGACAACCCATTCTATGACCGTGCCTGAAAATATATACAATGCGTCGACGTATCTGACACCCCGTGGCAGAGAGATTTATCGTTTACTGGATGAGAAAATCACAACCCGTTCAGACGACGAGAAGGTGAAATAATATGCGCATAGTTATTGATATGCAGGGATTGCAAACGCTCAGTCGCCTGCGTGGTATCGGAAGATACACGCTGGCGTTTACCCGTGCCCTGATTCGGAATGCACAGGATGATGAAGTCTGGCTGTTGCTGAACAAGGGTCTGGTTGATCCTGCAGAGCCTGTATATGACGAATTTGCCGATTTGTTACCGCCGGAGCGCCTGATCGAGTTTCGGGCGCCTGCTGATATTACCTGGGAGCCACCGCAGTCCGTCTGGAATCGGAATGCAGCGGAGCTTGCACGGGAGGCATTTTTGAGGCAGCTGATGCCGGATGTCGTGCTCAATACCAGTCTTTTCGAAGGAGCAACAGTTAGTGATGCAGTGACTTCAGTGGGCAAGTTGCCCGGACACCTGAGAACGGCGGTCGTATTTTATGATTTGATCCCGTTTCTTGATCAAAAAAAATATCTGGGTGCCGACTGGGTCAAAGAATGGTATTTCGACAAACTTGAGAGTGTCAAACGCGCAGACCTGCTGCTTGCCATTTCTGATTCCTCCCGACAGGAAGCCATTGATCATCTGCACGTTGAGCAGGATCACATCGTTAATATTTCGTCTGCCTGCAGCGATATTTTCAAAAAACAAATCTATACGGATGAAGAGCGCCGGCAATTTAACGACAAGCTTGGCATTTCCGATTCTTTCGTTCTCTACAACGGTGCGTTTGACAGCCGGAAAAATATCGAAAATCTGATCGCCGCATACGCGCGTATGCCCGGCGAACTGAGAGATCGCTATCAACTGGTTCTTTCGGGAGGTTGTGAACCAACCTATCAGCAGGTCTTATCTGCTTTGGCGGAACGATTGAATGTCTCCGGTCGGGTCGTTATGACCGGCAGGGTCACGGACGACGAACTCGTGTATCTGTTTAATTGCTGCGAGTTGACGGTCAGCCCATCACTGCATGAGGGCTTTGGACTGCCTGCGCTCGAAGCGATGGCCTGTGGAGCACCATCTATCGGCTCGAACGTGACCAGCATTCCGGAAGTGATCGGTCTGCAGGATGCCCTGTTCGACCCTTTGGACCCGGACTCCATTGCCGACAAAATGGTCAAAATCCTGACTGATCAGCATTTCAGGCAGTTATTGACAGACCACCATGCGGTTCAGGTGAAAAAGTTTTCCTGGGATCAGGTTGCGCAGACAGCACTCCAGGCCTTGCGAAAAATGGCACCTGGTGACTCAGCCATCCGTAAGAACTGGAATGCGTATATGGCGGAGATTCGCTCCATCCGGACTGAGCTGATAGATAAACTGTCTGATACTGACAGCAAAACATCTCAGCCTACCGAGCACGACCTGCGGGTGCTTGCAGCGTGCATTGCTGAAAATGAGGCTACCGCGGAGCGAATCAATGCAGCACAGGTATTGCCCGAGAAGCTGACCTGGCGTCTGGGCGGTCCATTCGATAGCAGCTATAGTCTTGCTATTGTCAATCGCCATCTTGCATTGGCATTAGGCAGACAAGGACATCACGTTGCACTTCATTCCACAGAAGGGCCTGGGGACTTTCCTGCCAATAAGGCATTCCTTGATGCCAATCCTGAATTGGCGCGAATGCATGCGTACAACGAGGAAGCGGACGACGATAAAATCAATGTCAGCAGCCGTAACCTTTATCCTCCGCGTGTCAATGACATGCAGGGGCGTTTGAACCTGCTGCACTTATACGCATGGGAAGAGTCCGGATATCCGGTGGACTGGATTGAGGACTTCAACAGCTATTTACAGGGCATGGTCGTTGTATCCACGCACGTAAAGAAAATATTGATCGATCATGGCTTGCACGTTCCGGTAGTGGTATCGGGTAACGGCACGGATCATTGGGCCTCTCTTGAGGCGGCTCCGCGGTTTGCCGTCAAGGGCAAGGGGTTCAGGTTTCTGCATGTCTCGTCATGTTTTCCTCGCAAAGGTGTAGAAGAGCTGTTATCTGCCTATGGCCAGGCGTTTACACGTCATGATGACGTGACGCTGATCATCAAGACGTTTCCGAATCCTCACAATCTGGTGCATGAGTGGCTCGCTACAGAAAGGCAAAATCGGCCTGATTACCCGGACGTGAGCATCCTGGAACAGGATATTACTGAAGCCGAACTCAAGAGCCTGTATACGCAGTGTCATGCATTGGTCGCGCCAAGTCGTGCAGAAGGCTTCGGATTGCCAATGGCCGAAGCCATGCTATCGGGCTTGCCAGTGATCACGACCGGCTGGAGTGGTCAGACCGATTTTTGTAATGACGATACCGCGTGGCTGGTCGATTTTGATTTTGAACGCGCGCAAAGTCATCTGGAACTGTTCGATTCTGTCTGGGCACGACCACGGGTCGACGATCTGGCACGACAAATGAAAGTCGTATTTGACATGCCGGAAGCGGACAGATCGAAAAAGGTGAGTGCTGGCAAGACGCTATTGCAGGAACGCTATAAATGGTCGGATGTCGCTGCGATGCACGTCAAGGCTGCCAGATCATGGGCAGGCCGTACGGAAACAGAGACGCCACGCATTGGCTGGATGTCAACCTGGAATACGCGATGTGGCATCGCGACCTATTCGGCTCATCTTATTGAACAGATGCCTGAAGTCTTCACCGTGTTTGCTGCTCATACGAACGAGTTGATCGGCTCTGATGCTGCCAATATCAAGCGAAGCTGGATGAATGACGACAGTGAAGACCTGAAGAAACTGGAAAGTGAGATTCTGGAAAGTGGCATTCAAACACTGGTCATTCAATTTAATTTCGGCTTTTTTCATTTTGAGCATCTGAATCGTTTCATCAGCAATCTGACGGACGCGGGGGTGCAGGTTGTGATAACGCTTCATTCCACGCAAAATCCGCCAGGAAAAGCGGATAAAGATCTAAGGCTTTTGCTGGATGCGTTGAAACGATGTGTCCGCATCCTGGTGCATGCGCCGGGTGACTTGAATCGGCTCAAGGCGCTGGGTCTGATCGATAATGTGACGTTGTTTCCGCATGGCGTTAAAGGCGGCTATGCCCTTGCGCGTGCACAGACAACTAATCAGGTCAATAAGCCTTTTATTATCTCGAGTTATGGGTTCTTTTTGCCGCATAAAGGGCTGATCGAACTTATCAAAGCCACGGCACAACTGATCCGTCAGGGAAGAAACGTCAGGCTGAAAATGATCAATGCCGAATATCCTGTCGCCGACTCTACGAATTTGATTGCGCAGGCGCAGCAAGTGGCAAGAAAGCTTGGTATTGAAGACGCTGTTGTTTTCAATACCGCATTCCTGCCGGACGAAGTCAGCCTGAATGAACTATCTGAATCAGATCTGATTGTGTATCCCTATCAGGAAACGGGCGAGTCTGCCAGCGGCGCAGTCCGGTATGGCCTGGCTATTGGTGTGCCGGTAGCGGTGACTCCTCTTTCTATTTTCGATGATGTCGGACAGGCGGTTTTCAGGCTCCCTGGTACACAGATTCAGGATATTGCTAACGGTATTTCTGCACTGATGGACCAGATTCAGGAGAATGCCGCACCTGTCAAAAAGGTACAGGAGGAAGCTGATCGCTGGCGGAGGGAGCATAGTTATGATCGTCTGTCGCAGCGTCTTTTCAATATGATCAAGGCACTTCAGAATGATGCACGGACCGGCTCCGATGACATGCCGACTGCGCGCCCTGCCGATGAGTAATGATCATGTCGCAACGCGCAGCCCACTTGTCAAGTTGATGATTATTTCTGGAGTACAGCCATGATCGGGCGTATTGGTGTAGGGGCGACGGTGTTGGCCCGAGGTACACGAACCGGGCATATTGATGGAATCGGAACCTACACGCAGGCACTGTGTACGCAACTGGCCTCTATAAAGGAGATTGATGTATGTACGGTTTCCTGGCAGGAGCCAATGACAGCGTCCATCACGGGGGAGCATCTGACGCTGCCAAAAATCCGCATGGAGTATGACCTGGCCGCCAGTGCGCTTACCGGCAAAAGTTCGTTCAATAGCAGCGAGATTGAAGCCCGCTTCTCACTGTTTCATGCGGCGGACCATTTTATTCCCCGGCTACGCAAAACACCGGTGATCGCCAGTCTGATGGACCCCATACCGTTAATGTATCCGGAATGGGTCAATCAGCGCGCCCGAAAACTGAAGAACTGGCTCTTTCGAAAGGAAGCAACCTGGGCAGATCATTACATCACCATTTCACACGCGGTGGTTGACGATCTGGTGAAGTACTTTCATCTTTCCAGAAGTAATATCACCGTGATTCCATTGGGCGTCGACGATATCTATTTCAACAGGCCGTCGCAGGATATGACAGTTGCCACGCTTGAAAAATATCATCTCGACCCGGGTTTTTTTCTGTTTATAGGCACAATACAGCCAAGAAAGAATCTAAAAACCCTGCTGGATGCTTTCGTGATGCTGCCGCCCGAGATGCAGAAACGTCATCCGCTCATTGTGGCCGGCCGTTTGGGATGGGGGTGTGAAGACGAGATACGCAAGCTGAAGCAACTCGAGATCCAGGGCGTTGCCAAATGGCTGGATTACATCAGCCTGGATGATAAACGTGTTCTGCTTTCCAATGCACGATGCCTCGTCTTTCCGTCGCTCTACGAAGGCTTTGGTTTACCCGCTCTTGAGGCATTCGCTTGCGCCTTGCCCGTCATTGGTTCGAACACAACTGCCCTTGCCGAGGTGGTTGATGATGCGGGCTTGCAGGTAGATCCGCTGAATGCAAATGCATTAAGTGGGGCGATGCAGACGATAGCCAGCGATGAATCAATGGCAGTCGAACTGGGAGAGAAGGGCAGAGCCCGAGCGCGTACCTATACATGGAAGGCAACGGCTGAGAAAACAGTTGAGGTCTACAGAAAATATCTGTAATTGAATAATAAGCGGGTTGACCCGGTTGCGAGTGAAATAATATGGCGTTGCAAAAATCTTCCAATTACCGGGCAGACATCGACGGATTGCGCGCGATCGCGATACTGGGCGTGTTGGTATTTCATGTCTTTCCAGAGTATCTGACAGGCGGATTTGTCGGTGTTGACGTTTTTTTCGTGATATCGGGCTATCTGATATCAACAATTATTTTTTCGAAGCTGTACACGGGCACATGGCGCTTTTATGATTTTTACAATCATCGCGTTAAGCGGTTGTTTCCGGCATTGCTCGCTGTACTACTGGCGACGCTTTATGTCGGCTGGTTCAGTCTGTTTACAGATGAGTTTTTACAACTGGGTTCGCATGTGCTGGCAGGTTCATTGTTTGTGCAGAACTTTCTGCTCTGGAGTGAAGCCGGCTATTTTGATGTCGCGTCCACACTTAAGCCGCTGACGCATTTATGGTCACTTGCCATTGAAGAGCAGTTCTATCTTTTTTATCCCGTGCTGATCCTGGTACTGTGGCGATTGCGCCTGAATCTTTTCTATGCGCTATTGATCCTGTTTGTTTTTTCCTTTGGATACAATGTCTACCTCGTTGGCCACGACGATGTTGCCCTGTTCTATTCGCCCCTGACGCGCGCCTGGGAATTGCTGATAGGCAGTCTGTTAGCTTATGGTCCTTATTTGACTGAAAACAGGCAAAAGCAGGGTGGCATTTCACGTACCATCAGCCGGACGAGACTGTTTAATGTGGGCTCATCTGAAGCTCCCGCAACAGCCGCCAATCATGTCACTTCCTTTCTTGGATTAATACTGATTTTTATCGCAGTATTCGGCATCCGGGATGGGAGTCATTATCCAGGCTGGCGGGCGATCCTGCCGGTGCTGGGGTCGTTTTTGTTGCTCAGAGCGGGAGCGGCTGCATGGGTAAATAAATATCTACTTGCGCACCCCGTGATGGTGTTCATCGGAGCGATCAGTTACCCCCTTTATCTCTGGCATTGGCCGATTATTTCATTTGTGCACATTCTGGTACCAGACGCTTCCGTCGCCGTACGCTTGGCAGCCATGATCCTTTCGGTTGTGTTGGCGTGGCTGACATACCGATTTATTGAAGTGCCTGTTCGTTTCGGAAACAGGGGACTACGGCTTGTGCCTGCTACGCTTTGTGTTGGAATGATCGCTGTTGCCGGTATTGGTCTATCGATTGTGCAGTTTCAGGGAATGCCTGAACGACCGGTGAATGCAAGCAATCGCGTTATAGATACAGGTAAGGCACTGGCAGGGCCCGTCGCATTCATTCAGAAGGGCTGCGGCCTGGCACAGGCGGACGTAGGCGATTTTTTTGGATGCCTGCATGATACGCGCGGACTGCCCAAAATCGCCTTGTACGGCGATAGCAAGGCAGGCGCGTTTTCGGCCGGCTTGCTGAGTCGCTCTACACCGGAAACGCCCTGGCTGTTCATTGGTGGTAACGGACCGCGAGGTGGAACGGTACCTGTCATTAATCATGACTTCCCGGCTTACGCGATATACACAGAGCTTACGGAGAAAGCGTTTGACGCCCTATTGAAGTCCGAGGCAGACCTCGTGGTTTTGTACACTGCGACCAGAGCACTGTTTCAGCTCGGGGATAACGGGACGCTTGATGAGTTGCCGGATAGCCCATTGTCCGATGAAGCCTATAACGGCCTGAATCGGGCCGTCGATGTCCTGGTTCGTGGCGGTAAGAAAGTGGTACTGATGGTGGATAATCCAACGCTGCCGGATCCCAAGCAGTGTATAGGCAGGGTCACGGAAATAGGATGGCTCAATACTGCGCTGGCGCTGCGCCCTGGTTTCCGTTGCCATATTCCCTACGACGAACAATTGAAATTGTCTGAAAAATATCGTGTCGTGCTTGATAAGGTAAGTAAAAACTATCCTGACCAGGTGCGGATATTTGATCCCACCCGGTTGCTGTGTAATATGACGGAGGGACAATGCACGTCTATGCTCAATGGCAGGCTGATGTATAGCAATACAGACCATATTTCGGAGTATGCCAGTCTGATTATTGCCGATAAACTGATTCCCTTTGTCGAAGGCTTTAGTCGGAATGAACCGGCAGACGACAGGTTTGAATTGCAGCGTTACAGGCCAAAATAAATGATAATTTGGATCGGAACCCGGATTCAGGACGATTGGAATCCCGGGTTTATCCTGGCGGGGTATAACAGCTGTACGGCTGTTTTGGCGTAAATAAAAGATGATCAATCTTGTCAAAGAGTTATTCTTTTTTGGGTTTGCTGGTGTGCTCGGTTTTCTTGTTGATACCGGCATCCTTTACCTGTTGAAAGATAGCATAGGGAATTATTGGGGGCGTGCGGTATCGTTTCTTGCTGCCGTCCTGGTTACGTGGACTGTTAACCGGAACCTTGCATTTCGTCATAAATCGTCAAATAAGGGTCTTGTTAGAGAGTTTTTCCACTATTTCCAATTGATGCTGATCGGCGGTGCCGCCAATTATCTGACCTTCGTGCTCTTAGTAGACAATATTGCAATTGTGTCCCGTCATCCTGTACTGGGGGTGGCTGGGGGCAGCCTGGCTGGATTATTGATCAATTTTATGCAATTGCGCTTTGTCATATTTCGGCATAAAAAGCATTAAATCGGGCGATGCCGCCATTGCGTACGGCATTAATGTTGAAAATGTCGTGCAGTCGCATTCCAAGGCATGCTGCCTGGTTGAGCTGGAACAATTGATAAGGATTCCAAACAATATTTACAGATGCATATACAGCACCAGGGGTGTCGCATCATCGATTTGTATTAACATATCCCGGTCATACCAATAAAGAAAGGCCCTGATGTCCCTGTTTTCAACGACCTCCAAAACGCAGTCCGCATCCTATGAACCAGGTGTTGATGGTCTACGCGCCCTTGCGGTGATTGCCGTCCTGTTTTTCCACGCAGGTTTTCAGGCGTTCAGTGGTGGTTATATCGGGGTAGATGTCTTTTTTGTCATTTCAGGCTATCTGATCACCGGGATTTTGTTCAACAGCTGCATTGAAGGCAAATTCTCGTTTTTGCGCTTTATGGCGCGGCGTATTGCCCGCCTGTATCCGGCCTTGCTGCTCACTCTGGTACTGTGTCTGATTGCCGGATTCCTGCTGTTTTCGCCGGATGACTATGTGGCCCTGGCCGATTCCAGCGTCTTTGCCCTGTTTTCGGTCTCCAATTTCCGCTTCTGGCTGGTGTCCGGCTACTTCGACACCTCATCGGAAACCAACCCGTTGCTGCACACGTGGTCGCTGGGTGTAGAGCAGCAGTTTTATCTGATCTGGCCGTTTGTCATTTATCTTGTGTATCGGCTCAATCGGGCTCTACTGCCGTGGGTGCTCCTGGCGCTTGGGGTGGCGTCGCTGGCCTTGTCGCAATGGTATTTGTCGGTAGACACATCGGCCAATTATTATCTGACGCCCTTTCGCGTGTTCGAGTTCGCCATCGGCGGCCTGATGGTGTTTGCCGTGGATTATCG
Organism: Advenella mimigardefordensis DPN7; assembly: GCF_000521505.1. Classification (GTDB taxonomy): domain Bacteria; phylum Pseudomonadota; class Gammaproteobacteria; order Burkholderiales; family Burkholderiaceae_B; genus Advenella; species Advenella mimigardefordensis. The sequence goes on from NZ_CP003915.1 coordinate 784,968, forward strand.
CAAGCGCCATACGCCGGGCGTGATTCAGTACGAAATCATTATGGCGGTGGGTATCGCGCTGCTGCTGTACAGTATCTTTGTCTATGACAAAACCACGACATTCCCAGGGCTACACGCTTTGGTACCCGCCATTGGCGCCGCATTGTGCATTTATGCCAGTCCGGCAAAGTATCTGGGCAATATTTTCAGAAATCGCGCCATGGTCACGGTGGGGCTGATTTCCTATTCGATGTATCTGATCCACTGGCCGCTGATCGTCTTCTATAAATACTTTATCTATCGACCATTGTTCCTGTCCGAAAAATGGGCGCTGGTGATTGCACCGTTTATTCTGGGTTATCTGATGTACGTGCTGGTGGAAAACCGGTATCGTCGTGTGGATCTGTACAGCTGGTATTTTGGCCAGACCATTCAGCGCGTTTGTGCATTGGCGGTGATTCTGGTGCCGGCACTCATGATCATGACCAGCAACGGCATGAGCTTTCGGATGAATGACTATTTTGTCGAGCATATGGCCAACTCCCCCCGTTTCCATGAGGAACAGTACGGCGGGGAAGGGTTTTCCATGGGCAGCCAGGTACTGGGGGACGCCGATGGTCGACGCAAGTCTGCCGTCCTGCTGGGCGACAGCTATGCCAGACAGTATGCCTTTGGCCTGAATCAGACGCTGGCCGCCAATAAAAAATGGGTGGATACTTCATTTGAAGATGGTTGTTTTTTTGGGCCTGGCTATACTCGCCTGCTTGACGGCGTGCCGCGCAAGGATTGTGTGGAACGGCTGGACTATGCCCTGAATGAGGCAAAATTGTCCAGAGTGCCGCTGCTGTACGCAGTCAGCTATCAGAATTATCAGAAGACCATGGGTACGGTTGACGGCAAGCGGGTGGATTTTCCCAATACCGAGGCCTATGTCACTTTTCTGGAAAAGAACTTCGACGCCATTCATGAACGTATCGGCCTGACCAATAAACTTGTGATTATCGGCACGCCGCCGGGAGCGGGTTCCCAGGTAGGGCTGGCTTCATGCGTTGATCGACCGGGCTACCTGCCGCTGGTGTGCGCCAAATATCTGGAACTCAATGAAGAAAAGGGTAATGCATATGCGCTGAATCGCAGCCTGGAAAAATATGCGCAGAGCCACAAAAATGTGGAGTTCGTCAATCCCTATTCGGTATTGTGTGAAGCGGGACGTTGCGTGACGATGATCAAGCGCAAGCAGTTTCTGTATTCCGATGGCACCCATTTGTCCAAGCAGGGGTCGGCCTTCGTAATACAGGGCTTGTGGCCCAGGCTCAATGCTATTTTCGGGAAATAATGCCTGGATGACGGGCTGATACAGGACCGGGCCGGCATCCGGCTGCGTAGTGGCATGGCCTGAGGCAAACGACAGCCCTGGAGGCACGCAATTGCCTGATGCAAAAAAAGCGGCAGTAAGCCGCTTTTGGGGATTCATTTTGCAGGATGGGCGTCCCACGGGTTCATTTATGCGCTCCGGCAGGGGGCGGCGCCCGTGCTTATTACTCCTGTATCTTGCGAATCAGCCCTTCCTGGGTCGTGGAGGCGATCAGGTCTCCCTGGCTGCTGTACACATGCGCCCGGCAAAACCCGCGGGCATTGCTGGCGCTGGGTGACTCCAGCGAATAGAGCAGCCATTCGTCCATCCGGAACGGCCGGTGGAACCAGATCGCATGGTCAATGGTGGCCATTTGCATGCTTTTGGAAAAGGGCGTCTGGTTATGTGGCAGCAGCGAGGTAAACAGCAGATAGAAATCTGATGTATAGGCCAGCATGGCACGGTGCAGCAGTGGGTTATCGGGCAGTTTGTCTGCGGCGCGAAACCAGATATGCGCCTTCGGATCGTAATTGCCCGGCTTGAGCATTTGAGCGGGTTCCACGGGACGCATCTCAATCGCAAAGTCCCGTCCTACCAGACTGGCCAGACGTTTGGGCAGCTTATGCTCGAAGTCGGCGATCAGCTGTTTTTCATTTTTCAGGGAATCGGGTGGCGCCACAACCGGTGCAGGCGTCTGGTGTTGAAAGCCCGGTTCCTCACCCTGGAAACTGCTGCTCATAATGAAAATGGGCTGGTCCAGTTGCGAGGCGATGACGCGTCTGGCTGAAAAACTGCCCCCGTCACGAGTGCGTTCCACTTCAAAGCGTATGGGTTTGCTGGTATCGCCCGGGCGCAAAAAGTACGAGTGCAGTGAATGCACCGCCCGACCCGGACTGACCGTTAGTGACGCGGCCATCAGGGACTGGCCGAGTACCTGCCCGCCAAAGATGCGGCCGGTACCAAAGATGTCAGTGCTAATGCCATTAAAAACGTCATTACCCAGCGATTCGACCTGAAGTTGCTCAATGAGGTCTGGCAGTACGTTCTGATTATCCATAGATGTGCATTCTGACAAATGAGGAAAAAGGCCGATTCTAGCAGAAGCGTTCGAGCTGCAGCTTGCGGTTAATTAACCATTATGGCCGTATACGGCCATTGTCGCCAATAGTTTTTGCAGCTCGATACAATTTTGGACAGCCTTTAATAAGCCGTTCTATAATGCCGCACACGCTAAGCTCTCGCTTTGTTATATGCTTTACGAAAAGGAACATCGAATGCCACATTTCACCCAGAATAAATTGGCAAACCCTGTTTTTCTTACATTCATAGTAGCGCTAATGGCAATGCCACTTGCCATCATGAGTACACAAAGCGTTCCCAGTCCGCTTTATTATTTTCTGCTGGTTCTGTCTCTGCTTATTGTGATTGCCTTGCGTCCGGCGCAGGATACCTTCCGGTTCAGGACGTTTTCGTGGCTTTTTGCCCTGTGTGCCGTATTTGTTGCAGCGGTTGTCATTTCTGAAATAGTCAACGGGCGTGGCGATGGAACCGGGTTTGAAAAAGCACTGCGTTTTTCCGCCGGGCTGCCTCTGCTGGTCGCGGCCTGCTGCTATGTCCCTCGTCGCTGGCTGTCCTATTCTGTATTGGGCGTTTATGCCGGCCTGATATTTGCCATTGTATTTATTGTCAATCTGTCCCTGCCTGATTTCATCCGGCCTGAAACCAGCGCCGTATACAATGCGGTGGGCTACGGCGATCTCACGATTCTGTTAAGTGTGATCACGCTGTATTCATGTAATGTCACGTTCACCCGTTTTGCCAGGACGGAAAAAATCCTCAAGATCATTCTGGGGATATTGGGTATTGTTGCCTTTGTACTTACTCAGACGCGTAGTGGCTGGGTGGCGGTGCCGTTTTTTCTGCTGTTTGGCGTCATGATTCATATGCGACAAAATAATCGCATCAAGCTGGCGGGTGTGTTTGTAATAGGGCTGGTGCTGGCTGCAGTTGTTACACTGACCGTGCCCGGTATTAAAGACCGGATGCAACTGGGCGAGAAAGAGTTCACCGAATGCATTACCACAGATAGCACCAAGCTGTCGTCGATCTGTATCCGTTTGCAGTTGTGGCGTTCAACGATCGCCATCTGGGAAGACAATCCGCTATTCGGGTCCGGCTCCAACGGCTATTTTTCCGAGTTCATGAAAACGGAAGGGGTGCAGCGTGGGCTGGTGTCCAAAGTAGTGGCCAATCAATGGGGTGAACCGCATAACGATTGGTTGCAGGCGTTAAGCAGTTACGGCCTGCTGGGCGTGCTGGGCCTGTTTTTTGTCTACTTTGCGCCGGCTGCCGTGTTCGTTAAACGCATGTTGCGCACCACCAATGAGGAATTAAGAACGTATGCCGCCATGGGGGCGGCGGTCTGTATTGGTTTTGCCTTGTTCGGACTTTCGGAGCTGATGTTTCGCGGCATACGCACCATGGGGTTCTATACGGTGATGGTGGCGGTCTCTCTCGCACTGTCTACCCGAATCAGGGGTGTTGAGCATTGAATGAGGGGCGTTCAGTTGTGTTGCTGGAAGAACATGTATTGAAAGGGCGGCAGACTGGCGCCGTGAGGTAGTGAATATTTATGGCGCCTCCGGTGTTGCGGCGTCACATTTGGCAGTACAGACAACAGTACAATAACGCAGTTGTCTGACTATGGGGAATGAAAGACATATATGGGCAAACAGGAAAAGGTAGCCATTCTGATGGCGCCGCGTCTGGGCGATTCGTTGCTCATGATGGTTATTGCCAATAATTTTCGTCATAATGGCGCTCAGGTGTCCATCTTTGGTGACTATATCTGGCAATTGCGCGATTGGTTCCCCGGTTTTGAGATTCATCGTTCATTGGCCGAGGAGCAGGCACAGGCCGCGCTCTGCGACTTTGACCGGGCCATACAAATGCACCCGGGCTGGCCGTTCGATCTGACCCGGTATCATCCGACGGTCACCATATATGATGAGCACGTGGTCGTGACCGGCAAGGGTTTTGTCAAGGCCTATCAAATGCGCGATTTTTGCCGGGACTTTTTCGGACATTCCGGAACGACGCATGCTAACGGCCTGGTTGCGCCTGACGGCATGGCGAAGCACCGCCATCCCAAACGCGTCGCGATCCATCCTACCTCGACCGGCGCCTTGCGTTGCTGGGCGCCCAGACATTTTGGCAAACTGGCGAAAGACCTGATCAAAGCGGGTTATGAACCTGCCTTTATCGTGTCGCCGGCCGAGCGCGCCGACTGGGAATGGGTGACCCGCCTGGGAGCGGAATTGCCGGATAACCCCGGGCTGAGCGGGGTCGCGAGCTACATCAGGGAGTCGGGCTGGTTTATTGGCAACGAGTCGGGTATTGGTCATCTGGCGTCGGCCACGGGTATTCCGGTGTTAACACTGACCGGCCGCATGAAGCGGACCCGGGCCTGGCGGCCGGCATGGAGCCATTCACGCATCGTTGCGCCATGGTATATTCCAGGAGGGAGGTTGCGCGACCGATACTGGCGTCGTTTGCTTACGCCACAGCACGTGTTGTGGGCTTTCGGCAAATTGCGGTCCGACACCGCAGCCTCAGGCAATCCTCATATCAACAACGATATCGACACCGACATCAACGTCGGGGAAGCGGTCTGATACAGGCTGCTGCAACAGGGAGTACACAAATGAGTCTGGCCGAGCAGTTTGCCGCCGTCAGAGAGCAGGTGCGTCTGGCATGTGAATGCGCCGGCAGGGATCCGCAGCAGGTCAGCATTTTGCCGGTCTCCAAGACCTTCGGGCACGAGGTGGTGCGCCAGGCCATGGCGCTGGGCGAACGCCGGTTCGCAGAGAACCGGGTGCAGGAAATGAAGGAAAAAGCGCTAGCATTGAACGACTCATCTATCGAATGGGTCATCATCGGCTATCTGCAGACCAACAAAGTCAAGGAAGTGGTGCGCTACGCCAGCCAGTTGCAATCGCTGGACCGGCTGGAGCTGGCGCAGGCGTTGGACAAACGATTGCTGCAGGCGGGACGTCAATTGGATGTGCTGGTGCAGGTCAAGTCCAGCAGCGAAGAAAGCAAAACCGGCATGGCGCCAGAGCAGGTGCCGTCATTTCTCAAAACCGTGCGCGACTATGACACCCTGAATGTGCAGGGTTTCATGACGGTGGCGGAAAACACCGATGATCAGGAACGCGTCCGGCGTTGTTTTGAAAGGGTGCGTCAGTTACGTGACCAGTGCCAGGATGAACTGGGCGATGCATTACCGGTATTGTCTATGGGGATGAGTGCCGATTTTGCGCTGGCGATTCAGGAAGGTTCAACTCAGTTGCGGATCGGTTCGGCACTGTTCGGTCAGCGTCCTGCTGTGCGCTGAAGTGATTGTTGCGATCCTGGAGAGAACCAACTGACGCGGTCGTCAGCTGGATTAATAACGTGACATAATAACGGGATATATGGTGGTTGCGGTGGATCGTGGTCTGCGACTCACAAGGCGCAGCTACCGGGTGATGAAGTCAGGCTACTAATATGACGTAGCAGATAAGACGTAGCAGATAAGACACTGCTGATATCACGCAGCAGATATGACGATATACATATCAGGCGCCATCAATCAGGCGCCATCAATCAGGCGCCATCAATCAGGCACCATCAATCAGGCACCATCAATCAGGCACCATCAATCAGGCACCATAGCGGCGCAGACCGTCCAGATCCAGAATGGAGACGGCGCCGTATTCTACCTTCAATAATTTTTCGTTTTCCAGTTTCTTGAGTGCCTGATTGGCTCGCTGGCGCGATACGCGTGCCAGATAGCCCATTTCTTCCTGCGTAATGGCCAGTCGCTGTTTCAGCCCCGGGTATAGCAAGGGATTGAACAATTCGGCCAGACAGCGGGCAACGCGGGCATCGGCATTAAGCAGCCGGTCATGCTCGGCACGGCCGATAAACTGCCCCACGCGCTCGTTCAGCAGATCCAGCAGATAGCGGTTAAATGGAATGCTGTTGTCCAGCAGCCATTCAAAAGTGCGGGAGGGCATTCTGGCCACATAGGAGTCGCGCAGCGCCACCACATCGTACTTGCGACATTCTTTTTTAAGGATACTGCCTTCGCCCAGCCAGCCACCTACCGGAATACCGGTAAGGGAGGCGACCTTGCCATCGGCATTGCCCACCGAAATGCGAATCAGGCCGTCCATGACGCCAATCCAGTGTTCAGCCGCTTCGCCCTTGCGTGCAATAAGTGCGCCGTTACCGTAATGGGCAACGGTGACATCCTGCAGCACGCGTCGCTGGTGCTCGGGAGCAAGCAGATTGAACCACTGCGCGGCTTCTGGGGAAAAAGAGGACATAGGACTTACCCTAGAAAATCATAGAATGTCGTGATGACGACAGTTAGCTTACAATCAAACCGTTAACTTAGCAACACATAACGTTTCCGGGGGGCTCGTCAATACGTGGTATCCGGAAGGCGACGGGCAGAACAAATAAATCAGCACCCGCAGACACAGGCAAGGAGACAACATGCCGCAAACAGTAAACAGTACGCGTACTGCCGAGCCGCAGACCTTTCCTGCTCTGTTGCAACAGCACGCGGCCATCCGTGGGAACCGGCCAGCACTCAGGGAAAAGGACCTGGGCATCTGGCAAACCTACACCTGGGCACAGGTGGCTGCGCAGGTGCAGCGTGTGGCCAATGGCTATCTGCAGTTCGGCGTACAGCCGGGAGAACATATTGCCGTTGTGGGCGAGAACCGACCTCGCCTGTATATGGCGATGATGGCGGCGCAGGCGGTGGGTGCCATTCCCGTCCCCATGTATCAGGACGCGGTTGCGCAGGAGATGGTTTACGTACTGCAGGACGCAAGCGTGCGGATTGTGGTGGCGGAAAATCAGGAGCAGGTCGACAAAATGTTCGAGGTGCGCGAGCAGGTGCCTACACTTGCGCATGTTATTTATGATGACCCGCGCGGCCTGCGCCATTACAGCGATCCGCTGCTGCTCTCCTGGGAACAGCTGCAGCAATCGGGTGACCAGTATGCAACGGGTGCGCCCAATGCCTATTTCGATGCCGTCGACCGCGTTCAGCCCGACGATACCGCCGCGATGTTCTACACATCAGGCACCACAGGCAAGCCCAAGGGAGTGGTGCTGACGCATGCTGCCCTGATCGACCGTGCGCGTGTGATCCAGAAACTGGAAAAACTGACCGACAGGGAAGAGGTGCTGGCCTATCTGCCGCCGGCCTGGATCGGCCAGAATATGTTTTCCTATACGCAATTGCTGGTGACCGGCTTTACCGTGAATCATCCTGAATCACCGGCGACCGTGGCCATTGATATGCATGACATCGGGCCGACGTATTATTTTTCGCCGCCCCGTATTCTGGAAGACTTGCTCACGCACGTGACCATTCGCATGGAAGACGCCGGCCGCTTCAAAAAATGGCTGTTTGATACCTGCATGAAGCTGGCCCACCGTGTGGGTGGTCCTATTCTGGATGGCGAGGCCGTGGGTACGCTGGATCGCATCAAATATTCGATCGGCAATATTCTGATTTACGGGCCGTTGCGCAATGCGCTTGGCATGAATCGCGTACGCGTGGCCTATACCGCCGGTGAAGCTATCGGGCCCGACTTGTTTCGCTTTTACCGCTCAATCGGCATTAATCTGAAGCAGCTTTACGGCTCAACCGAAACATCAGTGTTTGTTTGTGTGCAGAGTGACGGACAGGTTTCCGCCGACACGGTCGGGCCGCCTGTGGCCGGCGTTGAACTGCGCATTGCCGAAAGCGGCGAAGTGCAGGTGAAAAGCCCGGGCCTGTTCCGTGAATATTATCGCAACCCTGATTCCACCCGCGAATCGTTTACCGACGATGGCTGGTATCACACTGGTGATGCCGGCATCATTGATGCCCAGGGGCAGTTGCGGATTATTGATCGTGCCAAGGACGTGGGCCGCTTAAGCGATGGCCGTATGTTTGCGCCGAAATATGTAGAGAACAAACTCAAGTTCTTTCCGTTTATCAAAGAAGCCGTGGCCTTCGGCGCCAATCGTGATTTCGTCACGGCCTTTGTCAATATTGATCTGGAAGCGGTGGCCAACTGGGCCGAGCGACGTAGCCTGGCCTATGCCGGTTATACCGATCTGGCTTCGCGTCCCGAAGTGTACGCCCTGATTGCCGATTGCATCAGCAAGGTGAATGCCGATGTCGCACAGGATCCGCAGCTATCGGGTTTGCAGATTCACCGCTTTCTGATTCTGCATAAAGAGCTGGACCCCGATGACGGTGAGCTGACGCGTACCCGCAAGGTGCGTCGTGCTTTCATTGCGGAACGTTACGGCGTACTGATTGATGCATTGTTTGCGGGTAAAGCCAGCCAGTACATTGAAACCGAAGTTAAATATGAAGATGGACGTACCGGGAAAATCGCTGCCGATCTGACGATTCAGCCGGCCAGCGTTGTTCCCGATACCCTGAAAAAGGCCGCATGAGCATGAGTGACCAACGCGAAGCCAGAATCGGTGATGTGATCCTTGATATGCAGAATATTTCGCTGCGCTTTGGCGGCGTCAAGGCACTGACCGACATTTCGTTCAATGTAAAGGAACATGAAATTCGAGCGATTATCGGTCCCAATGGGGCCGGCAAAAGCTCCATGCTCAATGTGATCAACGGCGTGTATGTGCCGCAGGACGGCAGCATTGAGTTCGATGGCAGGCAGTTCGGCCGGATGACGCCGCGCCGTGCGGCAGAGATGGGCGTGGCGCGCACCTTTCAGAACCTCGCCCTGTTCAAGGGCATGAGCGTGCTGGACAACATCATGACCGGCCGCAATCTGCGCATGAAAAGCGGCTTGCTGTCGCAGGCCTTCCGCATCTTCGGTGCTGAAAAAGAGGAAATCGCCCATCGCGAATTTGTTGAAAATATTATTGATTTCCTGGAAATCCAGGCCTATCGAAAAACGCCTGTCGGACGGCTGCCTTACGGCCTGCAAAAACGCGTGGACCTGGGCCGTGCCCTGGCCATGGAGCCGCGCATGCTGTTGCTGGACGAGCCCATGGCCGGCATGAATATCGAAGAGAAGCAGGACATGAGCCGCTTTATTCTGGACGTCAATGACGAGTTCGGTACGACAATTGTGTTAATCGAACATGACATGGGCGTGGTCATGGATATATCCGACAGAGTTGTGGTGCTCGACTATGGTAAAAAAATCGGCGATGGCACGCCGGCGGAAGTGCGCTCGAACGAAGAGGTGATTCGGGCTTATTTGGGTGTGGAGCACTGATCATCATGGCTTACTTTCTTGAAACGCTTTTTGGTGGTCTGATGAGCGGCATGCTTTATGCGCTGGTCGGACTCGGTTTTGTGCTGATCTTCAAGGCGTCGGGCGTGTTCAACTTCGCCCAGGGTGCCATGGTGCTGGTGGCCGCCTTGTCCATGGCGCGCTTTTCGGTATGGATTCCGCAATGGCTGGGTTTTGAAAACCTGCTGCTGGCTAATATCCTTGCGTTTATTGTCAGTGCAGGGGTCATGGTGCTGATCGCCATGCTGGTAGAGCGCCTGGTGCTGCGTCATCTGGTGAATCAGGAAGGCACGACGCTACTGATGGCTACGCTGGGCATCAGTTATTTTCTGGATGGCCTGGGTCAGATTATTTTCGGCAGCTCGGTTTACTCCATCAATGTCGGTATGCCTAAGGATCCGGTCTTTATTCTGGACTCCCTGTTCGAAGGTGGCATTCTGATCAGTCTGGAAGACCTGACGGCGGCGGTTATTTCCGCTGTGCTGGTGGCGCTGCTGGCGTTCTTTTTTCAGTATACGTCTACCGGGCGCGCCCTGCGGGCAGTGGCAGATGATCACCAGGCTGCGCAATCTATTGGTATTCCCTTGAACCGCATCTGGGTGATTGTCTGGGTGGTGGCCGGCATTGTTGCATTGGTGGCCGGGATCATCTGGGGGTCCAAATTCGGCGTGCAATTTACGCTGTCCACTGCCGCGTTGCGCGCATTGCCGGTTGTGATATTGGGTGGCCTGACCTCGGTGCCGGGCGCCATTATCGGCGGCCTGATCATCGGCGTCGGCGAAAAACTGTCCGAAGCCTATATCGGTCCGTTCGTCGGCGGCGGGATCGAGATCTGGTTTGCCTATGTCCTGGCGCTGGTGTTCCTGTTATTCCGTCCGCAGGGTTTGTTCGGCGAAAAAATCATTGACCGCGTGTAAAAGGCAGGGGAATTCATATGTTTTATCGTGAAAACGGTCAGTTCAAAATCAGTTACCGGCAGGATCAGCAGATTTTTCCAATCAGACAGGACCGCATCTTTATCGGGCTGTTGCTGGTGATCGCGGTTGTTGTGGTGCCGCTGTTGTCCAGCAATTATTTCCTGGGCGGCATCATGATTCCGTTTTTGATCCTGGCCATGGCTGCTATCGGTCTGAATATTCTGGTGGGCTATTGCGGCCAGATCTCCATGGGCACCGGCGCCTTCATGGCGGTGGGCGCCTATGCCGCATGGAACTTCGGCGTGCGCTTTCCCGGGTTGCCATTGATTTTTCAGCTATTGCTTGGCGGTGTGTTTGCCACCCTGGTGGGCATTTTGTTCGGCATCCCCAGCCTGCGCATTCGCGGCCTGTATCTGGCGGTAGCGACACTGGCAGCGCAGTTTTTTGTTGACTGGACGTTCCTGCGCATTCCCTTCTTCACCAATAACTCATCGTCCGGCAGCGTGTCGGTGCCACGACTGGATTTTTTCGGTTTGCCTATACAAACGCCGTTGCAGAAATATTTGTTCGTTCTTGCACTTGTGATTGTGATTGCCGTGCTGGCCAAGAATCTGGTGCGTGGCGCTATTGGCCGGGAGTGGATGGCCATTCGCGATATGGACGTGGCCGCGTCTGTCATCGGCATTCGTCCCATGTATGCCAAGCTCAGCGCCTTTGCCGTCAGCTCGTTTATTGTAGGGATTGCCGGCGCCTTGTGGGGTTATATCCATCTTGGTTCCTGGGAGCCGTCTGCCTTCGATCTGAACCGCTCGTTCCAGTTGCTGTTCATGGTGATTATCGGCGGACTGGGTTCTATCGTGGGCAGTTTTTTTGGTGCGGCCTTTATCGTTCTGGTGCCCATCCTGCTGAACCGAATTCCCGAAATGCTGGGGCTGTCGCTGGGCGTGGATACGGCAGCGCATATTGAGCATATGGTCTTTGGCGCGCTGATTGTATTTTTCCTGATTGTCGAACCACATGGTCTGGCGCGTCTGTGGAGTATTGCGAAAGAAAAATTGCGGATATGGCCATTTCCGCACTAGTGGTGTTCAGTTTGCTGTGCTGGAAGTTTTCAATAAATAAAACCCATCTGGATGAAAGTCCGAGGAGAGAGACATGAAATTGCAAATGAAACAATGGATCGCCGCACTGGGTGTTGCCGGCGTACTGGGTACGTTGCCGCTACAGGTACAGGCCGCCGACGAACAATTCATCCCGCTGCTTACCTATCGCACGGGTTCGTTCGCGCCGCTGGGGATTCCCTGGGCCGATGGCAAGATTGATTACCTGAAGCTGGTCAATGAACGCGACGGCGGTATCAACGGGGTAAAAATCGCTTACGAAGAATGTGAAACCGCGTATGCGACAGACCGTGGTGTGGAGTGTTATGAACGCCTCAAAGCCGCGCATGGCGGTGCCTCGGGTTTTGATTCGCAGTCTACCGGTATCACATTTGCGGTTTCCGACAAGGCGCCGGGAGACAAAGTGTCCATTGAAACGGTGGGCTATGGCTTGTCGCAATCGGCCGATGGCTCTGTGTTTGAGTGGAATTTCCCGTTGCTGGGTACCTATTGGACGGCAGCCGACGTGATGATTCAGGACATCGCCAAAAAACTGGGGGGCGAAGACAAGCTCAAGGGTAAGAAAATCGCCCTTGTGTATCATGATTCCCCATACGGCAAGGAGCCGATCCCGTTGCTGAAGGCTCGCGCCGAAGCCAACGGCTTTGAGCTGCAGCTTTACCCGGTAACGGCGCCGGGCGTAGAGCAAAAATCCACGTGGCTGCAGATTCGCCAGAAGCGCCCCGATAATGTGTTGCTGTGGAGCGCCGGCATCATGACGCCCACCGCCATCCGTGAAGCGCAGGCTACCGGCTACGCGCGCGACAAAATCTACGCGATCTGGTGGGCCGGTTCCGAGGGTGATGTGAAGGATCTGGGGCAGGTGGCCAAGGGTTATAACGCCATCACGATTCACAATACCGGTGAAGCCAAGGGCAAGGTTTACGACGATCTGAAAACTCACGTGTTTGATAAGGGCAATGGTTCCAGCAAAAATACCCTGGGCACCATCGCTTACACGCGTGGTCTGGTCATTTCCATGCTGCAGGTGGAAGCCATCCGTACCGCTCAGGAAAAATATGGCAAAGGCCAGCATATGACATCTGAACAGGTGCGCTGGGGTTTTGAAAACCTGAACCTGACCGAAGAGCGCCTGAAGGAAATTGGCTTCGATCAGATTATCAAACCGTTCAAAACCTCTTGCGCCAACCACGTTGGTGAAGACTGGGCGCGGATCGTTCAGTGGGACGGCAGCATGTTTGTGCCCGCTTCCGATCTGTATCAGGCAGACCAGAAATATGTCGGACCGCTGGTCAAGTCTGAAGCCGAGAAATATGCACAGTCCAAGAAAGTGACGCCACGTGACTGCAGCAAGGCTTCTTCCTGAGGGATGAGGCATGTCCATCCCCGGCACGGTACGGTGCCGGGGGGTGGGCACCCCATCAGACAGCACATAGCGGGATATCAATATGCAAACCAAGCCAACAGCAGCAGACGCTGCCGTCACGCCGGACCCGGAAAGGCTCCTGCTTAACGTCAATGGTATTGAAGTAATTTATAACCACGTCATTCTGGTACTGCGCGGCGTGTCGCTGGTGGTGCCGGCTGGCAAGATTGTGGCGCTGCTTGGTGCCAATGGCGCCGGCAAAACGACGACCTTGCGTGCCGTATCGAATCTGCTCAAAAGCGAGCGCGGCGATGTCACCAAAGGGACGATTCATTACCAGGATGAACGCGTCGATAGCATGACGCCGGCTGACCTGGTTAAACGTGGTGTGATACAGGTCATGGAAGGTCGCCATTGTTTCGGTCACCTCACCATCGAAGAGAACCTGCTGACCGGCGCCTACACGCGCAAAGTGAGCAAGGGCGATATTGCGGCAGCACTGGACCGGGTTTATCAATATTTCCCCAGACTTAAACAGCGTCGCAGCAGTCAGGCCGGCTACACCTCGGGTGGGGAGCAGCAGATGGCGGCCATCGGGCGCGCACTCATGGCCGACCCTAAAATGATTCTGCTGGATGAACCCTCCATGGGACTGGCGCCACAAATCGTTGAAGAGATCTTCGAAATCGTGCGTGATCTCAATACTCGCGAGCGCGTGAGTTTTCTGCTGGCCGAACAAAACACCAACATCGCGCTGCGTTACGCAGACTATGGCTATATTCTGGAAAGCGGGCGGGTGATGATGGACGGCACGGCCCAGGAGCTGGCCAGCAACGATGATGTGAAAGAGTTTTATCTGGGCATTGAAAGCGGGGATCGCAAAAACTTTCGTGACACCAAATTTTATCGCCGCCGCAAGCGCTGGCTGGCTTAGGAGCAAACAATGACTGAGTATTTTGATGCTCTGGAAGTGCGCGATCAGGCGCAGCGCGAGGCCGATCTGTTTGCCGCATTGCCCGCTGCGCTTACTGCTGCACGCGAACGTGCGCCGGCCATTGCTTCACAGCTGCAGGACGTGCAGGTGGATCGTATCACCAGCCGTCAGGCGCTGGCCGGCATTCCGGTACTGCGTAAATCCGAGTTGCTGCAGCGCCAGCAGGCGCAGCGCAGACAGGCGATTGAACAGCGCGCTCAGGCAGGTACTGCGGCCGGCAAGGTCGTGGAACGCGTCTTCGGTGGCTTTTCAACGATTGGCTGGGGTGACGCAGCCCGCGTCTTCGCCTCGCCGGGTCCCCTTTATGAGCCCGAGAGCAAACGGGCCGACTACTGGCGTTTTGGTCGCGCGCTGTATGCGGCAGGCTTTCGCGCTAATACCCTGTTGTACAACTGCTTTTCGTACCATTTCACACCTGCCGGCTCGATGTTTGAAACGGCCGGGCTGGCCATCGGCTGCACCGTATTTCCAGGCGGGGTGGGCCAGACGGAAATGCAGGTCTCGACTATCCACGATCTGCAGCCGGAGGGCTATGCGGGTACGCCCAGCTTTCTTAAACTGATTCTGGAGAAAGCCGACGAAATGCAGATCGCATTGCCGTCCCTGAAGCGCGCCCTGTTTTCCGGGGAGGCATTTCCGCCCTCCCTGCAAAACTGGTTTGCGCAACGCGGGATCCACGGCTACCAGGCCTACGGCACAGCCGATCTGGGCCTGATCGCCTATGAGTCTGAAGCGCGAGACGGGCTGATTATTGGGGAGGATATCGTGCTGGAGATTGTGCGCCCGGGCACCAATGAGCCGGTACCCGACGGCGAAGTGGGTGAGATTGTGGTCACCACCCTGAATCCCGATTATCCGCTATTGCGCTTTGGTACCGGCGACCTGTCGGCGATTATGCCCGGACATTCTGCCTGCGGTCGTACCAACAAGCGGATTCGCGGCTGGATGGGACGTGCCGATCAGACCACCAAGGTGCGCGGCATGTTTGTGCATCCGGAACAAGTGGCCCGTATTGTTGCCCGCTTCGAGGAAGTGAACAAGGCCAGACTGGTTGTTTCCGGGGAAACCGGACGCGATGAGATGACGCTGTTTGTGGAAGTGGATGGCGCGCCCGCCGCAGGCCTGCAGGAAAAACTCGGCAATGTGGTGCGTGAGGAAACCAAGCTGCGTGCCGTGATTGTGTTTGTGGGAGTGGGTGAGCTGGCCAATGACGGCAAGGTGATTGAAGATAGCCGTTCATACGAATAAGCAGAATAAGCCACCCACCGGAACCGGCCTTAAAAGGGCGGGTTCTGCAGCGCCTGCAATAGCTTCTGTTCAAAGTCGGTCACCGGAGCACCCAGGAGCGCCTGCGCCGAAGTGGTTTTTTCCGGCAGATAGCGTACCGGACTGTGCAGTGCCGTTTCAAAACGGTTTGCCATGCTGGTGAGTTCGTCACTGTTGGCGTTAACCAGAATCACGGCATGTGACAACAATGAAAAGGCGGGAGTGCTTACGGTACTTGCCGCGGCTACGTTTGCCGCTTTGTTGCGACGCCAGTACTGAGCGGTGCCGGCGATTTTTTTACCTGCCACCGCCAGATTGAACCGCCCGTCGCAGAACGAACCCTCTACCGGCTGGTGTGTCGCTTCGATGCCGCAGGCTGCCAGCGCCCGGGCAATCAGCTCGCACAAGCCCAGATAGTGGTCTTCTACATGTTGCAGCGGATAATTGGCATGAACCGGATAGGCCAGATGTAAATTGACCACGCCGGCCGCTTGCGGCACGACGCCGCCACCCGACAGACGCACATCAACGGGCAGGCCCGTTGCGGCCAACTGTGTGCAGGCGGTTGCAAAATAACGATTACGCTGATAACTACGGGGGACGCTGATGCCGTGGCCGGCCTGATGGATGATGGCAAGGCGCTGTCCGTGCCGGTCTACTCGATCCAGCAGCCTGGTTTCGGCGTCCCGGCGGCTGATGCCAGCTGCAAAAATGGCGCTGGCCGGCAGGGTCTGAAAGGGCGTATTCATGTGGGCTGGCACTCCTGTCACAGGTGGGGCCGGATCATGCCGCCGGTAGATAAGGTCAGCCGACCGCCAGGCTCATCAGGCTTCGGCCTGTTCCTTGGCCTGTTTTTTCAGCTTGGTTTTGATGCGGCTTTGCTTTAAGGGTGACAGATATTCCACAAAGACCTTGCCCAGCAGGTGATCCAGTTCGTGCTGTACACATACGGCCAGCAGGCCTTCTGCGTCAAACTCGTAGGTTTCACCCTGTTCGTTGAGCGCGCGCACGCGAATGCTGGCTGCGCGCTCTACCTTGTCGTATACACCGGGTACAGACAGGCAGCCTTCTTCGTATACCTGTTTTTCGTCGCTTTTCCAGATAATTTCCGGATTGATAAGTGCCAGCAGGTCGTCGCCTTCTTCGGAAACATCAATCACCACCACGCGCTCATGCACGTTGACCTGGGTCGCAGCCAGACCTACGCCGGGTGCGGCGTACATGGTTTCAGCCATGTCGCGGACAAGCTGACGAATGCGGTCATCCACCTGAGCTACGGGCTTTGCGACCGTATGCAGTCGGGGATCGGGAAAGTGAAGAATAGGTAAGAGAGCCATGGCCGATATTATAATTGAAATTGCTGCTGCTTGGGGGGCATACCCCGCCGGGCGTACCTGGCGCAGCGGGTGAAATTGTATGATCAATGGCAATCCTGCGGATGCCGCAGAAAAATCATCATTGTCTTGCATCTATATTCCTATAATAGGGTGTTTTTCCTCAAAATCAAGCGGATAGATATGGCAATGTCAGATGAAGAGCGGTACGCGTGGGTTCGTCTCACGCTCGAACCCGGGATTGGCCCGGTCACTGCCCGCCATCTGCTGGTTGCCTTCGGGCTGCCGCAGGATATTTTCGGTGCCTCGGTAGCGGCGCTGATGAAGGTGGTACCCGAGAAACAGGCCTTGCAACTGGCTGCGCCGGTAGATCCTGGCATCCATACCCTGATCGAACGCACTTTCGACTGGCTCGCCCGGGAGAACCACCATATCGTGACGCTGGCCGATGACTTGTATCCTGCTCGCTTGTTGGATACGGCCGATCCGCCACCCTTGCTTTATGTAGACGGCGATCCCCAGGCGCTGTCGCGACCGGTGCTGGCCATGGTGGGCGCGCGTTCGGCTACCGCCGGCGGCACCGACAATGCCTTCGCGTTTGCACGGCATCTGGCCGATGCCGGCTGGACCATCGTGAGCGGCCTGGCGCAGGGCATAGACGCGGCCGCGCACGAGGGCGCGCTGGCCAGCGGTGCAACGCCGGCCACGATTGCCGTCATGGGCACAGGCATCAATCGCGTCTATCCTGCGGCCAATAAGGGGTTGGCCATGCGCATTCGGGAGCAGGGCGCACTGGTAAGCGAATTGCCGCTGGATACGGCAGCAGTCGTGCATCAGTTTCCCCGCCGCAATCGAATTGTCGCAGGGCTGTCGCTCGGCGTACTGGTGGTGGAAGCGGCGCAACGCAGCGGCTCGCTGATCACTGCGCGCCTGGCTGGTGAAAACGGTCGCGAGGTATTTGCCATTCCGGGTTCCATACATTCCCCGCTGTCCCGGGGGTGCCATGCGCTGATCCGGCAGGGTGCCAAATTGGTGGAAACGGCGGATGATATTCTGGAGGAGTTGGCACGCAGCGGTTCGGTGCCCGGATCGCAGGGCATCGCGAACCGCGAGTCCGGACCGGCGTCGCAGTCTGGCGCCAGACGTGCCGCAAAAAGCCGGGCACCTTTAACGTTTGAGCCGTCTCCACCGTCCGTATCGTCGGTATCGCGCTCGCCGGCGCAGTCGGGTGCCCTGTACAGCACGCCTGCCGGGGCAGAAGGGGGCGCCAATGCCGCGCAACAGGCGCTGCTGGAAAAGATGGGGTTTGATCCGGTTTCCATGGACTTGCTGCTGATCCGGCTGGATACGACGGTGGGGGCCCTGGCCGGGCTGCTGACCGAACTGGAAATGGCCGGTAAAATCGTCCGCCTGCCCGATGGACGCTATCTGCAACGGGTGAATCACTTACAATAATGACGCAGCAAAATCGATGACGCCAGGGGTGCCCCAGGGGCATTTTCCCGGTATTGCAGGATCGGTATTGTCGCCGTTGTCGCTTTCGCAGCACATGGGAGTGCAGGAAGTGGCGCGACGGTCCGGTTCATTCATATCCAAGCCCAACAGGAGCACTTAATGAGCACCAAGTTCAACGTTCTGATCATCATCGGCAGTCTTCGTGAAAAATCCTATAATGCCGCGATCGCCCGGCAACTGGCTGACCTGGCGCCGGATAATCTGGAACTGGTTTACGCTCCTTCCATTGGCACGCTGCCTCACTATAATCAGGACGTAGAGAATGCCGGCTTTCCCAAAGAAGTGCAGGCATTTGCAGATGCCATTCGTGCCGCCGACGGCTTGATTTTTGTGACACCGGAATATAACTATTCGGTACCCGGTGTGCTCAAGAACGCGATTGACTGGGTCTCACGCCTGCGTCCTATGCCGTTTGACAACAAGGTCGGTTCGATCATATCGGCGTCGGGTGGCGCAATTGGCGGGGCAAGAATGCAGCACCATCTGCGTCAGGTCATGGTTGCGATGAATGTTCATCTGGTCAATCGCCCTGAAATCATGGTTGGTACTGTACAAAACAAGGCAGACGGCGACGGCGGCAAGCTTACCGATGAAACCACGCTCACGTTCATTGGCAATCATTTGAAGGAACTGGCTCGCGTACTTGAGCTGCACCACCAGAAACAGCAGGCCTGATCGGAGATCGTTATGGCAATTGCGGAACGCGTAAAAGTGGTTGAAGTGGGCCCGCGCGACGGCCTGCAGAACGAAAAACAATTTGTTCCGACCGAAGTAAAAATCGAGCTGATCAATCGTCTGTCGGCTGCCGGCTTTCAGAATGTGGAGGCAGCCTCGTTCGTGTCACCCAAGTGGGTGCCGCAAATGGCCGATGGCGCCGACGTTATGGCTGCCATTGAGCGTCGGCCGGGTACTATTTATTCTGTACTGACACCGAATCTGAAAGGGTTCGAAGGGGCACTCGCCGCTGGTGCTGATGAAGTGGTGATCTTTGGCGCAGCCAGTGAGGCCTTTTCGCAGCGTAATATCAACTGCTCCATTGCCGAGTCCATTGAACGCTTCGCGCCGGTGGCGCAGGCTGCCAAGGACGCTGGCCTGCGCCTGCGGGCGAGTATCAGTTGTTCACTGGGATGTCCCTACGAGGGCGAGATCGCGCCCGCTGCGGTGGCCGATGTGGTCAAGCGCATGCTGGCGCTGGGTTGTCATGAAATTGATATTGCCGACACCATAGGCGTAGGCACCCCGCGCAAGGTGACGGCCGTCATGAACGCCGTGTCGGCCGTGGCCGATCCTGCCATGCTGTCTGCCCATTTTCATGACACCTATGGCATGGCGCTGGCCAATATTCTGGCGGCGCTTGAAGCCGGCATTGCCATTGTGCACTCCTCGGCAGCAGGCCTGGGCGGCTGTCCCTATGCCAAAGGCGCTACCGGTAATGTTGCCACCGAAGACGTGCTGTATATGCTGCACGGCATGGATATCGACACCGGCATCGACCTGGATCAGGTGATCAGCACCGGGCAGTGGATTTCCGATTACCTGCAGCGGGCTAATGCCAGTCGTGCCGGCAAGGCCATTATCACCAAGCGGCAGGCGGCGTAAGCGTACTTATGGTTATCAATTTCCTGCCGCTGTCCGAGTCTGAACGGGAACAATTGCTCGCTTCAATCGGACCTCTGCCCATTCGCGGGCAGGCATGGCCTGCCTGGGTAAAAACGGCAGCATGGGTGATTCTGGCGGTCATTGTCTTGCAGTCGCTGGTCGCTTTCAACAAGGCCGGGGTGGAGGCGCTGTTTTCCACAACAGGCCTGATTCTGCTGGTGGTGTTCCTGGCGCTGGCCGTTACCACGCGCTATATGCAGACTTCGGTCACGACCATTGATGCGCAGGGCCTGCGCCAAAGCTGGCTGACGCGCCGTGAAGTGGCCTGGCAGGATGTGACCTTCGCCAAGTTTGTGCCCATGCTCGCCTCCAAGCGGCTGGTGGTTTTCACAAAAAAAGGCAAACCCGTGGTATTCCAGGGCGGTACGCAGGAACTGCAGGTGGCGTTCGCAAAAATATCACTGGCGTTTAAGAATCGCAAAATTTGAGTTGAAACGTGACGGGTATCAACCATCCGTTTGAATCAGGCGAAGCATGATACGCATAGACGAAAGTGGGTTCCCTGCCAGATGAGGCACGGAACCCTTATTTTTTATGAAATTAGCTTGTGCTCAAGCGAGTGAGGGCCACATCCTGTTCTTTGAGCCATGCATCGTGGAGCCATTTTTCGGTTTTACGTTTGCCGGGGAAGGTCACCCAGATGATATCGCGTTCAAAAGCCAGAGGCTTTTCGTCACCCCCTACAATGACCCAGAACCATCGGCCATCAGCCCAAATTTCGTGCCTTGACCTTCATGCCGGTCAGCGTGACGGTTTCGATATGACCGTTGCGGGTGATTTGTATCGGTTCATCGTGCGGTTCGATCCAGCTGATTTCCATGCGTGGGAGCAGATCGGGGGCTGCTTCCTGCAGGAACGCGCGGGCAATCTGCTCGGTCCGTGATCGATCTGGCAACGGCAGGCCGACCAGATCCAGTGACATGTTTGCAAATCCTTTGAGCCTACCGTTTGCTGCGATCACCGTGCTGAAGTGTTCGCCCCCAAGTCCGGCATTGCGTTCATCGATGCGTTCATAACGGACAAGTTCAGCAGGTTCTCCGTCAATGGTTACGCTCAGGCGGGAAGTCTCCTTATGGGTTTGTGGAATCCATTGAGAAAGGGATGGTGCAATGGTGTTGGCGGTCATGGACGTTGACTCCTTCAGTTGATTTTGTGCGAGCACTGTAGAGGGTGCGGTCGCATAAACGGTGATTGCGGACAAAAGGGTGATATGACGAAGCGCATTCATGAGTAGTCTCCAGGGGTTGCGAGTGAGCTCCGAGAGTTAGACGACAGGCGCTTGCCAGTCGTCTCCATACTTGATCATTTCGGTTATTCGTTAGCTTATGCGGTCCGGGTACTGCGACCTGTTATTGCATAGAGTGCTGCTGCGCCAAGCAGAATCGCCAGTAACAGGAATGCCTGCCCGGTAGGCCAATGCGCAGTTTGTTGTGCCAGCCACGGACCCAGGCTGGCGCCCACAAAGAGCACGAAGGTATAGAACGCGACCGCTAGTCCACGCATTGGTGCTTCGGCTACGCTGGCTACGCGTGCAATCAGCCCTGGCACGCTGATGCCAATGCCAGCGACGAAGATCACACTGGATGCCAGCAGCCCATACAGGTGACCGTCTCCCGCCCAGGAGGATAGCGCGAGCCCGCTGGTTGCGACCAACAAACCGGTATTGACAATTCTTTCGGCTCCCCAGCGCGGCATGACTGAGGCAACGGCAAGTGGAGTGAGAAAAGCGGGTAGCGCCAACTCACGTGCGACCAGTGGCGTAATGCCATGTGCCTGCAACGCCCGTCCTACATGGGTGTCGATTCCGATATAGAAAGCGACAAAGCACATCAGGAGCAATAGCGCAGGGCCGTAGACGCGGCGCAATGGTGAACTGACGAGGAGTTTGCCTATTGGTTGGTAAAGCGTACGTAAGGAGCCTTGTGGCGTATGCGTGGGATCGGCTGGAGTGGTCCACAGTCTCCATGCGGTTATAGCGAAAACGGCCGCGAGTGGCAGCAAGGCCGAGCCAAGTCCCCAAGGGCTAGCAACTGCAGCGCCATAAATCTGCCCAAGCAAACCGGCAGATAAAAATGCGGTGCTCAGCCAGGCGACACTCCACACTCGTTGTTTTGGGGTTCCACGTTCGGCCAGATAAGCAATGACGACAGGGGGAAACGTTGCTGCCGCCAACCCCTGTGCAGCTCGGCCCGCAAGAAGGAATGGTACTGTCTGTACGGTCGATAGCCATGCTGTGATCAAGGTCAGTGCAGCCAGCCCGCACATCATCACAACGCGCCGTCCCAGACGATCTGAAAGCGGTCCGAAAATCAGAAAGCCTGCAGCGTAAGCGAAGCCGAACGCGCTGATCACGCCCGCTGATGCTGCAGTGCTCATGTGATGAGTTTGCGCCAATTGAGGCAGGATTGGTAAGGGAAGATAGAGCAGTGAGACAACTGCCAATGCACAAAGTACGAGCAGAATTCGCAAAGAAAACGATGGCAAATACATGGATGACATTTAATATCTCCAAATAAACAGCTAGCTACATAATTCCGTAAAAAAAACAGCTGGCTACATAATTTAAAAAAATCAGTCCATTTCTTCAGACCTGACAAGCACTCCCGTTTGGTTGAGCTTGAGCATGAGTTGATTGAGCATACGGCGTTCGTCTGCATTGAAATGTCCCATGAGTCTGGCCACCCAGGCGTAGTGGCTGGGCAGTGCCTTACTAAGCATATCGTCACCGGCCTTTGTCAACCGGACCAAACGGGCGCGCGCATCAACCGGATCGACGTCGCGGCTGCACAGATCTGCACCCACCATGCGGTCAATGATGCGCGTCATGGTTTGTGAGGTGACAGAGACGCCTTCGGCCAATACGCCCACGCTCAGTCCGTCGGGATTGCGTTTGAGCAGGAGAAGGACAAAGAATTGAGTTTGCGAGAGCCCGCAGGCATGTGCAAGGTTTGCCTCAAAAGCAGAGAGCATTTCCTGCGTTGCAGAAGCCCAGATTAGCCATGTTTGAAGGCCCTGTACGTCGGTATTACCATAAATGGCGCCGAAACGTTCAAGGGTGTCATAGCTGGGCAGGTCTTTGAGTTCAAACATGTGGTGAGAGGCTCCTTTTGAATAAAAGTGTAGCTAGCTACATATTTATTGTCAAGCACCAGCATGGTCCGGTGGCTAACGCTGATTGGTGTGTTCTGTCGACTCCATCTTGTCCGTCACCGGATCAAAATGCGTTGTCACCTGCAAAATATCGTCGATTTGCATAATGCGCGCGCAGGCGCGTTCGGAGATGTCATGCGCGGCCAGAATGGTCATGTCAGCGGGAAACTCCAGATGCACTTCTACCAGAATCATGTCGCCGCTCTTGCGAGTTTTCAGGTCATGAAACCCCGGCAGGTTCGGTGTGTCGTGTAAAGCCTGGCGAATCTGCTGTTCGATGTCTTCGTCAACGGCATGATCGGCCAGATCATTGAGCGCCTGCAGTGAAAACTTGCCGCCCATGCGGACAATCATCGCGCCAACCAGCAGTGCGGCCAGCGGGTCGGCCATGGGGAAACCGGCAATGTTGGCCAGAATACCGATGCCGACAACCAGAGATGAAGCCGCATCAGAACGTGCATGCCAGGCATTGGCCACCAGCAGGGCCGAACGTACGCGCAGCGCTGCGCGCAACATATAGCGAAACAGCCCTTCCTTGGCGATGAGTACGCAGATGGCGACAAACAGGGCGCTCAGATGCACAGTGGGGATGGAGGAGGGGGCGGCAATGCGCTGCCCGGCGCTCCACATCATCGCCAGTCCCACTGCGAGCATGATGAGACCGATGGCCAGTGAGGCAATGTTCTCAAAGCGGCGATGGCCGAAGGGGTGGCCTGCGTCAGCCGCCCTGGCGGCGTGGCGATTGGCGAACAGCACCACAAAATCCGACAGAATGTCGGACAGCGAATGAATGGCATCGGCAATCAGGGCCTGAGAGTGGGCGAACACACCGACAATGATCTGGAATATGACAAGAATGATATTGACGACAACACTGGTCCAGGTGCTGCGTCGGGCTACCCGCGAGCGTTCGCTTTCTGCGACAGGCTCTGATGCCTGGTAGGAGGCAAGCCGGCGCGCAGGTACCGCAGAATGATCATGTTGATGAGCCATGTCGTTGGAGGCTGATAATAAATGCGTCTTTAAGGTATCCTACTCAATTGTTCACTACTTTCCAAGTATCACGATTATGCTGAATGTTGTTTTTGCGGGAACCCCTGAATTTGCGCGTCAGGCACTGGCAGCCATTCTGCAGGCGGGGTTTTCGGTTCCACTGGTCATGACCCAGCCCGATCGTCCTGCAGGACGGGGCATGAAGCTGACGCCCAGCCCGGTCAAGCAACACGCGCTTGAGCACAATATTCCCGTGATCCAGCCCATCAGTCTGCGCCTGGATGGCAAATACCCCGAAGAAGCGGCCACCGCCCGCGAGACCTTGCTGGCGTTAAAGCCTGATGTGATGGTGGTCGCCGCCTACGGCCTGATCCTGCCGCAGTGGGTACTGGATCTGCCACGCTATGGCTGCCTGAATATTCACGCCAGCCTGTTGCCTCGCTGGCGTGGTGCGGCGCCCATTCAGCGGGCGATTGAAGCGGGCGACAGCCAGACCGGTATTGCGATCATGCAGATGGATATCGGGCTGGATACCGGCAATGTCATCGCCAGTGACACCCTGCCCATCGTGACGCAGAATGCCGCGCAACTGCACGACGAACTGGCCGCGATGGGCGCGCAGCAAATCGTTGCGGTTCTGCAGACACTGGATAAGGACGGCGTGCTGCATTCCAATCCGCAACCCGAGGCCGGTGTGACCTATGCCGCCAAGCTGGACAAGCGCGAAGCGGCTCTGGATTTATCCGAAGACGCCGTTACGCTGGCGCGCCGTGTTCGTGCATTCAATCCCGCGCCGGGAGCGAGTGTGATGTTGCCGGGACTGGATAGTCCGGTCAAGGTCTGGGATGCCTGTGCGCTTGAGAATGGTGTTGCGGGGGCGGGCGCTGCGGCTGCGCCGGGCCAGGTGCTGGCGGTAACGCCCGAGGGCATTGATATGGCGACCGGCAATGGCACGTTGCGGCTATTGCAATTGCAGAAAGCGGGTGGCAAGCGTCAGCCCGTTGCCGTGTTTGTGACGGGCTGGAAGCCGCCGCAGGAGTGATGTCACTGCGTTGCCGGTGGGGCGTCTGCCGGCGCTGCGCGCGCCTGGAATCGGCGTCTTGGCGAGTCGCTTCGTTAGGGCCTGCACAGCAGTCCTGCAGGGCGTTGTGATACGCCCGTCAGGCGGGCAGCAACTGGGCCAGAATATCATCAGGCGTACCAAACAGATACTGCGGTTCTTTGGCGGCCAGTACGTCGGGGTGGTTGTAGCCCCAGGATACGCTGGCGGCATCGCAGCCTGATTCGCGGGCGGCATCAATATCGCGGATCTCATCGCCGATCAGCAAACAGGTGTCCGGGGTACAGCCGGTCTGGCGATAAAGGGTCTTGAGCCTGGAGGCCTTGCCAAACAGATCGCTGCCGCAACGATACTGGTCGATGTATTCGGCTGCGCAGCCCAGCGTGCGGCGTACGTTGATTTCACTGTTCGAGCTTAACACGGCGATCTGGTAGCCAGCCTGTTTGAGCGCCGCGAGAGTCTGCTCTATTCCTGCGAACAGGTGCACATCGGGCGATGCCTCCTGCATGCGCTGGCGAAACTCCATCAGTATGGCCGGCGCTTTCCAGAAGGGAATATCCAGGGTGCTCAGGATCTGGCGTACATCACGATGGCGCAACTGATCTTTCTCGTCTTGGGCCGGATTACGGAATCCATATTTTTGCGCCACGCTGGCCAGCACCGTATCAAACCACGGCAGGGTGTCGGCCAGCGTGCCATCAAAGTCAAAGGCCAGCAATTGATAAGGCAGGGACTTCATCGGTGAATCACAATCATGATAGCGGTTTGTGATCGGCCCACAAATCGTATTCGTTGCTGTCGGTCACGGTACAGCGCACAATCTGGCCTGGCTTGAGTTTTTCGGTACTGCTGATGAACACGCAGCCGTCAATTTCGGGGGCATCGGCATGCGAGCGGCCAACGGCATCGCCATCCTCATCGATTTCATCGACCAGAACGTCGATATCGCGTCCGACCTTGAGCGCCAGCCTTGCGGTGGAGATGGCCTGCTGGTGAGCCATAAAGCGCTCCCAGCGATCCTGTTTAACATCGTCCGGTACATGGTCTCCCAGGGCGTTAGCAGGTGCGCCCTCTACCGGCGAATACTGGAAACAGCCTACGCGATCCAGCTGTGCCTCGGTCATCCAGTTCAGCAGATACTGGAAGTCTTCCTCGGTTTCTCCGGGGAAACCGACAATGAAGGTAGAACGGATGGTCAGGTCGGGACAGGTTTCGCGCCACTGGTGAATACGCGCCAGTGTGCGGTCTTCGAAGGCAGGGCGCTTCATTGCCTTCAGGACCCTGGGGCTGGCATGCTGAAACGGGATGTCCAGGTATGGCAGAATTTTGCCTTCAGCCATCAGCGGGATCACTTCATCCACGCTGGGGTACGGATAAACATAATGCAGACGCACCCAGATACCCAGCTCGGACAGAGCCTGGCACAGTTCGGTCATGCGTGTGCGCACGGGGCGTCCGTTCCAGAAGCCGCTGCGATATTTGATGTCTACGCCATAGGCGCTGGTATCCTGAGAAATGACCAGCAATTCCTTCACGCCTGCATTGGCCAGGCGTTGCGCCTCTTGCAATACATCGCCCACCGGACGGCTGACCAGATCGCCGCGCATGGACGGGATAATACAGAAGCTGCAGCGATGATTACAGCCTTCGGAAATTTTCAGATAAGCGTAATGTCTTGGTGTGAGCTTGATGCCCTGCGGCGGCACCAGGTCTACGTAAGGATCATGTTCGCGCAAGGGCGGGGCGACGCCATGGACGGCGCGGACCACTTCTTCATATTGCTGGGGGCCGGTGACGGACAGCACACTGGGGTGTACCTGGCGAATGACCTGTTCCTCTACGCCCATACAGCCGGTCACGATCACCTTGCCGTTGGCGGAAATGGCCTCGCCGATGGCATCCAGTGATTCGGCCTTGGCACTGTCGATGAAGCCACAGGTGTTGACCACTACCACGTCGGCGCCTTCATAGGAGGGAGAAATATCATAACCTTCAGTGCGCAACTGGGTCAGGATGCGTTCAGAGTCAACGAGTGCCTTCGGGCAGCCCAGACTGACAAAGCCAACGCGGGGAGCGGACATAAAAAACCTTTAAGAGATAGAGAATAAATACGAAACAATGGGAAGCAACGCGCTCAACCGGGGTATGGGCAGTAAAATAATGCCATTCGCCCTGAGCACAACAGCAAGGCGCACAGGCGCTGCCGGTTTTTCCTGCTCCCGTTCTTATACGTACTGCTGTACATACTGCCTTAAATACAGGTTAAGTACAGTTAAAAGTAAAGATGGGGTAGCAGGGCCGCAGTCATGCGCAGTGGGCGCCTTTTGCGTGCCGATCACGCCTGCCAAACAGACCGCGTTTCTGACAGAATACAGGGAACTGCCAAGGTTTGTTTTGGGTCTGTCAGCCGGCTGGCTGCCGCAGCTTGTTTGCTATCGCAATGAATAATCAGGCAATTTTACCATTTTCGTTCACTAACGGTGTATATGCACAGTCAATTTTTTATGCCCGGGGTTTTTAGTCAATGACCCGTCCCGTTCAGCCCACTGCTTCGCCCCAAACGGGGGCGGTTACTCCCCCGCTGAGCGAGCTTTTGCTGGCAACAGCATACGTCGTGCAGGCCATCGGTGAGGGTCGTTCCCTGACCGACGTGTTGAATGCCGAGCCGGCACATCGGCGTGCGGCGGTGCAGTCACTGTCATTTTATGTGATGCGCCAGCTGGCGCGCGGGCACGCGCTGGCAGACCTGCTTCTGGATCGCGGCTTACCTAACGAATTGGCGGAAAGTCTGCTGACCACAGCCTTGTGCCTGCTGTCGGTACAGGAGCGCGAAGTGCAGGAGAATCCGCGGGTGCCGGTATATGAGCCCTACATTCTGGTCAGTCAGGCAGTGACTGCCGCCGGTCTGGATCGAAAAACGGCGGGCTTCAAGGGCCTGATCAACGCCTGCCTGCGCCGCTTTGAACGGGAACGCGAAGCATTGCTTGTCGAGGCATACCGACGCAGCAATGTACGCTGGGGGTTTCCCAAATGGTGGATCGGCCGGGTTCGCAAGGCTTATCCGGCGCAGTGGGAGGCCATTCTGGCCAGTAGTTTTCAGCCGGGGCCACTCACTTTGCGCGTCAATACCCGAAAAACCAGTCGCGAGGCCTTGCTGGCGGCGCTGCACGAGCAGGATATTGCTGCCTCGGCTATCGGCGATCACGGCGTACTGCTGGATCAGCCGTTGCCCGTTACCAGCATTCCCGGGTTTGAAGAAGGCTGGTGGCTGGTGCAGGATGCGGGCGCGCAGCTGGCTGCCGGGCTATTGCCGGTAACCGATGGTATGCGCGTGCTGGATGCCTGCGCTGCGCCCGGTGGGAAGACGGCAGGTCTGCTGATGCAGGCCAGGCTGCAACTGACCGCGCTGGATATTGACCGCAACCGCCTGGAACGCGTCGCAGCCAATCTGCAGCGGCTTGGTTTACACGATGAGGGTGTGAAGCTGCGCGCCGGCAATGCGATTGATTTGAAATCCTGGTGGGACGGCCAGTCTTTTGACGCGATCCTTGCCGATGTGCCATGCACTGCGTCCGGTATCGTGCGTCGCCACCCCGATATCCGGTGGCTGCGTCAGGAACAGGATATTGCCGAGACCGCCGCACTGCAACGCCGTATTGTGTCGGCCCTGTGGCAGACACTCAAGCCTGGCGGCATATTACTGTATGTCACGTGTTCGGTTTTTCCAGAAGAGGGAATCGAACAGGCGCAGTGGATGCTGCAGACGCTTGAAGGCGCTGTTGCACTGCCTGCACCGGGCCAGCTGTTGCCCGGACAGGGGCAGGAACATGATGGATTTTTCTATTCACTGCTGCGTAAACAGGGCACCACCTCTGGCGCGGGCGGATAAGCGGCCACCCGTGTCGGCCCGGTTAGGGTATGATAGGGGCACCGCAAGCGCCGGTGCTGCCAACCCCCATGACCTATTCCGGATGAAAACCCAGCCCGCTTCCATGTCAATTGCATTTTTTCTCAGGCTTGTGCTGATCGTACTGCTGGGATTTGTCGTTAGTGGCGGCGCCGCTTTGCACGCCCAGCCGGCAGCGGCTGATAGTGTCACAGGTACCATCACCGATAGCGACGCTACGACAGTGGCGACCATCAACAGCGTCGACATTCAGCAGCAGGGCAATGACTATGTTCTGAATGCCGATGTTGATCTGCCGCTATCGCATCAATTGCAGGTAGCCGCTCAGCATGGTGTACCGCTTTATTTCACGGTGGAGTTCCGGCTGGTGCAGCCGCGCTGGTGGTGGTTTGATGAACCCGTGTATGATCGGTCGCAAACCTGGCGGGTGGCCTATAACGCGCTGGTGCGGCAGTGGCGCGTGACTTCGGGCGACTACTCGGTGCCGGAAATGTCGCTGGATGATGCCCTGCAAACCATTACCCGCATCCAGAACTGGCCGGTAGGGCCGTTCCCGGATCTTGACCCCAATCAGCATTATGAAGCGCAGTTTCGCATGAAACTGGATACGTCTCTTTTACCTCGGCCATTTCGGATGGATGCCCTGGGCGGACGCGCCTGGGCCTTATCAACACCATGGAAAAATTTCGCCTTTCACTTTTCGGCAACCGCGCCCAGGCCCTGATCAAATGGGTGGTGCGGCTGGTATTTATTGCCGCTGTACTCGCCACTCTGGTGCTGATGGGGCTGCTGGTTCGCTCTACTGGTAATTCCTCCAGGCTGGCGCAGCAGTACGATCTGCTGTTGCTGCTCAACGGGGTACTGGCGCTTGCCTTATTCCTGTGGGTCTCCATGCTCACCTTCCGCCTGATCCGGCAGCTGCGCTCCAGGCAGTTCGGTGCGCGTCTTACGTCGCGTTTTGCGCTGGCCTTTGCGGTCATGGCCATTATTCCCGGGGTGGTGATCTATCTGCTGTCGGTGCAGTTCATGTCGCGTTCGGTCGAATCATGGTTCAACGTCCGGGTGGACAGCGCCCTGCAATCGGGCCTGACGCTGGGGCAGGCATCGCTCGATAGCCAGGTGGGCGATTTGCTGTCGCGCGCCCGGCTGATGGCCGATGATCTGTCGACGGTTCCGGATCAGGAATTGTCAGTTGCATTAACCCGTCTGCGTGAAAATACCACGGTGGGCGATGCCCTGGTGTTCACGGTCTCGGGCAGCCGTGTGGTCGGATTCTCCAGTTCTTCTTTTGGCAGTCTGCTGCCGCAAATGCCGCCGGTATCGGTGTTGAACCAGTTGCGGCTGTCGCGCTCCTATGCCCGCACCGAGGCCGTCGAAGGCACCGATTTCGAAAACCCGCAGTTGCGCATTCGGGTCATCGTGCCGGTGTTTTCCAATTCCTTCAAGCTTGACGCGCCCCTGGGCGCTTCGCCTGAGCCTTATCTGCTGCAGTTGACCCGCCTGGTGCCGGACAATATCGGCAGCAATCTGAATGAAGTGCAAAAGGGATTCCGCGATTACCAGGAACTGGCATTGTCGCGCCAGGGTATCCAGAAGCTGTATGGGATTACGCTGACGCTGGCGTTGCTGGTCACGCTGTTTACCTCCATCGCAGTGGCGCTGGCCATCGCGCGCCGCCTGGTCCAGCCGTTGCTGACGCTGGCCTCCGGCACCCAGGCGGTGGCCGTGGGCGACTATCGCCCGCTGCCCGAGCCGACGGCCATGGACGAGATCGGCCTGTTGACCCGTTCATTCAATGCCATGACGCGCCAGCTGGATGAGGCGCGCCGTCAGGTTGAAAGCAACCGTATTCAGCTGGAGCGTTCCAACGCGTACCTGGAAAGTGTGATGGCCGGTTTGTCGTCGGGGGTCATCGTTTTTGATGAACGCTTCAATGTGACGACCGTTAATAAAGGCGCGCAATCGATCCTGGACGTCGATCTGCGATCTGTGCCAGGGCGGCCACTGGAAGTGATCGATTCGCTAATTGAGTTCACCCGGCAGATTCGCAAGGCATTCGCGGATCATGCTGCCGTGGGGTCCGAACGCCACTACTGGCAGGAGCAGATCACGCTATCGACCAGTAGCGAAAGTGATGAAACCGACGATGTTACCTTGTTGATGCGCGGTACGCGGCTGCGCATTGACGGGCGTCCTACGGGCTATGTGGTGGTGTTCGACGATATTTCAGAAGTGATTTCGGCCAACCGGGCGCGTGCCTGGGGCGAAGTGGCGCGACGACTGGCGCATGAAATCAAAAACCCGCTCACGCCGATTCAGTTGTCGGCCGAACGCCTGGCCATGAAGCTGGAAGGGCATCTGGACGAACGCAATGCAGGGATTCTGGCGCGCTCGACCAATACGATTATCAATCAGGTGTCGTCACTGAAAAAAATGGTGGATGATTTCCGCGAGTACGCACGTACGCCGCCCGCGCAAATGCAGCATGTGGACATCAATGCCCTGATATCCGATCTGGCCATCCTGTACGGCTGGGACCCGGATGGTACCGGCCACCATGACGAACCGCTGTACCGCCACATCCGCCTGGACCTGACGCCCGGCCTGCCGCTGGCCGAAGCGGATCCCACCCAGTTGCGCCAGGTGCTGAATAATCTGCTGTCCAACGCGCGTGATGCCATGGCCGAGATGGTGCTTGAAGGCGATGAACCCGGGATCACCATTCGCACCACGCTTACGCACTCCGACAAGGATCAGGGCACGGAAGGACAGGCGATTCGTATTACACTGGAGGACAGAGGCGCTGGATTTTCTGCCAAGGTATTGCAGACTGCCTTTGAGCCCTATGTCACGACCAAAGCGCATGGAACCGGCCTGGGTTTGCCTATCGTGCGTAAAATAATTGAGGAGCATGGGGGCCGGATTGATATTGCCAATCGGAAGGATGGCGGTGCGCGTGTCTCAATATTACTCACGCGGCTGACTCCGAAAACAGGCAATTAGGAGATTCCCATGGTTATAATTGAACCCGGAACTTTGATCAGTACCAAAATATAGTCAGAAAGTAATAGGTGACAAGATATGGCCAGAATTCTGGTGGTTGACGATGAAATTGGTATACGTGAACTTTTGTCGGAAATTTTATACGACGAAGGTCACACCGTAGAGCTTGCAGAGAATGCTTCGCAGGCACGTGCTGCTCGCCTGCGCTACAGGCCCGATCTGGTGCTTCTGGATATCTGGATGCCCGATACCGATGGCGTCAGCCTGCTCAAAGAGTGGGGCTCTCAGGGCTTGCTTGATATGCCCGTCATCATGATGAGCGGTCACGCAACAGTGGATACGGCCGTCGAAGCTACCCGCATTGGCGCCATGGATTTTCTTGAAAAACCCATTACGCTGCAAAAATTGCTCAAAACAGTGCAGGCCGGACTCATGCGGCCGCATGCCAAACAAGTGATGGCGGCCGCCACCAATGGCGCCACCCGGGCACCCGCAACTACCCCTGCCGCCAGACCTGGCGTGGCCGCAGCGCCTGCTGCTGCGACCGTTCAGGGTACGCCGGTTGCGGCAGAGCCCGAAGCGCCGGTGCAGGGATCGCAGTTGGGCAGCATTTCGCTTGACCAGCCTCTGCGCGATGCACGCGATGAATTTGAACGTGTCTATTTTGAATATCATCTGGGTCGTGAAAATCACAGCATGACCCGGGTTTCGGAAAAAACCGGCCTGGAGCGCACGCACCTGTATCGTAAGCTGCGTCAGCTGGGTATTGATTCCTCACGCAAACGTAATTCATGAAAATCCTGATCCTTGGCGCGGGCCGCGTTGGCGCGAGCGTCGCCGAGAATCTTGTATCTGAAAAAAACGATATCACCATTGTCGATACCGACGGCGAACGCCTGCGCTACCTGCAGGAGCGCTTCGATTTGCGCGGCGTCCAGGGCGATGCTGCCATGCCCGAGGTGCTGCGCTCAGCCGGAGCCGACGACACCGATCTGCTGGTGGCCTGTGCGGCCACCGATCCGGTGAATCTGGTTGCCTGCCGGATCGCCAAGGATGTTTTCAATATCCCGCGCCGTATTTCCCGAGTCAGAAGCCATGACTATTCAAGCAACGTTGAACTGATCAAGGAAAGTTTCGGGGTGGACTCTGTGATCAGTCCCGAAGACAGCGTCACCACCTATCTGCACAGTCTGATCGAATTTCCCGAAGCCCTGCAGGTGGTGGAGTTCGGTAATGGTCGCTTAAGCCTGCTGATCATTCGCATCGGACGCATCAGCCCCCTGATCAATCTGCGCGTTAACCGGACCGGCGAGAATCTGCCCAATCTGAATGCCCGCGTGCTGGAAATTTTCCGCAACGGCGCATCGGTTGCGCTGGATCACGAGTCAAAGATCCAGCAGGGCGACGAGCTGGTCGTGGCCGTGGACACGCAGGAAGGCAAGCAGGCCGTTGCCAAACTTCAATATGCCTCGCGCAAGGTGCGCACCGTGATGATTGCCGGCGGGGGCAATATCGGCTTTCGGCTGGCCCGCAAGCTGTCGGAAGGCGGTTATAACGTGCGTATTCTGGAAGCCAGCAAGGCACGCTGCGAAACGCTGGCGTCCCTGCTACCCAGCAAAACCCTGGTTTTACAGGGCGATGCGACCGACGAGTCACTGCTGGACAATGAAAACATCGAAGAGATGGATACCTTCCTGGCGGTCACCAATGATGATGAAGACAATATCATGTCGTCGTTGCTGGCCAAGCGTCTGGGGGCGCGCAAGGTGATTGCGCTGATCAACCGCAAGGCGTACGGTGAATTGATGGAGGGCAGCCTGATCGATATTGCGGTCTCGCCTTCTCAGGCCACCATTGGTGCCTTGTTGCGCGATGTGCGACAGGGAGCCGTGGTTACCGGGCACCGGCTGCGCTGGGGAAATGCCGAGGCCATCGAATTTGAAGTGAATGGTGACCGGAAAAGCTCTCAGGTGGTCGGCAAATCCATTCATGATCTCAAATTGCCCAAGACAGCGATCGTGGCCGCGATCCTGCGTGAAGATGAAGTGATCCTGCCCGAGCCGTCAACCGTGATTCAGCCTGGCGATCATGTAGTGGTCTTTGCCGGCAACCGGCATGATATGCGTCGGGTAGAGAAGCTCTTCCAGGTTTCCGTGTTTTTCTTCTAGGCATGCCGACATGCGCAATATTCTGAATGTCCTGCATGCGCTCAGCCTGACAATGCTGGGCTTTTCCACCATCCTGCTGTTTCCGCTGGCGGTCTCGCTCTACTTTGATGATGGCGCGCATAATGCCTTTTTGCTCAGTCTGGGGATTGCGATCGGGGTGTCGGCTGCGCTCTGGAAATTCACCCGCCGCTCCAGAGACGAGATCAATCCACGCAACGGGCTGCTGCTGGTGTCTCTTGTCTGGCTGGTGTTCCCGCTGATCGCGTCCCTGCCATTTGTATTTGATGCCTATATTGAAGGGCAATCACTCACGTTTACTCACGCCTACTACGAAGCCATGTCGGGTCTGACGACAACGGGCGCCTCTGTTCTGAACAACATCTCAAGTTTACCGCCGTCGGTCAATATCTGGCGGGTTACCCTGATTTGGGTCGGGGGCATGGGAATTCTGGTCATGGCGGTGGCCATTATGCCGCTGCTGGGTGTGGGTGGCCATCAGATCATGCGCGGAGAAATCCCCGGCCCGATGAAAGAAGAAAAGCTGACGCCCCGTATCGCCGGGACGGCCAAGGCACTCTATGCCATTTATATTTCCGCCTCAACGCTTTGCGTTCTATGCTATCGGCTGGCAGGGTTGTCCTGGTACGATGCATGGTGTCACGCGGCTTCTACCATGGCGCTGGGTGGGTTTTCCATTTACGATGACGGCTTTCAGCATTACGATTCGCCGATGGTGGATACGGTTGCCTGCGTATTCATGATGTTCGCCGGCATTAACTTTGCCACACACTACAACGTATTCAGATTTCGCAGCCTGCGCTATTACGTGACCTGTCCGGAAACCAAAATATTTGTGGCGATTCTGTTGCTGGGCGGGCTGGGCGTCAGCGCCTGGCTGTATTTTGATGGTGTGTATCCCACATTGACTCAATCGCTGCGTTTCGGGATGTTCAACACGATTTCGCTGGCGACCACCACGGGCTTTGCCAATACCGATTATTTGCACTGGCCGGTGTTGTTGCCCGTTGTGATGCTGCTGCTGGGCAGCTTCTGTTCTTCCGCCGGTTCAACCGGGGGCGGTATCAAGCTGATTCGGGTGGTGCTTATTGCAAAACAAATTCGGGCTGAGTTGCGCAAACTGCTGCATCCGCATGCCATTTGTCCGGTCAAGCTGGGCCGACGGATTGTCCCGCCGCCCATTATTTCGTCCATCATGGCATTTGTGATTCTGTTTGTTATTATGAACGTGGCGCTGACCGGCCTGATGGTCATGTCCGGCCTGGATTTTGCCACCGCGTCATCGGCGGTGTTCGCCAGCCTGACCAATATCGGCCCGGGTCTGGGTGAGGTTGGCCCCATGAGCAACTACTCAGGACTCAGCAATTTTCAAATGTGGATTTGTACTTTCGCCATGCTTGTTGGCCGTCTGGAGTTCTTTACCGTGCTGGTGCTCTTTACCCCCGGATTCTGGAAAAAATAGGCACCTGTGATCTCTGCCTGTTATGTCCGCCACTTGTTCCTCCATTGACGTTATCCCATGCTCCATATTGCGCTGTTCGAACCAAAAATTGCACCCAACACCGGTAATATTATTCGATTGATTGCCAACAACGGCTGCTGGCTGCACTTGATTGAGCCCATGGGGTTTCGTATTGATGATGCCAAAATGCGGCGGGCGGGGCTGGATTATCATGATCTGGCCAAAGTGACGATTCACCCGGACTACGCGGCGTTTAAGGCCAGCGTGCCGGATCAGCGGATTTTTGCCATCACAACCAAAGGTACGCGCGCCTATACCGAGGTGGCGTTTCAGGACGGAGACGTACTGCTTTTTGGCGCGGAAACCACCGGTCTTGCGCCTGAAGTGATGGCCACCATTGCCGATGGTGAACGCCTGAGAATCCCGATGTTGCCGAATAACCGGAGCCTGAATCTGTCCAATGCCGTGGCCATCGTCAGTTACGAGGCCTGGCGGCAATTAGGGTTTGTGGCAGGCAGCTAGGGGCGGTTGTGTTTATCCTGCCGGTTGCAGATACCGCCAGATCAGCCTTGCAGCGGTTTTTGCTGTCAGTCCGTCATGGTCATATTCGGGGTTGATCTCCGCGATATCCAGCAGGCGCAGCTTGCCTGATTCCCGTGCCATGCCCAGAATAGTTTCGATGACTGACAGGCTGACGCCGTAAGCGGCGGGTGCCGATACACCGGGTGCCTGCCAGGCGGGTAGCACGTCCATATCAATCGTCAGATAAAGATGCGCCACATCCTGTAATTGTGCAGCCAGAAATTCACGGATTTGCGGCAACTGGCTTTCCTGCATCTGTGTGTCTTGCAAATAGGCGACATCCAGCTCCCGGGCCCGCTCAAACAGTGCCGGTGTATTGGATAGGAGTGAGACGCCCAGGCAGCAATACCGGACAGAGCGGCCGTGTTGTGCTGCATGTTCCAGTATCTGATCGAACGGTGTGCCCGAGCTGGCTGGTCGGCTGGTGCGCAAATCAAAATGAGCATCCAGATTCAGCACCAGTACGGTACCCGGCTGCGCGGTTGCCTGTAGATGCTGATCCAGTCCCAGATAACTGCCATAGGCGATTTCGTGACCGCCACCAATGACGGCCAGGCGGGACGAGGTGTTGAGCAGGCTGGCAATCCGGTTTGCCAGCTGGCTTTGCGCGTATTCCAGATTGTTGTCCGTGCAATGAATGTCACCGGCGTCATAGAGCTGTTGCAGTCGATGAGCGGGCAGGCCGGCCAGCGCCCGGCGTACATGATCGGGAGCCAGACGGGCACCGATACGCCCATGATTGCGGCTGACGCCTTCGTCGCAGCAAAAACCCAATACAACGGCTTGTCCGTTCAGTGCAGCGGGCAGCTCATCGCCCAGTGGCTGGGCAATTTGATGCAGTCGGCAGGTATCGCCGCGCTCGGCAGCGTCCACTCTGCCTTGCCAGGAAAATAGTGCATTTGTCATTATGTTAAGTGAAATTTAAGCGTTCAGGACGGCCTGCAGAAATGAACGGGTACGTTCATGCGTTGGCTGAGTGAAAATAACAGAGGGGGTATCTTCTTCAAGAATCACCCCATGATCCATGACCACCACTTTGTCGGCGACATCGCGGGCAAAACCCATCTCGTGGGTCACAACCAGCATGGTCATGCCTTCGCTGGCCAGCATTTTCATAACCTGCAGCACCTCGCCGACAAGCTCTGGATCCAGCGCCGAGGTGGGCTCGTCAAACAGCATCACTTCCGGCTCCATGGCCAGCGCCCGGGCAATGGCCACACGCTGTTTCTGTCCGCCCGAGAGACTCGCGGGCATTGCCTGGGCTTTATCTTTCAAGCCCACTTTTTCCAGTAACGACAGGGCGAGCTTTTGTGCATCGGCGTCAGAGGTTTTTTTCAGCGTTTTCGGCGCGATCGTGACGTTGTCCAGTACCGACAGATGGGGGAACAGATTGAACGACTGGAACACCATGCCTACGTTCATGCGCAATGCATTCAAATCCTTTTCGGCAATCAGTTTGCCGTCATCCAGCAGCGCCTGTCCGTTAATCGTGATATTGCCTTTCTGCGCCGTTTCCAGACCATTACAGCAGCGCAACAGGGTGCTTTTGCCGGAACCGCTGGGGCCGATCAGAACCACGACAGAGGAACGCGCAATATCCAGGGTCACGCCCTTGAGCACTTGATGATCGCCGTAGTATTTTTCAACGCGATCAAGATGAATCATGGAAGACGTCATTGCACCATTCCTCCTGCTTTGAGTGAGTTTTCCACTTTGCGCAATATGAACATGGCGGTGGCGGTCAATACCAGATATATAAGCGCGATGACAAGATAGGTTTCAAGCGAGCGATAGGACACGCTGATAATTTTCTGGCCTTCATGCATGACATCATGAATCGTCAGCAGCGACACCAGAGCCGAGTTTTTGATAAGAGCAATAAACTCATTGCCCAGCGGCGGGATCATGCGCACCAATGCCTGCGGCAAAATGATTTTACGCATGGCCTGGCGCGCGGACATG
This sequence comes from Advenella mimigardefordensis DPN7, assembly GCF_000521505.1. Classification (GTDB taxonomy): domain Bacteria; phylum Pseudomonadota; class Gammaproteobacteria; order Burkholderiales; family Burkholderiaceae_B; genus Advenella; species Advenella mimigardefordensis. The sequence goes on from NZ_CP003915.1 coordinate 823,108, forward strand.
CCCAGCGACCGGGCGGCTTCGCCCTGGCCCTTGTCTACGGACTGAATCGAGCCACGCACCACTTCGGATACATACGAAGCAGAATACATGCCCAGTCCCAGTACGCCGCACATATAGGCCGGCAAAAGAATACCAAATTGTGGCAGCCCGAAGAACCAGATGAACAACTGCACGAGCAGTGGGGTGCCGCGGAAAATCGTGAGATAGGTGCTGCACAGCATATAGATGAATTTGCGCTCGGGATTGAGACGCCCGATGCCGATGAGCAGACCGACACAGCACGAGAGCAGCAGTGCACCGGCGGTTACTTCAATGGTGACCAGGGTTCCGCGCAGCAACGGTTCCCAGCCGGCCAGGACAGGAGAGAAATCCAGATTCATGATTTGGCCTCAAACCATTTATCCACAATTTTCTGATAAGAGCCATTGTCGCGAAGCTTCTTCAGTGCTGCGTTCAGCGCATCGCGCGTTTGCGTCTGTGATTTGCTCACGGCAATACCGTATTCTTCGGTGGTGATCTGCTCGTCCAGGACAACGAAGTCCGGGTTATGCTGGGCATAGAGCTTGGCAGCGGGCCGGCCAGTAACCGCAGCATCGGCGCGGCCAATTTTGACCAGGTTGAACATTTCCTCATTCTTCTCCACTTCGACGCGGTTGACTTTGGGGAAATGCTCGGTCAGATAGTTGACCGATTTGGTTCCAACCTGAACCGATACTTTTCTGCCATCCAGGTCCTTCAGGTTTTTGATATTGTTGTCTTTCCTGGTCAGGACGACCAGGCCACCCGCATAGTAGGAATCGGTAAAGTCCACCACATTTTTGCGCTCGGGCGTAATGTAAATGCCCGAAATGGCAGCATCTGCTCGACCGGATACAATGGCAGGCACCAGGCCTTTGAAGTCAATATTGGTCAATTCTATCGGGCGGTTCATTTCCTTGCCCAGCGCATGAATCAGCTCAATATCAAAGCCAGTCGGCTTGCCGTCCTGGTAAAACTCCATGGGAGGAAAGGTGGCGTCGGTAACGACGCGCAGTGGCGCATCGGCAGCGGCGGAAAGGGTGGGTGCTGCCAGGCCAAGAGCCAGCAGACCGGTAAGAAAAAATGTCTTCATGGAAGTTCCTTCTCGTGAGTTAAACCAGTAGTGCTTTAAGCGTGGTTGAAATATTGGCTGCAGCCTTCACGGTTGCATCAATGAGTTGCTGACTGCGTGGCAGGGCCCGGGCAGTGGGTGCCATCAGCGTAATGGATCCAAGAGCAATCCGCTGGTGCTGAAACAGCGGGGCGCTGACGCCCCAAACCCCGTCGTCGACTTCACCTTCGGAAACGGCAAATCCCTGCTGCTGAATTTGCTGCAGATCTGTTGCCAGTTGTGCAGCTTGCGTTTCAGTCAATAAATTCTGCTGCACAGCTTCCTGCACAATTACCTGCTGTTTAGCAGCAGGCATAAAGGCCAGCAGCGATTTGGCCGATGCTCCCCGGATCAGCGGCAGAGAACGCCCCTTGACGAAGGAACAGCGCAGGGAACTGGTGCTCTCTACCATATCCAGGCAGACCGCCATCGCATCCAGCGCGACCAGTATCCCTACCGACTCTCCTGTCTGAGTGGACAGGGCCAGCATATCTCTGCGCGCATGCTGCAGCAGAAACGACGATTGGTTGAACCCCCACGCCAGCGGCAGGCATCCTGGGCCAGGCATATACAGACCCTGGGACTCGAACACAAACCCCCATTTCTTCAGTAGTGTCAGTTGGCGATAGAGCGTGCTTTGTGCCAAACCGGTTATGGTCATCAGCTCGGCGACGGTGACAGGGCGCTCGATTTTGGCGAAAACCGACAGAATATAAAGCGCGCGATCAGCGCCACCTTTGTCCGATTGAGAAAGCATGACCTTGCCGGAAAAGAAGAAGAGAAACGCAGAATAACTGCAATTTCTCAATAATCAAACAAACTATTCCTGATTATTGAGAAAATAATGGAAAACCCCGATTCGGTTTTGCCGGATCGGCGTTGCGCTGCTTTTTACCGGGGAAGGGCGAGGGTGTCCGGCAAGCCAATACCGTCCGCTTTATCTCGGGCCACATAGGGCGTTCTTGCGATAGCAACGGCAAAGACCCGTTGTACCCCGGCGGCGATCAGCGCCTGGGCTGCGGTATGGAGCGTGTTGCCGGTGGTGAGTACATCGTCAACCAGTACCGCGCAGGGTGCCTGAATATTGCGAGCGCAATAATACAAATGAGCGGTATTGGCGCGTCGCTGGCGGCGGTTCAGCGTACTTTGCTTCAGATGATCTGGTTCCCGGTACAGCAGTGTGTGCCACACCGGCATGTTCATTAATCGGCCCAGTTGACTGGCGAACTCGCCTGCTGGATTAAAACCGCGCCGTCGCAGTGAGTGCGCACTACCGGGAATCGGGATCAGGGGGGTGCGGGGCGGCCATGGCGGTATGCCGTTGCGCTGGCTCTCGTGCCGGATGGCGTTCTGCGCCAGCGCCGCAAAAGCGCTGGCCAGATGGAACTGACGGGCATTCTTGTAACGCAGAATCAGGCTGTCGGCCGGATGCACATAGTCAAAGGCGGCGATGACTTTTTCCAGCGATGGCGTCTGGTCGGCGCAATCCGGGCATGGCCCTTCTGCTGGCAGCGCCAGTGCGCAACGCGGGCAACGCCAGGGGTGATGGAGCATGGAATACTGCACATCGCTTGTGCATCCGGGACACAGTACGCCACCGGGCGCCACGCCTGTGCAGAGCGCGCATGGGACCCCAAGCGCAGTATTCAGGCGCCTGCCTAAATAGGAAAATCGCAGGGAAAGCGGCCCGGTAGCAGCCATGGAGGGTTACCTTCATTACAATGACAGATTGCATAATCTGCCAGAACGCATATCTGGCATCAATCGGGTTTGTGATACCAATGTCCCAGCTAATTCATTCGGCTTCCCGGCTGTCCATTAACATGACGCATGTGCGTCAGCAGTTTGCCCGCCGTGGCTTGCTGGAAGACGCTAGCTTTTTCCATGATGAAATCGCCACGCGCATGATCGACCGCCTGGGGTATATCAAAGTGAGCCCCGAGCGAATCGTCGATGCCGGTTGCGGCCCGGGCAATTCGCTGCATCTGCTGGCGGCACGCTACCCACAGGCATCCATCATTGGTGTGGACCACTGCGCACCGTTTATCGAGCACTGCCAGAGCCAGTTCGTGTCCAAAGGGCTCAAATCCATTGTGCAAAAACTCAAGGGCCGGCAAGGTTTCTCTTTTCTGCTCGCGGATATGGCAGCCATGCCGATCGCACCCGAGTCGGTCGATATGGTCTGGTCCAATCTGGCGCTGCACTGGCATCAGCAACCGCATGACGTGATTCGCGAATGGCGTCGGGTGCTGAGTAACAGCGGCCTTGCCATGTTCTCCTGTCTTGGTCCCGGGACCTTTCGCGAAGTGCGCAGTGCTGTCGCGGCAGCCGGTATCCGGACCCAGACGATGCAATTTGTGGATATGCATGATTTCGGCGACATCCTTCTGGAAAACGGCTTCATGGATCCGGTGATGGATCAGGAAGTGATTACGCTGACCTATCGTACGGTGGATGCCCTGCTTAAAGATGTACGCGGGCTGGGCGGCAATCCGAGCGAAGCGCGAGGCGACGGGCTGAAAGGGCGGGCTTGGTACCAGCGGCTTCGCGAGGCCCTGGAAGCGGGGCGTGGCGAAGACGGCTTATTGCGCTTGTCATTAGAGGTGGCCTATGGGCATGCCTGGAGTCGGCCGGTCAGGCAGAATGCGGCAGGCGACACGCTGGTGCCGGTCAGTTCCATCAAACGGGCGGTACGTTAAGCCTGAGCGCGCCGCCGGGAGCGCTTATTCGCTGCGTGATTCGCGTGACAGCAGCAGGGAGACCGCCTGCAGCGCGGGTACGCCATCGAACAGCACGGCGCAAACGGCTTCGGTAATCGGCATATCAATATTTAGCCCGCGTGCGCGGGTAAGGGCAGCATGGGCGCAGCGTACGCCTTCCGCAGTCATGCCCGACGACAGGATGGTTTCAAGGTCCTGACCCTGACCCAGCGCGACGCCCACTTGCCGGTTGCGCGACAGATCTCCGGTCGCCGTGAGGACCAGGTCGCCCAGCCCGGTGAGTCCGCTGAAGGTGGTGGCATCACCACCCAGCGCCAGGCCCAGGCGACTCATTTCGGCCAGCCCGCGGGTAATGAGTGCGGCTCGTGCATTCATGCCCAGCGCCAGCCCATCGGCAATGCCACAAGCGATCGCGATGACGTTTTTCATGGCGCCGCCGACTTCAACGCCAACCACATCATGGCTGCGATAAATACGGGTATTGCCAGCATGCAGGGCTTGCGTGGCCTGTGTTCTTACGCACTCATGGCGGCTTGCCACAGTGAGAGCCACCGGCAGGCCCTGCGCGACTTCGCGAGCAAACGAGGGGCCGGACAGTACACCGGTATATGGGACGATTTCGCCAAGAACGGCCTGTACCACCTCATGGGGCAGGCGCGCCGTTTTCTGCTCGAAGCCCTTGCAGGTCCATAGTACGGGCGTTGTCTGCAGGTTCGCGGCGGGCAGGTGCTCGCGCAGAATCGTACAGGTCTGCTCCATTGCGGCGACCGGCGTACCAAGGATGATCAGAGAGGATGACGCATCTTGCAGAAAGGCGAACGCCTGCTCAAGATTGTCGCTGGCCAGTAAGGCAGGGGGAAGGGGAATATCCTGCAGATAGCGCGGATTGCGATGCTGCTGGTTGATATGTCTGGCGGTATCCGGGTCGCGCGCCCAGACCATGGTCTGGGCATTATTGCATGCGGCATGCGCCAGCGCTGTGCCCCAGCTGCCTGCGCCAAGAACCAGCACGTGCAATGATAATGGCGAGGGCGCAGGCGTCATGACGACTTATTGACGTGTGGTACCGGGTGGCACGTAGATGCCTGAACCGCTGTCTGGCGAGCCGTTACCGCCGGCCTGGTTTTGTGCTTCCTGTGCGCGTTGCTCATACAATGCCTGGAAGTTCACTTCTGCCAGGTGCAGCGGAGGCAGTGAGGTACGGTTGATGGCGTCAGCTACGTTGGCGCGCAGGTACGGGAACAGCATGGTTGGGCAGACGATACCAATGAGTGGTTCGAACTGCTCTTCAGGCACATTGGCAATTTCAAAAATGCCTGCCTGCGTACCTTCAACCAGATACAGCGTTTTCTCACCGATCTTGGTGGTGATGGTCACCGTTACTGTCGCTTCAAAAACCGTTTCGGCCAGACGCTCGCCGCCGACGTTCAGGGACACTTCCACTGTCGGTGTTTCCTGTTCCAGGAAGATTTGCGGTGCATTCGGCATTTCCAGGGAAAGGTCTTTGAGATACACGCGTTGCATCGCAAATACCGGATCTGTGCTTGTCGCCTCGTTGTTCGATGCAGCGTTGTTTTCGTCAGCCATATAACTTCCTAATTGATGTAAATGTCAAAAATAAGCGGGTTATGCACCCAGGTTATGCACCCAGCATGGTAACCAGTTTGCCGTCGCGGTCAAGTGCCATCAGATCGTCACAGCCGCCGATATGCGTTTGATCAATGAAGATTTGCGGCACGGTTGTGCGTCCGCCGGATCGTTCAATCATAGCAGCCCGCTGCTCCCGATTTGTGTCAATGCTGATTTTTTCGAGATCATTCACGCCGCGTTCACGCAATAATCTTTCTGCGCGCACGCAATACGGGCAGGTTACCTTGTAATACATGGTCACTTTTTTCATCATGAGCCTTTTATCTGTTCTCTGAGTCGCAAAGGATAGGGGGGACGTCTGGCGGCGTCAGTAATGTCTAGGCGTGCTGCTTGACGGGCATGCCGTCAGCCTTCCAGGCACCCATGCCACCGGCCAGCGTATACACATTCTCGGTATTCTTGCCGCGCAGCACACCCGCCATTTTGGCCGATTCACGGCCATTGTCGCATACCAGAATCAGCGGCTTGTTACGCGGCAGGGTGCCGGCTTTCTGTTCAAAATCGGCGGCCGGCAGGTTGCGGGCAGACGGGATGGAGCCGCTGCGATAGCTATCGGCAGGTCGCAGATCAACGAATACCGCGTTTTCACGGTTGACCAGGTTAACTGCATCTTTGACGCTTAACCCGGTATTGCCTTTGCCTTGCTGGCGCAACAGGGGAAAAAGCAGCAGTCCGGCCGAGACCAGCAGAAAAATGAGAAAGTAAATCGAGTTCTGGTAAAAAAGAAAATCCACAATGAATCCTGAAAATGCGTTTTTGAAACGCTGAATTTACTGATTATAAAATAGCTGGCCTATTCGCGATAAGAGTTCTGTAAAATAGAGGAAAATTAATGGTTGACCCCGGACGCAGGCGCGTAGCGGGCTGATATTCAACCCGAAACAGTTTTCAGTTTGTCTTGCGGGAATCAACAATGTATAAGCTAGTGTTAATGCGCCACGGCGAGAGCCAGTGGAATCTTGAAAACCGGTTCACCGGCTGGAAAGACGTCGATCTGACGGAAACCGGCAGGAAGCAGGCCTGGGAAGCCGGCGAGCTGCTCAAAAAAGAAGGTTACACCTTCGATCTGGCATTCACATCTGTGTTAAAGCGTGCCATCCGCACCCTCTGGATTGCGCTCGATGCCATGGATGCCATGTATACGCCGGTGCATTCCAGCTGGCGCCTGAATGAACGCCATTATGGCGCATTGCAGGGGTTGAACAAGGCGGAAACCGCCCGGAAATATGGTGATGAGCAGGTGCTGATATGGCGCCGGGCCTATGCCATCGCACCCGAGCCGCTGGACGGTGATGATGAACGTCATCCGCGCTTTGATGCGCGCTACAGCCGTATTGATGCGGCCGATCTGCCGGCTACCGAATGTCTGAAAGACACGGTGGCACGGGTACTGCCGCTGTGGAATGAATCCATCGCGCCAGCGATCAAAGCAGGTCGTAATGTGCTTATTTCAGCCCATGGCAATAGTCTGCGTGCGCTGATCAAGCATCTGGATCAGGTCTCTGAAGACGACATCGTCAATCTGAATATTCCCACCGGCCAGCCGCTGGTTTATGAGCTGGATGAAAATCTCAAGCCCATTAAACACTACTATCTGGGCGATCAGGAAGCCATCGCTGCAGCCATGGCGGCAGTTGCGGCTCAGGGAAAAGCCAAAAAGGACTAACGTGACCCAGGTCTCGCACATGTTGCGTCTTCTGTCTGCATGCCGGTTTTAGGGAAGGCATCATGAGTGGGGCCGGTTCCTTGTCGTCATTGCGCGTGCTGGGCAGCGCAACGCTAGCCTGTCTGGCCCTGCTGGCCGGCGGGTCAGCGGGAGCGCAGTCTATCTCGACGCTGACCAAGCAGCAGCAGAATGCCGAACAGTTGCGGCGGGACCTTCAGGAAAAAATCTCGGAGGTGCAGAAGCGGATTGACGAGTCTGAAAGCGACCGCAAGGATGTTACAGAATCGCTGCGTCAGTCCGAAACCGAAATTTCCCGGCTCAATGCCCGGCTGGACGATCTGGATAGCCAGCGCGACAAGACCGAGAGAGAGCTCGATGACCTGCGCAAGGAGCAGGGCGGCCAGCAGGCGCTGATGGAACAGCGGCGCGAGGAACTGGCTGAGCAACTCAAATCCCAGTACACCCATGGTGTTTCGCCATGGGCGGCATTGCTTTCCGGCGATGATGCTCAGAAAATCGGTCGCGATCTCACTTATCTTAGTTACGTGGCCAAGGCCAGAACCCAGGCCGTGGTTGCGCTGAACACTGAAATTGCCCGCCTTGATGCGGTTAAAAAGAAGGTGGCCGATCACCAGAAAACGCTGCAGGGATTGGCTGATGAAGCAGAAAAAAACAAGGCAGATCTGGAGCAGGAAAAACAAAAGCATGCAGCCGTGCTGGCCAGGGTCGAAGCCGATCTGACGGCGCGACGTTCACAGGCCAGCAAGCTGGCACGCGACGACAAGCGCCTGAACGCGCTTATCGACGATATTCAGAGCAGCATTGTCAAACAGCGCGAAGCCATTCGTCGCGCTGCGATTGAACGGGAGGCACGCGAGGCAGCAAGACGCAAGGCGCTGCAGCAGGCTCGCGAACAGGCGGCAAGACAGGCTGCCCAGCAGGCAGCGTTGGCGGCCAGACGAGCCGAACAGGCTGCGCGTCAGGCACAGGCGGCTCGGGAAGCGGAGCAGCGTGCTTATATGACGGCCGAGGAACAAACAGAGGCGCTGCGTCGCGCGCGAGAAAACGCACCCTCTGCCGGCGCGGGCGTGCAGCCGGCACCCGACCTGAACGCGGCCAGCCGTTCTGCGGCCGCCGCCCGTGAGCAGTTGGCGCAGGCGCGAATACAGCGGGAAAATCTTGAAATTGATCGCGAGAAGGCCCGTCTGGCGCGGCTCAGAGCCGAAGAGCAAGTACAACTGGCCCAGAAGGCACGTGAAGATGAGCGCAAGGCGGCCGCCGAGGCATCTTCAGGCAGTGCCGGCTTGCAGCGCGGCGCGCCCTGGCCTGTGCGCGGCAGTGTGCAGGGGCGCTTCGGCACGCCCCGTCCTGATACGGGCGACGTCTGGCGCGGTATTCTGATTCGCGCTGGCAGTGGCACACCCGTCAAGGCCGTAGGCAGCGGCAACGTGGTGTATGCCTCATGGGTTCAGGGATTTGGTAATCTCATTATTGTGGAACATCAGAATGGCTATCTGAGCGTGTATGGTTACAATCAGAGCCTGAGCAAAAGGGTAGGCGACCGCGTACGCATTGGTGAGACCATTGCCCGTGTCGGAGCGACAGGGGGGCAGGTGGACCCTGGTCTTTATTTTGAAATCAGACAAGGGTCTACCCCCGTAGACCCAGTGAGCTGGCTGGCCCGGTAGCGGTGCCGCTCATTTATCCGGAAAATGCTATGAAATTGTTTGCAGTGCGCCAGTTGTCATATGTAATTATCGTCGGGTTGCTTCAGGCTGGTATCGCCTATTCGCCGCTGGCGTTGGCTCAGCAGAAACCTGCTAATCCGCTGCGGCAAACCCCCGCGCCCGAGACGCATGCCCCGCTGCCTGCCGAAGAATCCCTGCCCTTTGCCGAACTGCAGCGTTTCGCGCGCGTGTATGCCGCGATCAAAAACAGCTACGTAGAACCGGTAGATGACCAGAAACTGATCGAGTCTGCCATTAAGGGGATGGTTCAGGATCTGGATCCGCATTCGGCCTATCTGGATGCGCTTGAATATGAAGAGATGCGCGTCTCTACCGATGGCGAGTTCGGCGGGCTGGGTATTGAAATCGGTCCCGAAAAAGGCTTCGTGAAAATTATTTCTCCTATTGAGGATACGCCCGCCGCCAAGGCCGGTATTCAGCCTGGCGACATTATTACCGGCATCAATGGCGAAAGCATGGAAGGCAAGCCGCTGAACGATGTGGTGAAAAATCTTCGGGGAGATGTGGGTACGCCGATCAAGCTGTCGGTCAGCCGTCCCTCTACCGGCAAACAGCTGGATTTTGACCTGGTCCGCGCGGTGATCAAGGTACAAAGCGTGCGCAGCAAAATGCTGCCTGATTCGATTGCCTATGTGCGTATATCGCAATTTCAGGAACGTACCGGTCCCGATCTGGCAACTCACCTGAAGCAGCTGGACGCCAAGGGTAAACCGAAAGGGCTGGTGCTTGATTTACGTAACGATCCGGGCGGATTGCTGACCGGCGCCATCGGTGTATCGGCGGCATTCCTCAAACCGGGTATCAATGTGGTGTCCACCAAATCGCGTGGTGACCAGGATTCACATGTGTTCAAGGCGGATCCGCAGGACTACGTTCATAACGCGAGTGATTATCTGAAAGAGCTGCCCTCCTGGACCCGAACCGTTCCCATGGTGGTACTGATCAACGTGGGTTCAGCATCGGCGGCTGAAATTGTCGCCGGCGCGCTGCAGGACCATAAGCGGGCGACCGTGATGGGGAACCGCAGTTTCGGCAAGGGCTCGGTTCAGGTCGTGATGCCGCTGGACGATAATACGGCGCTCAAGCTGACCACAGCGCGCTATTTCACGCCTTCGGGGCGTTCCATTCAGGCCACCGGCATTGTTCCGGACATCGTGGTGACGGACACTGAAAAAGGCGATCTGTTCAGCTTCCCGCGCGAAGCGGATCTGGCTGAGCATTTGAGCAATGATCAGGCGGGTGAAGGTGGCGAAGTCAAGGGCACGACCTCAATCAAGGCCGATGAGACGGCAGAAGAGCGGGAGGTCTTTGAATTCGGCTCAACGGGCGATTTTCAACTGGCGCAGGCAGTGAACAAGCTGCTGGATCGGCCGGTTAAGGGTGGGGCGCCGGTTGCCGAGAAGTCGTTGACCGAAAAAGAAAGAAAGGCAGAGGAAAAGTCTGTTGACGCGACCTCTGGCGCCAAACCGGCAGCGGGGCAGGGTGACAAACAGCAAGCACCCGAGCCTGCGGATGCCGATCAGCGGGACAGGGCCGCACCTTCTGCGCCACAGCCTGCTGACAGCAAGGCGCCGGCCAATACGGTCAAACCGGCTGCACCCGCTCAGCCAGCAGGAAAGTAGCAAATGGAAGACAAGCAGCTGCTGCGATACGCGCGACATCTGATGCTGGATGCGATCGGCATTGAGGGGCAGGAAAAGCTGCTGGCCAGTTCCGTGCTGATCCTGGGACTGGGTGGTCTGGGTTCGCCGGTGGCCGCGTATCTGGCCTCCGCCGGGATCGGTCGGCTGGTGCTGGTAGATGACGATCAGGTTGAACTATCCAATCTGCAGCGTCAGATTATCCATACCACGGCTCGTATCGGTCAGAGCAAGGCTGAATCGGCGCGGGTCGCCATTGCCGAGATCAATCCCGATTGTGTGGTGGAAACCGTTGTTGAGCGGGTCGATACCGACCGTCTTGGGCAGTTGCTTGCCGGGGTGGATATTATCGTCGACTGCACTGATAATTTCCGCACACGTCAGGCCATCAACGAAGTATGTGTGGCGCAGTCCAAGCCCTTTGTGTCGGGTGCTGCCATTCGCTTTGCCGGTCAGGTGACGGTGTTTGATACCCGTCACCATGACGCGCCCTGTTACGCCTGCGCCTTTCCCCCCTCGGATAATTTGCCTACAGACAATTGCGCCACCATGGGTGTCTTTGCGCCGCTGGTTGGTATTATCGGCAGCGTCGAGGCAGCTGAAACCATCAAAACGCTGCTGGATGCGGGAGACAATCTGCGTGGTCGGCTGATGATGCTCGATGCCTTATCCATGCAATGGCAAACGCTGCAGCTGGAGCGCAATCCTGCGTGCCCGGTATGCGCAGCACGCGATCGTTAATTCAAACGATCGCTCATTCAAGCAATCGTTAATGATTAGTGCTGGCTGGCAGGTTGCCTGGTTAAATTGCATTTGTCATTAGCGGGCTCCTGCAGCGTGAGTTGCGTACTGCGCAGCTCATCACGTCTGAAATAATGAATCACAACCTGCTGTCCGGGCTGATAACGTTCCAGCAGCTTATCCCAGCTTGCTGCTTCAATACGCAGGCCGTCCATGGCCAGCAGGATATCGCCGGCAGACAGGCCTGCTGCATGCGCCGCGCCGCCTTCGATGACCTGCACCAGGCCCGGCTCGCCGCTGGCTGTAGCCCGCAGGTTGGCGCCAATGCCCGGTGTGCGACTCTCGGTCTGCCACGACAGCTGGACGCCTTGTTTTGCCAGCAGCGATGCCAGGGGTAAATCTTCTGTTTGTATCGTAGCCGTTTCAATAAAGGCCTGTAGATCGACCCCGGTTGCCTGCTTGAGCAGGCCGGCAAATTCATGTTCCTGCACGCCGTGCTGGCGTGATTGGTAGAAGCGCCGACCAAAGCGATCCCACAACAATCGCATGACATCGTCCAGCGACTTGCGATTGCCGGTGGCGTTGCGAATGCTCAGATCCAGTGCCAGTGCGACCAGGGAGCCCTTGGTGTAGTAGCTGACAATGTTGTTGATGGAGCTTTCGTCCTGGCGGTAATAGCGATTCCATGCATCAAAGGAACTGTCGGCTACGCTCTGTTTGAAGCGACCTGGTGCTCGATGTACGCCGGTGATGGTTTTGGCCAGCAGTCGCAGGTAGTCTTTTTCATCAATAGCGCCGGCACGCAGCAGCATCAGGTCGTCATAGTACGAAGTGAAGCCTTCGAAAATCCACAGCAGGCTGGTCAGGTTGGGGCGCGACAGGTCATAGGGAACAAAGGCCTGCGGCTTGATGCGCTTGACATTCCAGGTATGAAAATATTCGTGGCTGACGAGGCCAAGAAAACCGGTATAGCCCTCGCTGCGTGCGTCGTTACCGATCACCGGGAGGTCCTGGCGCGATGCCACCAGTGCCGTAGAGGCGCGATGCTCCAGGCCACCGTAATCTTTGCCGGTCACATAAGTCATGAACACATAGCGATCGGCGCTGTCCAGAAAGGGTGCACGCTGGCTTTGCGGTTCAAAAAAGCGGATCTGGGTCTCGCAGATTTTTGCGGTATCACGTGCAATGCGCTTGAAGTCCACGTTGGGCAATACGCCGGTGAATACCATTTCATGCCGGGCGCCGCTCACGGTAAATGTTTCTACGTGAGGTGTGCCCATTTCGACCGGATGATCTACCAGGGCATCATAGTCGGGCGCTTCGTATACGCCGAAGCGATGAGGCAGCGTCGTCCGGCGGCCCCGGCGGGCGGGCCGCAGGCTGGTATAGACGCGCCAATGGCGGGTACTGTTGCCTGCTTCAATCGTTACCTGGCAAGGTTGTTTTTCGCGGCCGTGCACTTTCAGAAAAACGCTGGTGCCATTGAAAAAGCCGTGGGTCTGATCCAGATGAGCGCAACGCACCGACAGATCCCAGGCATACACGCGATAGTTCAGGGTCAGACGCCGGGAGCAGGGCGCGATTTGCCAGGTGTGATTATCCAGCTTGGTGACGGCCAGTGGCGATCTGCCGGTTTTGGCCGTCAGGCTGTGAATGTGCCTGGAAAAATCCCGAATCAGATAGCTTCCCGGAATCCATGCCGGCAGTGACACAATCTGGCCCTTGCGGTCAGGATTGTCAATGGTGATCTGGACATCAAAATAATGGGCGGCGGGGTCGGCGGGCGTGATCTGATAGGAAACGGAAGGCATACTGACTCGGTAAAATTTGGGGTTAAGTCAGTAACTATAGCAAAAACCGAAGGTTTGTCGTTTTTCGACCATTCAATGGCTACAATATTCGACATAATTTCAGTGAAGATCCGAATACTCTTAGGGAGACCGAAGTATGTCTGAAGAACTTGTCGTATCGCGTACAGAAGGCGCAGTCGGCGTCATTACCATCAATCGCCCCAAGGTGCTGAATGCGCTTAGCAATGAGCTGATGCAGGTGCTCAGCCAGGCGCTGCTGGCCATGCAGGCAGACAGCAGTGTGAATGTGATTGTCCTGACCGGGACCGACAAGGCGTTTGCTGCGGGTGCCGACATTTCCGCCATGAAAGACTGGGACTATATGGATGTCTACAAAAGCAATTATATTGGCGGCGATTGGGAGACCATGAAGAATGTCATTCGCAAGCCGGTTATTGCGGCCGTCTCGGGTTATGCCCTGGGCGGCGGCTGCGAGCTTGCCATGATGTGCGACACCATTTATGCGGCCGAAAGCGCCCGCTTCGGTCAGCCCGAAATCAAACTGGGTACGATCCCCGGTCTGGGCGGCACGCAGCGACTCACTCGCGCCGTGGGTAAGGCCAAGGCCATGGATCTGGTGCTTACCGGCAGGATGATGGACGCCAAGGAGGCGGAAAGTGCCGGGCTGGTCGCGCGCGTGCTGCCGGTAGAGAATTTCCTTGAGGAAGTAATCAAAATTGCGCAGGGCATGGCCGGTATGTCCCAAACCACGCTGATGATGGCCAAGGAATGCGTTAATGTGGCGCTGGAAACAACACTTGAGCAGGGCTTGTTGTTTGAACGCCGTGTATTTCACGCAACGTTTGCGACGAAAGACCAGAAAGAAGGGATGGACGCCTTCGTTGGCAAGCGTGCGCCTGCCTTCAATAATATGTAAGAAAACATCCCCGCGTCTTGCCTATGACTTGAAATATACGATATACTTCTATGGCTTAACTGAATGCTAAAACCGTTATGGACGGCGCGGGGGCTTAAATAATGAATCATCCATCGGGCATGAGTCATCCATCAAAAGTCATCACGCCAGATCGTACGAAGCATTTGCCGGAAGGGTCGGTTTTGCAATCCGGGGTGTCTACCGATACGCCCGTTGCCAATAACCAACATAACGCAGTGGGAAAGGCTGCGCCGGTAATGTCAGAAAAAGCACAAACAACGCCACAGGAAGCGCGTCCACTGAGTCTGACTCCACAAGAGCGGGCCAGAATGAACGCAAGGGCGGCAAGGGGGCTGGTTAATATGGTGTTGGCGCAGGCAGCATTGCTGCTGCTGACAGCACTTGTAAGCTGGCTTGTCGCGGGGGGCTATGCAGCGCTATCTGCGCTGGCCGGGGGCTTGGCTTATCTGATCCCCTCCTCGTTCGCTGCTCTTCATATGCTTGTAAAGATTTACAGTCAGGCTAACGCCGGTGCACTTACGTTCTTTTGGGCGCAAGCGCTGAAGATTGGCGGCACACTGGCAATGCTGGCCCTGGTGGTCAGGTTCGCGGGAGCCTACCTTGTCTGGCCTGCGTTGCTGATTGGGCTTGTTGTTGTATTGAAGGGGTATGTACTGCTGCTTGTGTTGAATAAACTCAGGTAGTCAGGCATAAATGGGATAAATCAAAATGCAGCCTGAGTGGGCTGCTTATTTGGAGTACGTACTAAATGGCTGCATCTGCCGAAGTATCGCCTCAGTCAGCTTATGTCCAGCATCACCTGGCACACCTGAACAATACGGGTCATCCTCAAACCAGTATTCTGGATATGAGTGTTATCAATTACGATTCCGTATTCTGGTCTCTGGCCACGGGTCTGGTTGTCGTATTCCTGTTATGGCTGGCCGCTCGTCGCGCCACCAATGGCGTTCCCGGCCGTTTCCAGGCGGGCGTCGAAATGGTTGTTGATATGGTCAACGATCAGGCAAAAAGCATTGTTCATAACGAAGTATCACGCAAGTTCATCGCGCCACTGGCACTTACCGTGTTCCTGTGGGTCACGCTGATGAACACGCTGGACCTTCTCCCGGTTGATCTGCCTGGTTCTGTTCTGGGCTGGCTGGGACTGGCTGGTGACCATCATGCACCCGGTCCACTGTATTATCATCGTATTCTTCCTACTGCCGACCTGAACGTTCCGATGGGAATGTCTCTGGCTGTGCTGTTGCTGTCTATTTACTACGGTATCAAAATCAAGAGTGCCGGCGGCTTCGTGAAAGATCTGTTCACTGCGCCATTCCATGCGCATGGCTTTGCTGCGGTGCTGTTGTCGCCATTCAACTTGTTGCTCAATCTGATCGAATACGCCGCTAAAACCGTGTCTCTCGGTATGCGGTTGTTCGGTAACATGTTCGCCGGTGAGCTGCTGTTCATGCTGATCGCCCTCTTGGGTGGTGCCTGGACCGGTTTTTCCGCGATGAATATCGGGCTTGGAGTCGGTCAGGTACTGGCCGGATCAATATGGGCTATTTTCCATATTCTGATCATCCTGCTTCAGGCCTTCATTTTCATGATGCTGACCCTGGTATATCTTGGTCAGGCACATGAGAGCCACTAAGGTTTCGTCATAGCAGGTTCTGTTATGCCGTAGTCGGCAGATCGGCAATCCATACCCGGTCTGCCAAATTTTAAGCAGTAATTTTCCATCTTTAAATTGTTTTAGGTTCATAACCACAAGGAGTAGTCATGACCACAGCAGCTTTCGTTGCTCTTGCTTGCGCTTTCATCATCGGCCTGGGCGCTATCGGCGCGTGTATCGGTATCGGTATCATGGGCGGTAAATACCTCGAAGCATCCGCTCGTCAGCCAGAACTGATGAACGTTCTGCAAACTAAAATGTTCTTGTTGGCTGGTCTGATCGACGCTGCGTTCCTGATCGGTGTTGGTATCGCCATGCTGTTCGCGTTTGCAAGCCCATTTGGTGCCTGATAACAAGACGTAAGGCCATCTTCGGATGGTGGTGAACAAGATGGAATAGCGAACCCTGATTTTCAGGGTTCGCCAATGACAAACAGTTCAAGTAAATTTCAGGATTTCGCCCAGGCGAAACCGCCCATATTTGAAGGGAAACGACCGTGAATTTAAACGCGACGCTCTTTTTCCAGACGCTCGTTTTTTTTGTGCTGGCGTGGTTCACGATGAAATTCGTGTGGCCTCCGCTGATCAAGGCCATTGAAGAACGTCGTCAGAAGATTGCCGATGGTTTGGCTGCCGCCGACAAAGGCAAAGCGGATCTCGCTCAGTCCCAGGCTCGTATCAGTCTGATCGAAGCCGACGCCAAGCAGCAAACACATGCCCGCTTGCAGGACGCTGAAAAACATGCCGCATCAATTGTTGACGCTGCCCGCGGAGAAGCTGAAACGGAACGTTCACGCATCATCGCTCAGGCTCAGCAGGACGCCGAGCGTGAAGTGCAGCGTGTACGGGACAGCCTGCGTGATGAAGTAGCTGCCCTTGCCGTCAAAGGCGCAGAGCAGATTCTCAAGCGCGAAGTCAATCCTCAGACGCATGCCGAGTTGCTGAACCAACTCAAGGCACAGCTTTAATTCGGAAATACCATGGCAGAACTATCAACCGTTGCCCGTCCGTACGCCGAGGCGCTTTTTGCCTCTGCGAAAAATGATCCGGCAGGTCTTGCTGCATGGTCGGATGCCGTCAATGAGCTCGCGCAGCTTTCTGGTCTGAAAGATGTGCGTGAAGCGATGTCAGATCCGCAACTGGAAAGAAAAACAAAAGAAGACGTTTTTCTGGGCCTGCTCAAAACGACCTTGTCGCAGCCAATGCGCAATTTCGTAGACCTGCTCATCGAAAACGATCGTCTTTTGCTCCTGCCACACATCGCCGAGCAGTTCGAGGCGCTCAGAAACCGCAATGATGGAACTGCACAAGCAGAAATCACCAGTGCTTTCGAGATGTCCGAAGCCCAGGTGCAGGAATTGATTGCCGGGCTGGAGAAAAAATTCGGCGTTAAACTGAAGCCGGTTGTTACCGTTGATTCGTCGCTTATCGGTGGCGTTCGCGTAACAGTAGGCGATCAGGTATTAGATACTTCCGTGCAGGCTCAGTTGAGCCGCCTGCGCGACACACTGGCGGCTCACTAAGCGCCATACATAACAGGATTTCAGGAGTCTGAACATGCAACTCAATCCGTCAGAAATCAGCGAACTGCTCAAAAGCCGTATTGAAGGCCTGGGCGCTTCTGCAGATGTTCGTACGCAAGGTACGGTTGTTTCCGTCACCGACGGTATTACACGTATCCACGGTCTTTCCGATGTGATGCAAGGCGAAATGCTGGAGTTCCCCAATAACGTCTACGGTCTTGCTCTGAACCTCGAGCGTGACTCTGTGGGTGCCGTTATTCTGGGTGATTACACCGGCGTTTCTGAAGGTGACCAGGTCAAAACCACCGGTCGTATTCTTGAAGTACCCGTTGGCCCCGAATTGCGCGGCCGCGTGGTAAACGCGCTGGGTCAGCCCATCGACGGTAAAGGTCCGGTCAATGCGAAAGCAACCGACATTATCGAAAAAGTGGCACCTGGCGTTATCGATCGTCAGTCTGTTTCTCAGCCTCTGCAAACCGGTATTAAATCAATCGACTCCATGGTACCTATCGGCCGTGGACAGCGCGAACTGATCATTGGTGACCGTCAGACAGGTAAAACAGCTGTTGCCATCGACGCGATCATCAGCCAGAAAGGCAAGAACGTAACCTGCGTTTACGTTGCTATCGGTCAGAAAGCGTCTACCGTCAACAACGTGGTGCGCAAGCTCGAAGAACTGGGCGCGCTGGAATACACCATCGTTGTCGCCGCAACGGCATCTGACTCTGCTGCCATGCAGTATCTGTCTGCCTACGCTGGTTGCACCATGGGTGAATATTTCCGTGACCGCGGTGAAGATGCACTGATCGTTTATGATGACCTGACCAAACAAGCCTGGGCATACCGTCAGGTTTCCCTGCTGCTGCGTCGTCCTCCTGGTCGTGAAGCCTATCCTGGTGACGTGTTCTATCTGCACTCCCGTCTGCTGGAGCGTGCCGCTCGCGTTAACGCCAATTACGTAGAAAAATTCACTAACGGTGAAGTAAAAGGCAAAACAGGTTCTCTGACAGCGCTGCCTATCATTGAAACCCAGGCAGGTGACGTTTCTGCCTTCGTTCCTACCAACGTGATTTCCATTACCGACGGCCAGATCTTCCTTGAGACCGATCTGTTCAACGCCGGTGTGCGTCCTGCGATTAACGCCGGTATTTCCGTATCACGGGTTGGTGGCGCTGCGCAAACCAAAGTCATCAAAAAACTGTCCGGTGGTATTCGTACCGACCTGGCCCAGTATCGTGAGCTGGCAGCCTTTGCCCAGTTTGCCTCCGACCTTGACGACGCAACACGCCGTCAGCTCGAACGTGGTAAACGCGTGGTAGAACTGCTCAAGCAGCCTCAGTATCAGCCTTTGCAGGTTTGGGAACTGGCCGTTTCACTGTACGCAGTGAACAATGGCTATCTGGACGAAGTTGACGTCGAGAAAGTGCTGTCCTTCGAGAAAGGCCTGAAAGACGAGCTCAAGAGCAAGCACGCTGATCTGATCGGCCGTATCGAAGATACGAAAGAACTGTCCAAAGAAGACGAAGCAGCATTGAAAGATATCGTTGCCGGCTTCAAATCTGGCGGTTCATACTAAGTTAGTTAGTCCGTGAGGTGCAGGGCGTGTTGCCGTGCACCTTCCTGAAATTGGTTTAACAGGAAAGCGAAATGCCTGGAATCAAGGAAATTCGTACAAAGATCAAGAGCGTGCAAAACACGCGCAAGATCACCAAGGCCATGGAAATGGTGGCAGCATCCAAAATGCGCAAGGCGCAGGAAAGAATGCGTGCCAGCCGTCCCTATGCCGAGAAAGTACGCGAAATCGCTGCACACATGATGCAAACGCATCCTGACTACCGTCATCCGTACATGGAAGAGCGTACAGATATCAAGGCAGTAGGTGTAGTGCTGGTCACCACAGACAAAGGTCTGTGTGGCGGCCTGAATACAAATATCTCCCGGTTGCTGCTGGCGCGTCTCAAGGAATTTGAAGCCAAGGGCATCAAAGTTCAGACAACGGCCCTGGGCAATAAAGGATTGAGTCTGCTGACGCGTATCGGTAGCAATCTGGTTTCCAACGAAGTGCAGCTGGGTGATCAGCCGCACCTGGATCGTCTGATTGGCGCGCTGAAGGTGCAACTGGACGACTATCTCGATGGCAAGATTGATGCACTGTACGTGGCGTCCACGCATTTTGTGAACACCATGAAGCAGGAGCCAACGATCATGCGTTTGCTGCCATTGCCGGATGGTCTTGCTGATCCGTTTGTTGCGGGATCAGTCAAGTCTGATAATGAAGCGGCGGCGATTGAATCAAGCTATCAGTGGGACTACATCTTCGAGCCCGATGCCAAATCGGTGATCGATGATCTGCTGACGCGTTATGTTGAAGGGCTGGTGTATCAGGCAGTAGCAGAAAATATGGCGTCAGAGCAGTCGGCACGGATGGTGGCGATGAAGGCTGCATCGGACAATGCGAAGAAAGTGATTGGCGATCTTCAACTGGTTTACAACAAAACCCGTCAGGCAGCTATCACCAAAGAAATTTCAGAAATCGTGGGGGGTGCGGCGGCGGTGTAACCGACAGGTTGCGCGACCCGGCATCTTTCAATCGTTATTAAGTAAGGAATCGACATGAGTAACGGTACCATCGTTCAGTGCATCGGCGCCGTCGTGGATATTCAGTTCCCACGCGACAACATGCCAAAAGTTTATGAAGCCCTTGTCCTGGCGGACAACGAATCAAAATTCGCCGAGAAAGGTTTGACACTGGAAGTTCAGCAGCAGCTGGGCGACGGTGTTGTGCGTACGATTGCACTGGGCTCCAGTGACGGTCTGCGTCGCGGCATGGCCGTCGATCGCACCAACGCTGCTATTTCCGTTCCTGTCGGTGAAGGCACCCTGGGCCGCATCATGGACGTGCTGGGTCGTCCTATCGACGAAGCCGGCCCGATCGCCAGCGAAGAAAAACGTGAAATTCACCAGGCTGCACCGAAATTTGACGAACTGTCTCCTTCGGTCGAGCTGCTGGAAACCGGCATCAAGGTGATTGACCTGGTCTGCCCGTTTGCCAAAGGCGGTAAAGTGGGTCTGTTCGGTGGTGCCGGTGTGGGCAAAACCGTGAACATGATGGAACTGATCAACAACATCGCCAAACAGCACTCCGGTCTGTCCGTGTTTGCCGGTGTGGGTGAACGTACTCGTGAAGGGAACGACTTCTACCACGAAATGGAAGAGTCCAACGTTCTGGATAAAGTGGCCATGGTGTTCGGTCAGATGAACGAACCTCCAGGCAACCGTCTGCGCGTGGCGCTGACCGGTCTGACCATGGCTGAAAAATTCCGTGACGAAGGTCGTGACATTCTGTTCTTCGTGGACAACATCTATCGTTACACCCTGGCCGGTACCGAAGTATCTGCGCTGCTGGGTCGTATGCCTTCTGCCGTGGGTTATCAACCAACACTGGCCGAGGAAATGGGTGTATTGCAAGAGCGTATTACCTCTACCAAAACCGGTTCTATTACATCGATCCAGGCCGTTTACGTTCCTGCCGATGACTTGACCGACCCGTCTCCTGCCACAACCTTCCAGCACTTGGATTCTACCGTTGTGCTGTCACGTGACATCGCTTCTCTGGGTATTTACCCTGCGGTTGACCCACTGGATTCCACCAGCCGTCAGCTGGATCCACAAGTGGTGGGTGAAGAGCACTATGTCGTAGCTCGTGGCGTGCAGCAAACACTGCAACGCTATAAAGAACTGCGTGACATTATTGCGATTCTGGGTATGGATGAGCTGTCTCCTGAAGACAAACAGGCTGTTGCCCGTGCTCGTAAAATCGAGCGCTTCCTGTCTCAGCCGTTCCACGTTGCCGAGGTCTTTACCGGTTCTCCTGGTAAATATGTACCGCTGGCAGAAACCATTCGCGGCTTCAAGATGATTGTTGACGGTGAATGCGATTCGCTGCCTGAACAGGCTTTCTACATGGTTGGTACCATTGATGAAGCCTTTGAAAAAGCGAAAAGCTTAAAATAAGGAATAGCTATGGCTACT
Organism: Advenella mimigardefordensis DPN7; assembly: GCF_000521505.1. GTDB lineage: Bacteria > Pseudomonadota > Gammaproteobacteria > Burkholderiales > Burkholderiaceae_B > Advenella > Advenella mimigardefordensis. Next base: position 844,361 of record NZ_CP003915.1, read on the forward strand.
TTACTCAAAGTAGAAGTTGTCAGTGCTGAAGCATCCATCTTCTCGGGCGAAGCCAAGTTTGTGGCTTTGCCAGGTGAAAGCGGTGAACTGGGCGTGTTGCCCGGTCACACACCGCTGATCTCCAAAGTCCGTCCAGGTACATTGAAAATCGTACGTGAAGATGGAACAGAAGAGCTGGTGTTTGTAGCCGGTGGTATTCTTGAAGTGCAGCCATTTGGTGTGACAGTGCTGTCCGACACGGCAATCCGTGCGGCAGACCTGGACGAAGCCAAGGCCGAGAAGGCTCGCCAGCAGGCGCTGGAAGCACTCGAGAACGCACACGACAAGCAGGATATTGCTGCTGTCGAAGCCGAACTGGCTATGCTGGCAGCGCAGGTTGCGGCAGCCCGTCGTTTGGCCAACATGAAAAATCGTCACTGATCTTTCATTGTCGTAGCGGTACTGGCAACACAATGCAAAAGACGCCTCAGGGCGTCTTTTGTGTTTCAACACCGGCTTTTTGTCTCGGTCTGGCGCCTGTGCTTTTACTGTTTTCGAGTACCGTACCTGCCGCAAGCATCATCCAGGAGGCACGGGCTGAGTCTTTTCCTGCCTATTCTTGCTATCAGGCCAGTCAGGCCAGATAGCTTTCGGTCAGCGCAACCCAGTATGTGGCACCGATACTCAGGTTGTTTTGGTCAAAGACATATTCGGGGTGGTGAACCATTTTCGTATTGCCATTGCCTACAAAACAATAAGTGCCTTTTTTCTTTTGCAGCATAAAGGCAAAATCTTCGGAGCCCAGATATGTGGGACCGGGGCAAATCACATTCTCCGCGCCAAAGGTCTTGCGTGCAATGTCCGCCGCCTTCTCGGTTTCTTCGGGGTCGTTGACCAATACCGCGCCGGGTACACCAGTACGAATCTCGGCGGTACATCCAAATGACTCGGACTGCGAGGCGACAAGTCGGCGGATATGCTGCAGGACCATATCGCGGTCTTCTGGCGTCGTAGTACGAATGGACAGCCGCAGGATGGCGCTATGCGCGATGACATTACCCGCATTGCCGGCCAGGAAGGCGCCTACCGTGACAACGGCTTTGTTGGCCGGGCTGACATTGCGTGAAACAATGGTTTGCAGTGCCATGACCAGTGAAGCGCCGGCAACGACCGGGTCGATCGACAGTTCAGGCATGGAGCCATGGCCGCCTTTACCTGTGATTTCAATTTCCCAGTTGTCAACGGCTGCCATGGTGGTACCGGGTGTAAAGTAAAGCTTGCCTGTTTCCAGTCCGGGCATATTGTGCATGCCGAATACGGCATCCACAGGGAAGCGTTCGAACAGGCCGTCTTCGATCATGGCAGGACCGCCTTGCATGGTTTCCTCGCCGGGCTGAAAAATCAGGCGCACCGTGCCGTTGAAATTGCGTTTTTCCGCCAGATATTTTGCGGCCCCCAATAGCATGGCGGTATGGGCGTCATGACCACAAAGATGGGACACACCGGGCACGCCGGACTTATAGGGCAGCGTGTTGACTTCCTGGATCGGCAGGGCATCAAAATCGGCGCGTAAGCCGATCGCCCTGGGGCTATCGCCGACAGTCAGAGAGGCAACAATACCATGTTGGCCCACACCCACTTCAACCTCATAGCCCAGGTCCTTCACAATGGAAGCAATATACTCTGCCGTCTTGCCTTCCTGCATGGACAGTTCCGGCATGCGATGCAGTTGTTCAAACCATTGCTTCATGCTGCGCTGATCGAGTTCCGGGGTTATTGCATTCATCATTAAATTCCTTTGTCGTTGAAGGTTTCCCGACCGGCCGGCTGGACCCGGCCGGGGCGCTGGTTAATTACATCTTTTTCGCGTGGCTTTGTTTGGGTACCGTGATGACGATAGAGAGGATGGCGGCAATGACCATAAGCAGGTTCACGGCCAGGGCAAAAAAACCGGCTTCGCGTACCGCCAGATTATCTTGTCGACCCACATAGCTGATCACGCCTTCGATCCACGATACGGCGCTGTTATCGCCCGACAGAGACGTGAATACGGCGGCGGAGATGGCGACCCCGAAAGAGGCACCCAGAGACGAGGCCATTTTGTAGATGCCCGCGCCGGCGCCGGCCTGATCAGCTGGCAGGTTGGAGAGTGCCGCATCGGTCGACGGCGTGGCATAAAATGCCAGACCCAGACCAAACAATGCGTAAGAGACAATCGCAAGCAGTTTGTAGGTATCCAGCATGACATGGGTGGCCATCAGCAACAGAATGGCGACGCCGACGACCAGTGTGCCCCAGATCATGGGCTTACGGGGGCCGAAGCGTTGCAATAATTTTTCCCCGACACGGATAAATGTCACGATGACAATGGCGTAGCCCAGTGTCAGCAGCCCGGTTTGCTGGGCGTCCATATTGCCACCCAGCTGCAGCAATGTCATGGACACAATCAGCATGCCGGCTACACCGTTGAGCAGAAAGTTGGAAATGGTGGCGCCGGTGTAGGTCATGTTGCGGAATAGTCCGAAATTGACAAAGGCATTTGCATTGTTACTTTCTACGCGTATAAAAACGAAGCCGAACACAATGGCGACTGCCAGCAGGGCGAGCGACGTGGCGCTGCCCCAGCCGAATTTTCCACCCTGGGTGGCAAACACCTGCAGCGCCACCATTGCGATCATGAAGGTGACAATGCCGCGCAGATCCAGTTTGAAGCCGTCTTTGGCCTGCGCACGGCTTTCAGGTGTGCCGCGAACCATCAGCATCCCGATGAGGGAGAGCACCGCGGCGGCCCAGAAAATGGAGCGCCAGCCCAGGTTCTGCGCCATCAGCCCGCCGAACAGGGCGGCGAAACCAGATCCGCCCCACGAGCCCATGGACCAGAGCGATACCGCACGCTGCCGACCGGCGCCATCCCAGTAAGCTTTGACCAGCGCCAGCGATGCCGGCATGATGAAAGCGCCGGAAAGACCCTGGCAGATCCGTCCGAGCATAAGCAAGGCAGCGCCTGTCGGACCGGAGGGCGCCACCGCGACCAGCAGTGAGCCGGCGATCGAGAAAATGAAGCCCCACTGGACAACCCGTACCCGACCGTAGCGATCTGCCAGGCCACCCATGACCACGATGAAAATACCGGAGAACAGGGCGGTGATCGAGACTGCGATATTCATGACCGTCGGCTGGATGCCGAGATCCTTAGCCATGATCGGGGAAATATTCAGGGTGGTCTGGGCAAACAGCCAGAAGGCCAGCACGCCCATGATAATGCCGAAAAGGAGACGATCGCTCCCCTGGTATGGTGTGCTTGTATGTGTACTCATGCGTGATCCTTAAGCGATGATGTTGATTGCGCTTGTACTGTCAGTCTCAAGGCGATAAGTCACTATATATTTTATTTGAAAAAGCAACTTAATATTTATCAACAGTTCGTGGATCTGCTGGATTGTTTGCTGCGATATGTGATTGCACCCGAATGATGAAAAATGTCACTTGTCATCGTGCTGGTTACGGGCCGCCAGCTATGCCTGGCAAATCATGGAGGGTCTTATGGGCTTATCGGAACTGCCATAAAGTTAGGTCCATAAAGGCAGGTCCATAAAGGCAGGTAATCGTTGCCAGTAAGGCACGCAGGCGCAGGTGTTGAATAAGTGATGTTCGGCCGACACCTGTGTGGATGGCGGATGCTGCGGGCATCGAACCATGCCCGCAGCTTGCGTTGTCTGTGTTTTCGGATTATTGCGACTGCGCCTGTTCCGCCGCCGCGCGCAGTTGATCCAGCGTGGCGGTGGGCGTAATGGCTTGCGGGTCGATCAGGCAGTGCAAAATCGCGGGTTTGCCGCTGGCCACTGCCCGCTCAAATGCCGGGCCGAATTCTTCGTTTTTTTCCACCCGTTCGCCATGGCCGCCAAACGCCACGGCATAAGCGGCAAAGTCCGGATTCTGCAGGTTCGTGGCACTGACGCGGCCAGGATAGTGCTTTTCCTGGTGCATGCGTATCGTACCGTACATGCCGTTGTCAAATATCAGCACAATAATATTCAATCCGTACTGTACGGCAGTGGCGAACTCCTGGCCATGCATCAGAAAGCAGCCGTCGCCGGCAAAGCAGACAACCTGTCGCTGCGGCATCACGCGCTTGGCACCGACTGCTGCAGGGGCGCCATAGCCCATTGAGCCGGATGTGGGGGCCAGTTGCGTATTGAAGTGATTGAAGCGGTGAAAGCGATGCAGCCAGGTGGCGTAGTTGCCGGCACCGTTGGTCAGAATGGCATCCGGCTCCAGATGACTTTCCAGGTATTCCATGACTTTACCCATTTGCAGGGCGCCGGGTGTATTCACAGACTGCGGATTACTCCACTCCAGATAAGTGGCATGGGCGGCATCGACATCGTTTTTGCGCAAGTCCTGGCTGCTTGCGGCGAGTTCGACAGCGGCCTTGCCAAACTGCGCAGGCGTCGCGTTGATGGCCAGTGCGGCCTGATATACGCGGTTCAGTTCCTGGCTGTCCGGGTGCACATGGATCAGCGTCTGTTTCGGTACCGGGATGTCCAGCAGTGTGTAACTTTGTGAGGCGATTTCCGACATGCGTCCGCCTACCAACAGAATCACGTCGGCTTCCTGCGCCATTTTGAGCAGTTTCGGATTGATGCCCAGGCCGATATCACCCACGAAATTCGGATGCGACGAAGGGAACAGATGCTGACGCCGGAACTGGACTGCTACCGGCAACTGCTGCTGTTCGGCAAAACGTATGAAATCATTGACGGCTTCCTGTGTCCAGCGCGAGCCGCCGAGAATGGCCAGCGGCTTTTTTGCACCAGCCAGCAGCGTGGCCATTTGTGTTATTTGTTCAGGAACCGGGGCTGATTCTACCGGTTCTACTCTTGGTGCGTCCGCGACGCTGGCCATTTGCACCAGCATGTCTTCGGGCAGGGCGATGACAACGGGGCCGGGACGACCGGACATGGCGACGTGAAAAGCGCGGGCGATCAGTTCAGGAATGCGGGCCGCATCATCGATTTCCGTGGTCCATTTTGTCTGTGTGCCAAAAACGGCGCGGTAGTCCACTTCCTGAAACGCTTCGCGCTCGCGCATCCCGGTTTCAATCTGCCCGACAAAGACGATAAGCGGCGTTGAATCCTGCTTGGCAATGTGGATGCCGGCCAGGGCGTTGGAGATGCCAGGCCCGCGGGTGACCATGCAGATGCCGGGCCGGCCGGTGAGCTTGCCGTGGGCTTCCGCCATCATGGCCGCGCCGCCTTCCTGGCGACACACCGTGACGTTAATACTGGCGTCGTGCAACGCATCCAGAACGGCCAGGTAACTCTCACCTGGCACACAAAAGACATGATCTACGCCCTGACGGACGAGTTGATCGACGATAATATCTCCACCGGGACGACTCTGGCTGTTGTTTTGCATGAGTGTTCTATAATTTCAGTTGTGAAAGGAATGCTGTCCATGATTCCAAATCCGCGTGTTGCTTGTTTCGCGCGCATCATCACAGACAACATCATCATTGTAAAGTATAGGCGATATAGAACATGAATTTAACTCAGAAAGCTTTTTTCCCCCGCGCTTTGTCGTTCGCGGCCGGCCTGGGATTGCTGGCGGCGGTAAATACGGCGTCTGCGCAGGAAGAAGCATATCCATCGCAACCCGTGACCGTATTGGTCGGCTTCGCTGCCGGCGGCACGACAGACGTACTGGCCCGTATTGTGGCCAAGGGCCTGGGCGACGAACTTGGCCAGAGCTTCGTGGTTGAAAACAAACTGGGTGCAGGCAGCAATATTGCGACCGACCAGTTGCTGCGTAAAAAACCAGACGGCTACACGCTCATGATGATGGCTGTGACCACTACGATCAACCAGACGCTGTACAAAAACGCCCGGTTCAATATTGAGAAGGATATTGAACCTATCGTTCTGGTAGCCAAAGTCCCCAATATCCTGGTTGCCAGCAACAAAACGCCCTATAACAATGTGAAAGAATTTGTAGACTACGCCAAGGCCAATCCTGGTAAGGTCAATTATGGCTCTTCTGGTGCCGGTACATCTATTCACCTGGCGGGCGAGCTGTTCAAGCAGCAGGCGGGTATTGATATGCTCCACATTCCGTTCAGCGGTAGTGGCCCGTCCATGACCGCACTGGTCGGTGGGCAGACCGACGTGGTATTCGAGAATATGCCGGCTGCCGTACCGCAAGTCAAGGCAGGCAAGATCAAGGCCTTTGCCGTAACGACAGACAAGCGCTCGGAGGCCTTCCCCGATGTGCCTACGCTGAAAGAGTCTGGCTATCCACAGTTTAATGTGTCTTCATGGTTTGGTCTGGTGGCGCCTAAAGGGACACCCAAGCCTATCGTCGATAAAATCAATGCAACCGTGGAAAAAATTCTGGCCAGGCCCGATGTGATCAAGCAACTTGAAGGCTTGGGTGCGACCGCAGAAAAGAACACACCGGCAGAGTTTGCTAAATTTGTTTCTGATGAAACCCAGACCTGGGGTGATGTGATTCGCAAGGGCAATATTTCAATTGACTAGCCCGGCAGCAGCGGGTGTGTGACGGCCGGCGGCTTTTGGTTTTGGCGCACAACAGAAACGGCAACAGGACAATCGGTTCCTGTTGCCGTTTTTCATTGTTTTTCGCCAGCTTAAGCAGGCTGCGCGAATTTTCCGGAACAACTGCGTGTTCGTTAATCGTTCTGATGGATTGTTATTGAATGAGCGGCGTTGCCGCCAACATCGGTGATATTTGAAACAAAATGGCCGTGCGCTGTCCATGTTTTGTTGGAGCTGTGGCCTGAAAAAAGCGGGGAGTGCGGTAGCGTTGGCAACTTATTGTCGCGTGCCCGTTACAGGCAATAGGCTACGAGGAGTACTGTCAGAGAGACATCAATGGATTGCGGCGGCAATGGTGCCCCAGCATCCCTGACTATACGGTCAGATTGCTCATTCCGGCATATCATCCGCCTGCATCACAGCAGCTGTCCGGCCACTGTGGGTTCAATTGCAGGCAGATGCGCCGTCAGTCAATCACCCGTTTGGCGTACGATCACGTTCGCCACATTTATTACTGCTACTTCGATTGTGCGTACCCGCGTTCAATATCGCAGGAACGATCAGCTATTACCAGCTGAAACCACCTTCAGAATCAGTGTCATCAATCGCTTTTTCTGTTTCCTTGATCATGTCATACATCATGACACCAGCAGCGGCCACAGAGGTGGCGATGGCTTTGATCAGTCCGGTCAGGCTCATAGCGCGTTCTTCGTTGATTGCATTGTTGATCAATTCACGCTCCATGGAATCGCTGAAAGCAAGTTCAGGGGCGTCGCTCATTGCAAGGGCGTTTTTCATAGAAATGTTCATGGTGTTGGGTTCCTTAAATGACTGTAAAAACTAGGTATAAACCATTATAGGGTTAACCCTAGTAATAAGCAAGGGCACCGGTGCTTTATGTCATGTACTGCAACAAATCCGTTGTTTTTTCAGCAAAAACAGTTACTTAACCGTAATTGCCCCAGTGTGACAAGTGCGAATTGTCGCTAGTCGGGAGCGCCTTTATTCTGTACGTTTTGTTACACAGAGAGACTTCAAGGTGAAAGAACGACTGGACTGCGCCCTTATCAAAATCCCCGGCTGCGAACCACTGGCAGAAACGTTGCTCAGGCAGGACCGCTTACCTAACGCTCGCCTGCATTTCAGTCTGATAGAACCCTCCCCCCGAGCGGAACAAGGCTCATTTCCGTCAGTCTCGATGCTGCAGGACATGACTTATTCCCTGCGCCATTTTGATGCGATCTGTCTGCCCGTCTCGTCGGCCTCGCTGGTCTGGACCCGTTTATTACTGCAGCAAACGCGTATTGAACAGCATCGTCCCATTTTTGTGCTGGGATTGGCGTTGCGTCCCATTGGGCTGATCGATCTGCTCGAGCTCGGTGTCGTTGATTTTGCCTTATGGCCATGTGAGCCGGAGGAAATCCGTGTCAGGCTGTTGCGTGCCTTGCATGAACTTCGGGGGCTTCAGGCGCGTCTTCCCTCATTGCTGGGCGACAGCGTTAATCCGCAGCAATATGCCGTTCACGATTCGGCCATGGCGTATCAGGCTGAATATGGCCCCGCGCCTGCCTCTGCCGCTGTGGGTGCGTTGCATCTTGCTGCAGACAAATCGGGGCTGCCATTATTGCCGGGCTTCAAACGTCCCGTTGGTCGCATGCCCGTTACCACAATGATGGGCGTTACCGCAGGTGCAAATGGCATCCTGCCGCCTGTTTCGCTTTTACGTCGGATGGGGGGCGGGCTTGCTCATGCAGGCAAGTCGGTCAGCACCTATCCGACAGTGCTCAGCGTCCCCAGGGTCTGCTGTCAGGAAATCGCGCAATATCCCGAAGGCTTTCAGCAACTGAAATCGGTCGTGGTTGCCCAGTTTGAACGCACTTATCTTACGCATGCGCTGGCGCGCAGCAAGGGAAATATCGCCCTGGCAGCGCGCAATTCCCACAAACATCGCCGGGCATTCTGGGCGCTCATGTGCAAACATCAGATCAGTGCCGAACCGTTTCGCGACAATGGTATTTGAGTTGCAGTGGTATCTGGCGGCAAACCGCTACATGTTAAGGGAGCGGTCAGCGGCCATTCTTACACCAGGTACGATACAATCTGTCCGGTAAGAAAATCATAGATTTATAGATATTAAAGGTTCCCGATGGCTTTTCCGGTTTTGCAGAACGATGTTTTCCTGCGCGCACTGCAGCGCCAGCATGTTCCCTATACGCCTGTATGGTTAATGCGTCAGGCGGGACGATACCTTGCTGAATATAATGAGACGCGTGCCAGGGCGGGGTCGTTCCTGGGGCTGGCCAAAAATCCGGATTTTGCCACAGAGGTTACGTTGCAGCCCCTGGCCCGCTTCCCTCTGGATGCCGCCATTCTGTTTTCCGACATCCTCATGCTGCCCGATGCCATGGGACTCGGCCTGGATTTCGTTGCGGGTGAAGGTCCTCAGTTTGCACGCCCTGTGCGCACTCAGCAGGATGTTGAACAGCTTGCCGTTCCAGACATGAACCAGTTGCGTTACGTGTTCGACGCCGTCAGTCAGATCCGCCAGTCGCTCAACGGAAGCGTTCCCCTGATCGGCTTTGCGGGTAGCCCCTGGACAGTTACATGTTATATGGTCGAAGGACGGGGTTCCACAGATTATCGGCAAATCAAAACCATGATGTATGCGCAGCCTGCAATGCTGCATCGTATTCTGGAGGTCACCGCCCAGGCGACGGCGCAGTATCTGAACGAGCAAATTCGCGCAGGCGCCCAGGCCGTCATGATTTTTGACAGTTGGGGCGGCGTCCTCGCCGATGGCCTCTATCAGCAATTTTCGCTTGCGTATATCACTCAGGTGATCAGCCAGCTGAATCGCACTCAGGATGGTGTTGTGGTGCCGGTCATTGCATTTACAAAGGGGGGCGGATTATGGCTGGAAGACATCGTTAGCAGCGGTTGCGATGCGATCGGACTTGACTGGACGGTCAATCTTAAACAGGCCCGTGAACGGGTAGGTGATCGTGTTGCATTGCAGGGCAATATAGATCCCATGGCGCTGTTTGGAACTGAATCCGCCATTCGTCACGAAGTGCGGCGCGTCATTGACGACTTCGGACCGGTTACAAATGGCGGCCATATATTCAATCTTGGTCACGGTATTTCACAATTTACACCGCCCCAGAATGTGTCAATTCTGGTGGATGAAGTGCACAGTTATAGTTCAGGCAAACATGGCTGATGCTAAGTTGTGCACAGATGTCAAGCTGATGTTGTTTTTGGACAAACTGCTGTAACACTACGGACTTGTATTTTAAGTTATTGAAATTTAAGAAATTAGTTTATGAATATTTCGATATGAAATAAATTTGATCCTTCATTTCTTTTCAATAGTTTTTTTGTAATATAGTTTTCCCCAAAGTTATCCACAGGCCGTGGCGGTTAATTAATAAGTGATGTCGGGTACTTGCTTTAAAGCAGAAAGCTACGAAATCACTTTAAGTATTGACATGGATATGTAACTTAAAGGTAATACTCAAACAGGTGGCATAACGCCATCTGTCTTCACTTCTTTCAGGAAATACGCGTGCAAGTCAGCTGGGTTCGTGTCGTTTTGGATATTCCCCGACAGGACGCGTTCGACTATCGATGCGAGCACCCGGTGCAAATAGGGCAGCGTGTCATTGTGCCTTTTGGTTCACGACAACTCATTGGCGTCGTCATCGAGTTACTGCCCGCGCCGGCGCTTGATCCAGACCAGATCCGCGATGTAGAGCAGGTGCTGGACGATCTTCCGGCGTTTTCTGCTTCCTGGCTGGCTCTGGCTCAGTTCGCCTCGCGCTACTATCAGCGTTCACTGGGAGAGGTGATCCTGCCGGTGCTGCCCAACGGATTGAGAAAGCCGACTGCTTATCTGGGTAAGCGTTCTGCTGGAGGGCCGGTGGCCAGGGCCGATAGAAAAAAGCGCAGCGCACCCGCAACGGTTGTACCTTCCCCAATCGTGTTGAACGCCCAGCAGCAACAGGCTGTGCAGCAAATATGCGAGTCGGACGGCTATGCTGCCTATCTATTGCATGGCGTAACCGGCAGCGGTAAAACAGAGGTCTACCTGCACGCGGCACTTACGTTCCTGCAGCGTGGCCAGCAAATTCTGATGCTGGTGCCGGAAATTAATCTGACTCCGCAACTGGAGACTGCCGTCCGGGCGCGGTTTGCCGATCTGGTGGCTCCAGAGGAAATCGCCGTATTTCACAGCGGTCTGGCCGATGGCGAGCGGCTCAAGGCCTGGGCAGATGCCCAGCGTGGCAAACTCAAGGTGCTGCTGGGTACGCGCATGGCTATTTTTGCACCACTGGATAATCCAGGCCTGATCATTGTGGATGAAGAACACGATGCTTCGTACAAGCAACAAGAGGGCTTGCGTTATTCTGCGCGTGATCTGGCCGTGTGGCGCGCACATCAAGCGGGCATCCCGCTAATACTGGGATCGGCAACGCCTTCTCTGGAAACCTGGCATCATGCGCTGAGTGGCCGCTACACTCGATTGAGCCTGGAGCAGCGTGCCAAAACCCGCTTTCTGCCCGATATTCGTCTTGTCGATACACGCAAGGCCAAGCTGAACCAGGGGTTCGAGCCGGGCGTGCTGGAGGCGATCCGCACCCGGCTCGAGCGTGGCGAGCAGTCTATGGTGTTTCTGAATCGTCGCGGCTATGCCCCCGTCATGCATTGCGCGGCTTGCGGCTGGGTCAGCCAGTGTCCGCGGTGCTCGGTGCATACGGTACTGCATCGTACGCCAGGCAGTGGCTATCAGCTGCAATGTCACCACTGCGGTTTTCAGAGCCGGGTGCCGTCCATCTGCCCCGATTGCGGCAACCAGGACCTGCAGCCGCTGGGGCGTGGCACGCAAAGGGTAGAGGAGTTCCTGCAGGACATCTTTCCTGCGGCACGGATCCAGCGTATTGATGCGGACAGCACGCGACTGAAGGGGAGTGCACTGCGGCTATTCGATGAAGTGCACACCGGCAATATTGATATTCTGGTGGGTACGCAAATGGTCGCAAAGGGCCATGACTTCAAACGTCTTGGTCTTGTGGCCGTGCTTAACGCCGATTCCATGCTGTTTTCTGCTGATTTTCGTGCTCCGGAGCGCCTGTTTGCGCAATTGCTGCAAGTGGCCGGCCGGGCAGGGCGTCATGCGGAAGGCGGCGAGGTGTTGATTCAAACCGGCTATCCCGATCATACGGTCTATCAGACTCTCCTGAACAACGACTTTCCGGCCTTTGCCGACGACTTGCTGGCTGAACGCCAGGACACCGGCTTGCCGCCCTTTACCTTTCAGGCCCTGATCACCGCGGAAGCCAAAAGCGTACAACGGGCGCTGGCGTTTCTTCAGGAAATCCGGGAACAGGCTGCTACGGTTCTGGCCGACGAAGGCGAGCCCGACGCGGTATGTCTTTACGATCCGGTTCCCTTGAGGATTCTGCGGGTCGCTCACGTTGAGCGGGCGCAATTGCTGATAGAGTCGGCATCAAGGCCCGCGTTGCAGCGTTTTCTGCAGCAGTGGCTGCCGCAGGTGCAAGCAATCGGACAGAAGCAGCGCATGCGTTATTTCATTGAAGTCGACCCACTGGAAATCTAGATAATGAGCAATGCACTGCAATCGATGAACCCCGCGCAGCGCGAGGCCGTACTGTACCTGAACGGGCCGTGTCTGGTATTGGCAGGCGCCGGCAGTGGCAAGACGCGCGTTATCACTCAGAAAATTGCCTATCTGATCAATGAATGCGGCTACGATGCCCGCGGCATCATTGCGCTTACGTTTACCAATAAGGCGGCACGCGAAATGGCTGAGCGGATTCAGCAAAGCGTGGAAAAAAAGCGCCTTAAGGGACTCACCATCAGCACATTTCATGCGCTGGGCGTGCGTTTTTTGCGGGAAGAGGCAGTATTGGCAGGATTGAAGCCCGGCTTTTCCATTCTGGACTCCACCGATGCGCTTGGGGTGATTCAGGAGCTGCTGGCAACCACCGACAAGGGCCGGCTGCGTAGCGTTCAGCAGCAGATTTCCCTGTGGAAAAACGCGCTGATTACGCCGGACGACTCAGAAAAAATCGCCCAGACACCAGACGAAATGGATGCGGCCCGTGTGTACCGTAGCTACGATGCAACCTTGCGCGCCTATCAGTCGGTGGATTTTGACGATCTGATTGTGATGCCGGCCACCCTGATGAGTACCAATGATGAACTGCGGGAGCGCTGGCAGCGGCGCTGCCGCTATATGCTTCTGGACGAATATCAGGACACCAATGTGTGCCAGTACCAGTGGGTACGTTCTCTGACCGGGCTGCGTGACATGTTTACGGCGGTGGGTGACGATGATCAGGCCATCTATGCCTGGCGTGGTGCCACTATCGAAAACCTGGCCAAACTGCCTCAGGATTACCCGGCACTGCGTATTATCAAGCTCGAGCAAAATTATCGTTCGGTCGCTACCGTCCTGGACGCAGCCAACCAGGTGATCAGCCGCAATCCCAATTTGTTCGGCAAAAAACTCTGGTCTACACTGGGTCAGGGCGAGCCGATTCAGGTGGTGGTCATGGACAACGAAGAGGCCGAGGCCGAATCGGTAGGCATGCGCATCTCGGCCTCCCGTTTCGAGCGTAATGCCCGCTGGAAAGATTACGCTGTACTCTATCGTGGTAATCATCAGGGGCGCCTGTTTGAGCAAACCTTCCGGGAGTTGCGGATTCCCTATGTGATCGCCGGTGGGCAAAGTTTTTTCGATAAGGCCGAGGTCCGCGATATTATTGCCTACCTGCGTATTGTCGCCAATGAAGAAGATGATCCGGCATTTATTCGTGCAGTGACCACGCCAAAACGCGGAGTGGGGCAAGCCAGTCTGACGGCGCTCGGAGATACGGCCACGCAGCTCAATTGTTCACTGTTCGATGCCGTTCACGATGAACTGGCCGCTACGCGGATCGCCCCCCGTCAGCTTGAGCCCCTGAAGGTGTTTGTTGATTTCATTCGCAATATACAGTGGCGTTCCGGGCGTGGCAGGACCGATGGCGGTGCCGCGACCCCGGCCGAAGGTGCAACCGAGCTACTCGATGAGTTGATGAAATACATCGATTATGAACGTTATTTATATGACACCCAGGAAGAGCGCGCGGCGCAATCGCGCTGGCAGAACGTACTTGAGCTGACCAACTGGCTTAAGCGTAAGGCGCAGGAAGATGGCCTGACGCTGGCGCAACTGGTTCAGCATATTGCGCTGATCACCATGCTGGAACGCAGCGAAGACGACGAAGATCCTGATGCCGTACGGCTCACAACCATCCATGCTTCAAAGGGGCTGGAATATCCTTACGTACACATGGTTGGGGTAGAAGAGGGCTTGTTGCCCCATTTTGGCAAAGATGATGAGTATGGCGATGCGAACAAGGATGCCGAAGCGCTGGAAGTGCGCATTCAGGAAGAGCGCCGCCTCATGTATGTGGGCATTACCCGGGCGCAATTTCATCTGACATTAACCTGGTGCAAGAAGCGACGCAAGGCTCGCGAAGACCTGATTCGCGAACCATCGCGGTTTATCAGTGAAATGGGTCTGGAAACCGGCGTAAAAACGGTGGTGGATCCGTTCAGCGGTATGACACCCAAGGAACGGCTGGTGCGGCTCAAAGAGATGTTGCAGAAAAAGGGGTAGAATGTAAGCCCTTGGCGGTCAGGGCGGGGTAGCTTGCCTGACTATTGGCAGGCTAGTGCGTGACCTGCGTCGGGCTGCACGGATGGCCGAATCCGGGAATCAATAACATCTGACATACAGGCCGGCGGCGGTCACATAATTTGAATATGGAGTAACTGGAAAATGACACAGCGTATGGCGCCATTGGCGAACATCAGGGTACTTGATCTGACACGCGTTCTGGCGGGTCCATGGTGTACCCAGAATCTGGCCGATCTGGGCGCTGACGTCATCAAGGTGGAACGCCCAGGTAGCGGTGACGATACACGTGGCTGGGGGCCTCCCTACCTGAAGGATCAACACGGGGAAGACACCAGCGAAGCGGCTTACTATTTGTCTGCGAATCGCAATAAACGCTCACTGGCGCTTGATTTCACCACCGATGCGGGGCGCGAGGTTATCCTTGCGCTGGCGGCAAAAGCCGATATTGTCGTGGAAAATTATAAAGTGGGCGGTCTGAAAAAATACGGGCTTGACTATGCCAGTCTCAAACAGATCAACCCACGGCTTATTTATTGTTCTATTACCGGATTCGGGCAAACAGGGCCGTATGCCACCCGGCCGGGTTATGACTATATTATCCAGGGCATGGGTGGTCTCATGAGCATTACCGGGGAGCACGACGATCTGCCCGGTGGCGGTCCCCAGAAGGCCGGCGTGGCGGTAGCGGACCTGATGACCGGCATGTATGCCAGCGTTGCCATTCTGGCTGCACTGAATGAGCGTCACAGCAGCGGTCTGGGGCAGTATATTGATATGGCGCTGCTCGATTGCCAGGTGGCCATGCTGGCCAATCAGAACCTCAATTACATGACATCCGGCAAAGCGCCAAAACGCGCCGGCAATGCGCATCAGAATCTGGTGCCCTATCAGGTATTCGCAGTTGAAGATGGCCACCTTATTCTGGCGGTTGGCAACGATACGCAATTTGCCGCGTTTTGTCGCCTGATCAATATGCCGGAACTGGCTGAAGATGAACGCTACCGAAAAAATGCCGGTCGGGTCATGAACCGCGATTCGCTCATTCCTTTGCTGGCATCGGTCATGAAAACCCGTAAGCGTGATGTCTGGCTGGCCGATCTTGAAGCCAGCAATATTCCGGCAGGGCCGATTAATACGATCGATCAGGTTTATGCAGATCCGCAAGTCATTGCGCGTCAACTGAAGCTGGAACTCCCACATCCCGCAGCGGGGGCAACACCGATGACGGCCAGCCCCTTGCGTTTTTCCGACACGCCCATTCAGTATCGTCATGCGCCTCCTATGCTGGGTCAGCATTCCGAGGAGATTCTTCGGGAGGAGCTAGGCTGGAGTGATGAGCAAATTGCCGCGTTGCTGGGCAAGTAGGCGGTACGGCACGTGATCTTACGTGCCGGTTCGACAGCATAATAAACGTTATCCAAAGCAAAAAGCCCACTTATTAGAAAGTGGGCTTTTTTCACTACGACCGAAAGGGTCGCAAATTATTTCACTGCTTTTACCATGTAATCAACAGCAGCCTTGACAACCTCGTCGGATGCAGACGATCCGCCTTTGGGTGGCATAGCATTCAGGCCGTGCAGGGCGGCGTCGTAAAGTTTGTCCATGCCGGTTGCTATGCGGGCATCCCAGGCTGCTTTATCACCGAATTTAGGTGCACCGGCAACGCCGGCGTCATGACAGGCGAAACAGATCTGTTTGTACAGTGCTTCACCTTCGGCAAGTTTGTCATTTGCCGGAGCCGCGGCGGCCGCGCCAGCTGCTGCACCTGCAGCGGCTGCAGGAGCGGCACCTTCGGCAGGAGCAGCACCTTCAGCAGGAGCGGAACCTTCGGCAGGAGCAGCGCCTTCGGGAGGAGCAGCGCCTTCGGCAGGAGCAGCGCCTTCGGCAGGAGCAGCGCCTTCGGCAGGAGCAGCACCTTCGGCAGGAGCAGCACCTTCAGCAGGAGCAGCGCCTTCAGCAGGAGCAGCGCCTTCGGCAGGAGCGGCGCCTTCAGCAGGAGCAGCACCGTCACCTTCGGGTGCGGCCGGTTCCTTGAATGAACCACCGGAGTGGTTAGCGATGTAGACAACAGCGCGTTCCACTTCAAGATCGCTCAGGCTTGGGTCACCGCCTTTTGGAGGCATTCCGTTCAGGCCATGAATGGCGATTTTAACCACTTCAGCCTGCCCCGCTTGCAGGCGGGGTGCCCAGGCGCCGTTATCACCAAATTTAGGTGCACCGGCAACGCCGGTGTCATGACAGCCCATACAGAGGCTTTTGTATACTTCTTCGCCGGTTTTGAGTTTTTTCGGACCGGCGTCAGCAGCAGCAACAATCACGGGGGCGGTGTTGTATTTGGCAACGGGCGCGATACGAGTGGCAACAGCTTCTTCACTCAGTGAGTCACTGCCCGCACCGGAGCTAGTGGAAGAGCTGACGACATTGACCAGCAGGATAATAATCAGTACAGGGAGTATGAACGCGAGTACGACGACAACGATCAGCTGTTTAGGCGTTTTGATCGGGCTGCTATGTTCATCGTGTTCTTCGTGGTGTTCTGTTTGATCGCTCATAGATACATCCTACAGGTCATTGCAATGTTAAATAATGGAAAAAAAGAAGCCAAATGACGCGTATACTGCCGGACCATGCCCTTTCCCCCCGGAGATGAAATTATAAGTAATGTTGGATTATAACGATTGTCACCCTGTTTTGTACTTGATTACGCCCAGCAACAGGTGAAAGTGTCTTATTTTAAGCAGAAATTTACTACGCAAGTATCGCGTCCGGGGCTTACAGGAATCTTCACAATAGGGTAAAATAGCGGACTTGGCTAAATGTCTCCGTAGTTCAATGGATAGAATGAGAGTTTCCGAAGCTCTTGATACAGGTTCGATTCCTGTCGGAGACGCCATACGATTAAATATAAATAATAGTTGGTGTAAAGAATATTAGAGCTGCATGAGTACCCGGCTCTACCCCTGGCAAGGCGCTGAAGGCATTCCACTAAATGCCTCTCCCGAAACTTATTAGTCGGGCTTGAAAAAGAAAGTATAGCGTGGTACGATCGGTTCGTAGTTAGTGGTGGTAGGAACATCCCCACGTAAAAAACTCAAAATTCCTTGTATTTAACTACCCTAGAAACCTCGACTTTTGTCGGGGTTTTTTTGTATCAGTTTTGTATCAAATAGTCAGGCCATGAAGTTAAAAACTAGCTAATTCGTTCTACACGGATAATCCAATAGTTAGAGACGCTCTGGATTTTGATGAAGCAACTCAATCCTGGATGCCTGGTGATAAGGTACGTGGGCACGGCATTGTGCAGATTCTGGTAAATGGTCTTGTATTTGCTATTCCTGTTCGCTCGAACATAAAACATAATGCCAGTTATATTTTGGAAGTAAATTGAGATCCGGATCGTGCGATAAAGGGAATGGGGCTTGACTATCAGAAGGTGATGCTGATTCGTGATGCTGCACATGTGAGTGACAAAGTCTTTGTTTTGAAATCTAAAGACGCCGGTAAGAAGTTACAAGGCAAAGAGGGGCACGTTACAAAGCAATTCCGTCGGTACGTAGAGCGCTATATTATAGCGATGCGTAACGGAGATAGTAGGCTCCTTAGCTACAATGAATATAGGTTTACGATGTTAATTAATTATCATAAAGAATTAGGGTTAACCTGATCTTTCGTACTCAAAAGCTGAGAAAGTTTCATAAGAACGAAGCCTGTGTGTGCAAGTCCCGCCATAGGCGGATCACAGCGAATACAGCTACGGCTTCAGACCGGGCAGACGGGCGCATGATGCGGTGCTCGCCGCTCAGTCGTACGTGCAATCCGGTCGTCGTATCGTGGTGAACGTGGATCTGGAGAAGTTCTTCGACTGGGCCAACCACGACATCCTGATCGATCGCTTACAGAAACGCATTGCTGGTGCCGGCGTGATCCGGCTGATCCGTGCGTATCTGGACAGCGGGATTATGGATAGCGGTGTGGTGATCGAACGGCACGAGGGCATGCCGCAAGGTGCGACCGCTCTCGCCGCTACCACCTATTAACGAGACAATTAAATCTACATTATCAGTATGCCGAATTTGGTCGATAGTAAAAGAATCAGTGATATGTAATTTCTTACTTATTGTTTATTTGGCTTTTTGCGCCTCTTTTTTCCTGGCTTTTCTCCGTTCGTACTCTGCCTTGCCGGAATCCAGAGCCGCTTGATAATCTTCTTTTGATATGCGCTCGATTCTCGATTTATCGCCGGCTACCAATAGCAAATCAGTGGCCGCGTCATATGTGAAGGCGAGGGGAGTATTAGAAACCTTGAGCTCGTCGCTTGACGTACCTCTTGTGGCCGGAAATTCTTTGGCTTCGTAGCCACGTCCAAAGGGGCCTTCCCAAATGGTAATGGTCACGATGAAGCTGTCGCCGTTTGGGCGTATATGGAGCAGTACCGGAAACTTCGCAGCTTTGTTTGTTCCGGCGTCCTGCCAGTAGCCGGCGAATTTACTTTCTGGCTGATCGCAGCCGGCCATGATCGTCATAACCGCAGCCCCCGCTGCGGCCAAAAAATATCTGCGATTCATAATTGACCTCTTTCTGTGAAACGCGAAAAGTGACTTGAAGTCGTCACTCTCCACGCGCGATTTTGACACGGTCCAAATACAGAGGCAACCATTTTGCAGGATCTTATCCTACCTAGCGCACTGCGTTTTCAGCGATCTCGGCCATGTCCTGACTGCCCGAGAAGACCAGCAATTCGTCTTCGCAGTTGGTCAAATCAAGATGGGCTACTGTAACGTTAGATCCTTGTTCTACAAGAAATTTATGGCTTCTTTCGCCCAGCTGCTGCAACAATTCAAACTCAACTGGGGTCAATCCAAAATCCTTGATATAGGTCTCGCGTTTCACTTTGGGATTCGGCAGGAAAATCAGTGTGGCCGATTGCTGAATAAGCGAGGAACCTGTTGCGTGCAAAGTAATAATGAGCCACTCCGCGCAAAGTAAAACTGAGCCACTTTCCCGTAAAGTTGGTCTTTTGTGCGCGAAGGCCGACGATGCTTCAGAAGGATCAGTGGATGTCTATCCATGTACTCAAGGCCCAGGGTTTATCACAGCGCGAGATCTCGCGTCGCCTGGGCATCTCCCGCAATACGGTATCCCGGTACCTGGCTTTGCCAGAGACGCTGCGTTACAAGCCGCGTGAAGCGCGGCCAACCAAACTGGAGCCGTTTCATGCGTATATCGTGCAACGCATGCAGGCAGCCGAACCCGAGCAGATAGCCGCCCCAGCGCTTCTGAGGGAGCTCAAGGCGCAAGGTTATCAGGGCCAACTACGCAGTGTTCAGGCGTTCATGCAGCTACACCGCCCAACACCGGCACCAGACCCTGTTGTGAGGTTTGAGACTCCTCCAGGCCGTCAGATGCAATGCGACTTTGTGGTGTTTCGCCGGGGTAGTCATCCCCTTTATGCCTTTACAGCTACGCTTGGCTATAGTCGATGGCGATGGGTCAGGTTTGCCAGCAATGAGCGTGCCAGCACGCTGGTGGCCTGCCACCATGCGTTGTTTGAGACCCTGGGCGGTGTGCCCAGAGAAATCCTCTACGATAATGCCAAGACGATCGTGGTCGAGCGAGATGCGTATGGCCTGGGTCACCATCGCTGGCATTCCGGGATGCTGGACCTGGCCAAGTGCTACGGTTTCATGCCTCGTCTATGCCAGCCCTATCGTGCACGCACTAAGGGTAAAGTTGAGCGTTTTCATCGTTACCTACGTGGCAATTTCTATGTACCGTTATCCAGCTGGCTAAAGCAGTCAGGGCTGACATTGGACGTAGAGACAGCCAACGCTGAAGTGGCCAAGTGGTTGCGGGATGTGGCCAACCAGCACATTCATCCTGTTACTCATAAGGCACCCGCCGTATTATTCGAAGAGCTGGAGCGGGCTGCTCTACTGCCTCTGCCTGCATTTTCTCGCACACAACAACCGCTGACCAGCCTCGGTCAGTGCGCGTTATCCGAACCCTTCGCATCGCTGCAACACCCCTTATCAGTCTATCAACAGTTGCTGACCGAGGTACGCGCATGAATCTGCAGCACGAACGCATTGATACGCACTGCCAGGCGCTCAAGCTCGAAGGGCTGATGCAACGTTACCGAGAGCTTGCCGCTGAAGCGACAAGCAAGGATTGGAGCTTTCTGGACTATCTGGAACAGTCCCTAGCTTCTGAGCGAGACTTACGGCAAGTTCGTTCTCGTCAGACAAATGCCTTCTTGAATGACCGTTTCATTGTAATTTCTTCGCATTTGGCATTGATTAGAGTTTTCTTAACCAGCTTTCCCGTTTTCCCTGGCCAGGATCTGATAAACCCCCATTTGCGCAATTGGATTTCATATTGACTTTGTGCAGTTAATAAAATGGTCGGCGCGTCGTTAGTAGGGCGTATGTCTAGATCCGGCTGAATATCCGGCCATTGAATAAAATCAAACTCTTTGCCAAGGGGTTTTGTAAATTCGTAACGGCCACACATTGAATTTCCTTTTCAAAATCTATTGAATAATTAGCCTAGTAGATCAATTTGTAGATAAAGATTCGATAAATACATAGAATAGCTTCAAATAATAAGCAAGAGGAAACCAACATGGTTAAATTTTCTGATCAAATTTATCAACAAAAGCTTAAAAAAATAAAAAGAGAATTAAACAAATTTTTAAGCCGTACTGACGATAAATTGTTCCTACAATTTATGTGGTCAATCAACACGCTTCAAACGGAGTTCAGAGGTAACGTTAAAAGATATTTAAGTTTCCCAAGGTCGGCATATGGTGCGCCATTGGGATCTGATTATGCGCTACCAAAATGGGAAATTGAAACGCTGCTTACCCTATTATTTACAACCGACAAAAGACCAAAAATACAAATCAATTATGATAATTTTGAAACTATAGTTCCCGTCATTAATAATTTAAGAAAATTAGAAAACCATGAAAACAGATTAACTTGCACAGAAGATAAAATATTCTATGAGCTTCATCGTATAGGCCAACGGCAATTCGGATGGCAAAGAGGATTTCACTCAAGTGAGCGACTATATCGTTATGTGTTCATCTATGGTCAGGGAAGTTGCGCAACGAACTTTGAAAATAAATACGGATTTACTATAGAACAGTTCTTGAAGGTTAGCTGCGTTTTATATACTCAACTTAGTAATTCACCTTGGATAAAACCAATCGAAATACCTGTTCTAGACGTAACACAAGAACTTATAGACAAAACACTGTCATTAATTTCCCTTCCACTCTCAGATTTGCGAGTTGATGCACAAACGCTCATAAAAAAAACAATAGAGGGAGGTAGAATTCCTACCGCATATCTGCCAGGCTCACTTCGCAAATTTCCTATTATTAGAAGCCCACAAGATCAAAATATACTCATATCACCACTCTCTCAATTGATTATGTATCGCGCAACTGTTGGTCTTTACTACGATATGATAAACAGCGCACCCAGTAAAAAGGATGCTGACCAGGCAATAACGGAAGCCAATGATAGATTCGAGCAATACGTTGGGATGGTAATTGAAAAATTCTGCCCGCGCTTTAAGGCATTTCCAAGCGAACAGTACGGCCCGAAGAAAGCACGCATAGATACTCCAGATGTCCTGTTGATCGATAACGAGGAAGTCACGACAGTGTTTGAATGTAAGGCCACTAAACTTACATTTGAGGCACAATTTTCAGAGCACCCATTTGAAACCTCTGATAAAGCATATGCACAAATAGTAAAAGCGGTCACTCAATTATGGCGATTCTTTTCGCATGTGCGGATTGGAAAATATACAGAACGTAAAATTTCTGATACGGCAAATGCAGTTGTACTCACAATCGACTCTTGGATGCAAATGTCACACGCTTTACAGGGTCGGGTTTTTGCTCAAGCCAAGAAAGTACTTGAAGATGATCCTAATGTTCTGGATGTTGATATGCGGCCTATAATTTTCTGTTCAATTCAAGACCTAGTTGACGTTATGTACATTTCGGATGAAGACAACTTGTTGAAAACGTTTGCCAACGCTGCATTACCAAAATATGCAGGTTGGAGAATAGTTGAAATTAGAAGAGATTTTGGAATTGACGTACAAAAGAAATTTCCACTAAATGTTGAGGAAGTGCTGCCTTGGTGGAATGTTATCAATTCCTCTAGATAATCAACCACAATGAAGGGCAGCGCACATACAAAAAACAAGTGTATGCTTACGCATAGATATGACATTTAAGTATGTCCTAGATTCACATTTAAAGTCAAAACTGAGGGTGTAAATAATTCTAGGGTTGCCTTTGGCGCCCTTTCCATTAATCTTCCGCATTTAGACGGGGAGGGATGTCACTTCACCAATTTATGTAAATATCGTGAAAATACCCAGCCTTCTCTCATATCGCCTTCGTCATCGAGGTATTCCACCAGTGTCCAGTCTTTTAGTTTTGTGACGATAGTCACTGTCTTTCCTAAGCTCAACGTATCAATTTTTTCTGATCTGCTGCTGTTTGACTTGCGTACATTAAGCAGACTTACAGTGACGAACCGATAATTGCTGACCATCCCAGGTTCATAGAACGCTTTTGCTTCCTGTTTAATTGCTTTTACGGCAACTCTTGGGGTTGTGTTGGCAAATTCTTCCGCCCAACGTTCCAAAAGAGGGGCGAGCTGATTGGCACAGATAGTTAACAATAAAAGGTGAAGGAATGTCTTCACTTCTTTTGTGAGACGAGCGAAGATTTTGAAAAATTGATCAATAAAATCCTGATCATCTGTACTGGGTTGAATTTCAAGTTGCTTTAAAGCCTGATCCAATGCTTCAACCGTGACAACTTCGCCTGCAACCGAAAATTCGCCATCATCTTCCAGGTGAACACTCGCCATTTCTTCATCAGATAGGCGAGGGTTAAACCGTTCCAGAGCATCAACGATGCTCCGATTGTTGCGAAGTTCAGACGCAAGTATTCGCCCAACAGCTGCCTGAAAGCTAGTTTGTGCAAGAGGCTCAAGTACTGCTCTATATCTGCTTTGCAACGCAAGTTGGGGCTTTAAAATATCCTGAATTTCTTTCTGTTTTTTTCTATACGGTTCGAAGAGGCTATTTATATGTTGTGTTCCAATAGAGCGTGTGACAGAACCCATTGCACCCAATCGTTCAATATGTGATGAACGCATGAGTTTTGCCACGTCGCCTAATCTCAACGATCGAGACATTTGGCCAAGTGCAACCTGTTCCGCGATCAAACCTATCCTAAATTGCTTGGATATCGGATCTATGTGTTCGGAGAAGAGAGACGGTACCCGTAATCTATCTGACATGATCGCTGCTTTTCTAAAGCTTTCGGACACCGTAGAGATTGATTTCAGGGCATCAGAAAACGCACACGTTTCTCTTAGCGTTTCCGAAACTGGCCTAATGCCGACGGACATTGGTCTCAGCATTTCCGATATAGGCTTGGTCTTTTCTATCGCCGCCCCTATTCTTGCCACCGTAGACAGCTTCTTTAATTGATTGTTTTTAGACAGGCTATCGGGATCTTCTGGAGTGCTCATCGTTATTTTTAATAATAAAGTGACGGTGTTTCCTTCCCATTTGGGAAAAAAAACTAACAATTTGACATATCTTATTCTATCTGAGATTCAGAGAATCGACTCTGGGGCAATGCTACTGATGGAAACTGGGGTGCGAAATGCAGGTACAACAGTTGTAAGTTGTAATTAGGCTCTTGCGATTAGTACCTCGCTCCAACTCGTAGTATATCCCTGGCTTATAAGTTCCTGGCGCATATACCAATGCTCGCGGTCGTGAAAACCTATGCTGCCGGTTTTTACTGACCCCCGGCCATATCGGGCATTGATCCCATCCAGGGCTACCATCAGCTGCGCCCGATTATTATGCTCAGGTTCCACAGGAAAGAGTTCGCCTTGGACCGTATCTGCAGGCGATATGTCCATCAACATAACCCCTGCCTTTTTATATTTGATTCCAGGCCGCCAGATCGTTTCGAGTGCCCTAAGTGCATATTTGGTAAATACCAGGTTGTCGGCGCTCGGGCAGGGCGGGGTGACCAAGCGACTATTGCCGTATTGCTTACCCTTGTCAAAAGGGCTGGTGCGAATGAATATCTGCATGCTGGCGGCCACTGAGTTTTGCTGGCGCAGTTTGTTGCAAGCAATGGCGACAAACTCAGACAGGGCGCTTTGCAGTCCAGCCCGGTCAGTCATTGGTAAACCAAAGGAGCGGGACGAGATAATTTGCTTTTTGGGGTCGGGCAACTCCTCCAGATCAATGCGGGAAATTCCGCGCAGCTCCTGGATTGTCTTGCCCACAACAACCGAAAACTCGGCTCTGGCAGCTTCAGGCCTCATGCGAGCCAGATCAAAGACTGTGTAGATACCTAACTCACCAAGCCTGCGGGCGATGCGCCTGCCGATGCCCCAGACTTCCCCGACCTCGATATTTTTCATCATATCGGCCAGTTGGTACCGGTCCAGTTGCGTCAAATCACAGACGCCGGACCAGGAGGGCTGCTTTTTGGCGATATGGTTCGCCAACTTTGCTAGGGTCTTGGTCGCGCCGATACCCACGCAGGTGGGAATCCCTGTTTCGCGCAAGACAGCAGCGCGGATTTTCTGGCTGTAGGCGGTTAAGTCCTCGGCAATACCGGAAAAATCTGCGAAACTTTCGTCTATGCTGTAGATCTCTTGGCAGGGCGAAAATCGGCCAATAATACTCATCATTCGGTCGCTCATGTCGCCATACAGTGCGAAATTGGAAGATAGGCCGATCAAGCCCTTTTCTTCCAAATGCTTGATCTCAAACCAAGGCTGGCCCATTTTGATGCCCAACGCCTTGGCTTCGTCTGTGCGCGAAATGACGCATCCGTCATTGTTAGACAGTGAGATAAGCGCCTTGCCTTTCAGGGATGGCCTAAACACGCGCTCACAGGAGCAATAGAAGCAATTGCCATCTATGAGGGCATAGGTCATAGTAGGTCCTTGATAACGTGCGTGACAACGCCCCAGATCATCCATTCTTGGCCGGGAACCGGCACTATGTCAGGGTAGGTAAGGTTAGCTGCTTTGAGGCGGATCATGCCGTTTTTTTTGTGCAGTCGTTTTACGGTCACATCTCCATCGATCTCGGCAATAACGATACTGTTGTGCTTAGCTGTCAGGGATCGGTCAACAATCAAATGATCGCCATCGTCAATACCAGCTTCGGCCATTGAGTTGCCCTTGACGCACATGTAGTAAGTGGCGGTAGGGTGTTTGACCAGAATTTCACCAATATCAATCCGGTTTACGGCCAGATCTTGGGCGGGGGATGGAAAGCCGGCCGGCGTTTTGCTCGCAATTAGCCCGACACTGGTCGAGGTTTGCACCAGCGGAATCAGGTCAAGGTAGGTTTTCATGGCAGACAATACTGTATATAAAAACAGTATTATCCACCAAAAAGAGTAAGTTTGCTTAATTCTAAGAATTTGGATGCAAATGTGGATTTGCCTCCGGGGCGAACACTCTTTTCGTGCTTCGTGTTGTTAAATATGTATTATGTAATATTGTGTTAGATTTAGAGTTGGGTGCTTTTTAGCGAAATATGCGTAAAAGTAATGTCAATAAAAGATCAAAAAAATTGAAAATTCTATGATTGTCACCATTGCATTTGAAGTTAAAAATTACGTTGAGGTTATGGAGAGTTGGCCAATCAAGATTGGTAACACTACTTTTTTTTTGGACCGAGACGGTGATGTTGTCAAAAAAGTCTGTCTTTCATATGCCAATGTTGGCATTGAGAATGCACCCACGTTCACGAACTCGCCTGAAATCGGTGCGCGCGCAAAGATAAATATTAGTTGTGGCGAGTATTCAATGCTAGCAATCCAGCAAATATTAAGCTGGCAAGCTGTAGTCAGTGGAGTACAAGTATTTGATTTGGACTTAGATAATTACGAACTTCGATTTCGGCCTGAGAGCATCGAGGAGCAGAAAAAGATCCCTATCAAATCATTCCGTCATAGTCGAGACAATGCCCAGGGTTCTACCTGTGATTTCGAACAGATTGGAAGAGCGTTCTGCGTTGGACATATTGAAGATTCACGAATTGAGTCGGTGTCCCATTATCGCGAAGGACGTTTAGCTTATAAAGCAGGCCGTTATATAGATTCTTACAATAATATGTTTCTGTTTCTAGAAAGCCGATATTGTGATGGGAAGACAAAAACTGGTCAACAGGTCGAATTGCTCTCGTCAAATAAAATTGTGTGTGAAAGCCTAAAAGATACAATATCGGATATGCGAAATCTTGATGTTGCAACTTCAAAGCATTTGCACGGTGTATTTGAAAACAAAGGCAACTTACGAGAAAGTATACATACACTTGTTCTCCTGCGTGGGAAGTTGCGACATCACTCCTTGAAAAGCCCACAACGTTGGGATCCAAACAAACAAAATGAATACGAGATGCCAGCAAGGTTTCTTGGAGCCGTAGTTGGTTATATTACAAGTACGGAGTCATTGAATGAAATTTATGCGCCTGAGCCCGTAAAACAATTTAGGGACATCTCGGTTAATTCTGGATTTGAGACTAAGATTAGAGTACTGACTAACCGCTTGGAATATAAACCGTCATTGGAACTCAGTTTGAGCTACCCCACAATATTCATGTCGAGCCAGGTCAGTCTTAATGCTGTACGCCGAGCGATTGATTCTTGTGATAATGGTAGTCAACTAGCAGACACGGTAAAACTCGAAGCCATTCACAGTCAAACCGACCTTGAGGTCTTTATTGTGGAACTTGGACTTTGGGCCTATACAAAGTCACGCATTCTTAGCGCTGAAACCGCTGTAAATCATATTCGGTGTAGTTTTGAGCATTTTCATGCTAGTACCGTTGTGAAACATGAGTTTTCGTTCCTCATAGAAGAAAAGCAAATCAACATAGCCTGTGCGTGGCGTCTGCTGATAGATTGCTTCGACTGGATAGAGAAAAAAGATCCGACAACGCGAATTTTGAGTTTAAAGTTTTTTTTGAATAGCGAACGACGTCCAATTGTAAGCTATAGGGTTGGAGCGCAAATAAAAAAATAATTTAAATAATTGTGTATTCGATTCACATTAGAGCATCAGATCTTGCTTGGATTTGATTTATGAGTTTTCACTCAAGCAATCCGGAGATATTGCAACATGAAGGACAAGTTTGTTCCGCTTGAAAGGCATTTTTCTTTAATTCGAAAGTCCGAATCCGACCAGGATGACCAAGAAGTGGGGTGGGTCGGGCTGGAGCCGAATCCTATTACTTGGGAGGACCTAAAGCAAGAATTCCGCTGTGTAATATTGGCCGAAGCTGGGGCTGGGAAAAGCTTCGAAATGGAAGCTCAAGCAAATTTGACAAAAAAACGGGGCCAGGTTGCATTTTTCATTCGAATAGAAGACATCGAGGATGACTTCGAAAATGCATTTGAAGTTGGGAGCGCGACGGCATTTGAGAGTTGGCTTGGCTCGAAAGAAGATGCATGGTTTTTTCTTGACTCCGTTGATGAGGCTCGATTGGAAGCGCCGCACAATTTCGAAAAGGCAATTAAGCGTTTTGCTAGGCGAATCAAGCCTGCGTATCAACGCGCACACATTTTCATCTCCAGTCGTCCCTATGCGTGGCGAGCACGTTCAGATAGAGAGTTACTGGAGCGATACATACCATATATAAAGCCAACAGTAGAGGAAGTAGAAAAAGATAGAATTCTCGAAAAAGTCGATGATGGTCAGAAAAATGAATCTCAGAGCGCATTGCAAGTCTATTTGCTTGATCCACTTGATGAAAGTGGAATTCGTCTTTTTGCTGAACATAGAGGAACACCAGAGATAGACAAACTGATCGCAGATCTGCAGCGTGCGAATCTAATAGCTATGGCAGCCCGACCATTTGATCTTGAAGGTATTCTGGCTAAATGGGCACTTGATCAAACACTCGATGGTAAGTATGGGTTAATACAACACAATATCGATTGTTGGTTGGATGAAATCGATCCGAATCGTGCGCTACGACAGCCAATCAATCGGGAGAAAGCAAGGCGTGGTGCACGTTTGCTTGCTGCTGCAGTGGTGCTGACTGGAGAGCCAGGTATTTGTGTTCCAGACTCGGTGCAACCAAACAAAGGCATTGACGCGAAAACTGTTTTAGGAGACTGGGAACCTACAGATGTTCAAGCATTGCTTGAACGAGGTATTTTCAACGATGCTCTTTACGGAATAGTGCGATTTCGACATCGAGAAGTGCGAGATTTGCTAGCTGCTGAATGGTTTTGTGAGCAACTAAAAACTGGTGGCTCGCGCAACACCATTGAATCTTGGTTTTTGCGTGAGCAGTATGGGCATTTAGTTGTTACGCCTCGTCTGCGACCAATATTGCCATGGCTGATCTTGCTCGACGGCGAGCTGCAAGAAAAAGTATTGAAAATGTCTCCTGAAATTGCTGTTGAAGGAGGTGATGCAGCATATCTTCCTGTTGCTGTAAGGAAATCTATCCTTACAGACATCGTAAATCGTATTGCTAATGGTGATGACGAGCGCTCGGTGCGTGACAATAGTGCTATCGCACGAATAGCTCAACCGGACCTGAGCAACGACGTCCTTCAACTCCTCTTAAAATATCGAAATTGTGATGACGCAATTTTCTTCTTAGGAAGACTGGTTTGGCAAGGTGAAATGAGGGAATGCGTGCCAACCCTGATCGGTATAGCAATCGACCACAAGCGGGGGATCTATGCTCGTGTTGCAGCGATACGTGCAATCATGACTTGTGGAGAAGATATTGACATAGATAATATGATGGTTGAGCTAAAAAGATCGGTCGATGCATTTCCTCGTCAGGTGCTTGCCGAGGTACTGAATAATGCGACTCCCCATATGAATTCCGTTAAATTTTTGATCGAAAAAATCGATAAAATGGAGCCATACAAGCGGTTTGAAAGCACAGGGTTGAGCCATGCTCTGCACGGCTTCATTGATCGTCTGACGGTTGATGATTCTATAGCTGGACCACAGCCTTTGGAAACGATAGTCAGTGGTTTGAATATATTTCTTTGTCAGACGCCTCATATCGGACGAGGAGAATCTCATGTTTCAAAGAAATTCCTATGGCTGCTTGGACCCGCAGTCCATGCTGTCGAACGGTTGGTTTCGATGCGATCTGAGTTCGCTCTATCTTCGGAAGCACTACGAATCATGTTGATGGTACCAGCTGCTCGATTTTGGCAGGTCGAAGCATTTGACGAATACAAAAGCAATCTTTATAAAGCTGTTCCTGATTGGAAGCGTCTGAATGATGCATTGTTTTGGCAAAGCATTGAAGAAGCACGTATAAGTAGGCTAGAAAAGAACAAATTTGAACGCCTGATCAATGTCTGCTCTGTTCAAATGTTGGGGCATTTCTGGAATTTCGGAATAGATCGGTTTTGGGATGTTTTGGGTTTTGTTGCAAACCGTGGCTTTTTGGATGATAAATTGGTTGCCCTGTCGCTTGCTCACAGAATTTATATGTTGGCCGAGGAGCCTGATGATTGGCTGCTCGAGCTTAAGCGAACAGTAGACGGATGCGCGAATCTAAGCGACTTTCTTGAGCAAATTTTGAGTCCAACAACACATCCAAGTATCTTGGAGTTTGAAGAACAGGAGGCGATACGAGAGGAAATAAGGAGAAATAAGAAGCAGGAGCTCGAGCTTTCCCGAAAAAAATGGGTCAAACGATTGAAAGCAGCTCCGGATATTGTGCGTCACCCGTTAACCATGAAAGAAGGAGCAATTAGCAAAGATCAATACTGCTTGTTGCGTGAGATCGACGACTCAACTATTAAAACTAGTCGTAGTGGTACGGCTAATTGGCGAGCCCTGATACCAGAGTTCGGTGAAGAGGTCGCACTAGCTTATCGAGATGCAGCGGTATCATTCTGGCGGAATTATACTCCCGGACTTGGATCTGACGGAGATAATATAAGGTCGGTTCCTTATGCGCTGACCTTTGCAATGTCTGGGCTTGAAATAGAGGCGAACGAGGACGATAGATTTCCAGCAAATTTGATTGAAGCTGATATTCGTCATGCGCTTCGATATATTGTTTGGGAGCTAAATGGCTTTCCACGATGGCTTGAGCATTTGCATCGGGCGGCTCCAACACTAGTAATTGAAGCAATTTGTACTGAAATGGAGTGGGAGTTAGCCAATTCTGAGCCAGACCAACCCATGCACTATATATTGCATGATTTGGTTTATTACGCTCCATGGGTGCATCAGCACCTAATCTTCCCAATATTCACATGGCTGGGAGTGAATGAAATTCGAAATCTGTCTGTTTTATCTCATTGTATCCATATACTGCAAAGTGCAGATGTCGACGGCAACACTGTTCTGAAATTGGCCAAATCAAAAATTGCGCATCCTGCACCAAAGAATCAGTTAGCAATTTGGTACGCGCTTTGGGTTGATCGTGAGCCAGAGAGTGGGATTTTCGCTGTTGAAGAATGGCTGTCAAGTCTAAAAAAGGAAGAGGCTTCTCTAGAAGCACAGTTATTTATAACGGAATTGATGGGTACGGGGCGGTCTTTCAATAGCAGACCATACAGCGGTAATTTCCGCAACGTAAAAGATCTCAAGGCGTTATACATACTTATGCATAGATTTATTCCAGCAATTAGTGACGTCCAACGTGCAGGTACAGGAGTTTACTCTCCCGGACTACGTGACAATGCACAAGATGGTAGAAATGCGCTTTTCAATCTTCTATCTGAAATTCCCGGAAAAGAGACTTATGTTGCTCTTAAGCAACTCGAGAAGGATCACCCGGACGTTGAATATCGATCTTGGATGAGAAAACGTGCCTACAAACGGGCAGAGCAGGATGCAGATATTGAGCCATGGTCAATTCAGCAGATACGGGATTATGGTCAGAGTCAGATAAGTACACCATTAACTCATAGACAACTTTTCGAACTCAGCGTAAGTCGTTTGAATGATCTGAAGTTATGGATCGAGCAGGGTAACGACAGTCCCTATAAAACTTGGCAAAGAGTGGAAGGGGAAACTGAGATGCGCAATCTTGTGGCCGGGTGGTTGAATGGCCAATCTTTAGGTCGTTATACCTGTGCTCAAGAAAATGAAATGCCGAATAAACAACGGCCCGATATTTGGGTGCAGAACCCAAACGTGTCTTCACCAGTCCCCATCGAGCTCAAGTTACTAGATAAGAGTTGGACTGGTCCGAGTCTTTGCGAACGATTACGCAATCAACTAGCAGGTGACTATCTGCGCGAAGAAACGGCGGGTCGCGGAGTCATGCTTTTGATTTGGCAAGGAAAGAGTAAAGCATTGCGCTGGAAGATTGAGAATCGATTTGTTACGTTATCAGATTTGAAAGATTCTCTTAAGTCTTATTGGGACTCTGTCGCTCATGATTTTTCTGGCGTTGTTGCGATTGAAGTCATCTTGATTGATCTTACAGTGAGAGATAAGAAGTCAACTGGTTGAGCACTCAAAAATGGCAGTTTTATAAACTATTTTGATGGATCAATTCGGAGCTTAACCTCTTCTGAGTTTTCATTATGAAGTCGCAGCCTATGCTGACTCCTTATAGTTTGTAGCTCATAATCTTTCGTGCCGTACGCTGTCACGGAACCTTAGCAAATTTATTCCTTTAAGGATATGTTCAAAAATGCCAGCAGACCAGCAATTTCTCAATGCATTGACCGATTTATGGAATATCCCAGCACCTGGGCCAAAAAATATTTTATCTATCCCGGAGTTCGGCGCGTTAAATGAACTTTGTGCACAAAGATATAGTGATGGAAAAATAACTATAGGAGGGAAATTTGCGCTGGGCCGTGCGTTGAGATCGCTTGGTCTGCCATGTTGGCAAGCTCCGAATACAAATTGCCAGTCACTTGATCTGCAATCAGTGGCTGACAGTTTAGTTGACGCCTTTTCTCGCAAGACGGTGATTCGTCGGCATATCTGTCCCCTTGATTTAGCCGTAAATTTTCCCTCTGTTAGTTTTGGAAATGCACGAATCGAGAATTTCACTAAGGAAGGATTGGAGGGTCTATTCGATAGTAGAAAGTTAGCACTTTGGTTCCCGACGTTGCCGTTTGAGTCGGAAAAACTTGCTCAGTTTAATTGGTTGGTCGTAGAAGAAGAAATCACTGTTCACCTTGATAACGGAGTACGTACATTTCCTTTTTTTCCAGATGAAAGTGATATTGATCGTGGTGACATAGAGCCTCACGCGGGTCGTGTGCCAAAAGCAGTAGAGGATGCTCTTTTTTTTATTTTGCAATTACCTTGGGAACAATGGGAAGCCTCTGCATCCATTGACTGGCGAGGTTTTCGAATGCCATGGGTATATACGCAGGACGATGACCTTTTTGTCTTTCCATCACCTCCACCCAGACCTGAAAGTCTTTCTTTCGAACCAGCAATCTACGAGGATGAAAACGGTGAAGAGATAGAGACTGAACGCCCGATCACATTGTGGTTAGCTGCATCGGAGGTTACGGAGATAAAAAGTCTCACACATGAAGCATGGCAAAAATTACGAAATGCACGTACAACTGAGCTTTTTGAAACGCCTGTTGTTCATTTTTTAGTACGAGCTTTTTTAGCAAATGGGATCGACGAATTTATGGCGCATTTAATAGTAATCGAGGCTGCTTTCGGAATTCATGGAGATCCTAAGTTGGATTTACTAAAGAAAATGCGCATTAAACCATCGCTGCATGTTGCATTTCGATTAAGCGCGGCACTTGGAGAGAACGTTGTCTGCGACTACGATGACTTGTTTAAACTAAGAAGTCGATTTATCCACGGTCGATCTGGGCTAGAGCCGATTTCTTTGCACAAGCGTATTTTGGCACGAAGACTTGCTCGACTTGCTTCATGTAAGCTGGTATCCCTGGCACTAACGGATAACCGAAGGCGAGAAAAGATATTAAGGGATTTGTTGAGTAAGGGAATAAATAACTTTCACAGTGAGTTGAAATGATTGACTCGCCTTTTAGTACACAAAACTCTAGCCCGCTGCGACTAGCTCTGCATAGTTAAGATTACTCACATTGAGCGTCTTTCAATGTAGATATCCACTGTAGTCTACTTGGTTTCTGTTCTAGCGATTTTTTGACTTGCGCCGCCATTCCCACGGCTCTTGCGCATTTGGATCAGACCATAGCCCACGTCGTTGACGCCGTGCCTCATTTTCTAGCACATACATTTGTGGATTTGCTAGTTCGCCTTTATACCTATTGGCCCATGCCGTACCGCCCTTCACCATAACAGCATTGATGTTGGTGAGCTGCGCGATTTGGCCAGGATCGTTCGACTTTGCATAGACTGTGCCAAGAGTTCGGCCATATCGATCGGTACCAGTTTCAATAATCTCAACTTTTTGATGAAGTATCATGCCAGAGAGGCGTCGACGCGCTCGTTGGCTGAAAGGTTGCCCAAGTTCGGGTGCGTCAATATCGGCCAATCGCACACGAATCGCTTGGAGGTTAACCAGAACGTCGATCGTGTCGCCATCTATAACGTTTATCACTTTGCCTTGAAAGTCCGCATAGGCAGGCGTGCAGAGAAGTAGTACGACGGCTATGATGGAGCGATAGGCGTATTGAATGAGACACATTGATTGAAAGTGCATGGGTTGTCCTGATGTGTGGGATATGAAAGCAAAGGTTGGTTTATTGAATACTTGATGTACCACATGGAAATTCAGGTAACTGATACGTTAGATTAGGAATCTGTCTATTCATCAGGTAGGAAAGCTATTTATGAATTAACACATTGGGTTTGCCCGCATATTTCCAGGGCAGCTACTTAGGAGTCGGTATGGCACGCATTGAGCTTAAGGTGCCCTTCGCCGAGAAGGATGAGGCCAAGCGGCTTGGTGCTCGCTGGGATAGTGGACGAAAGGTCTGGTATGTGCCAGACGGCATAGATGCGAGCGCTTTTAGCAGATGGTTGCCGCGTGAGCCGGACATCACCGTTCGGTCAGGTAGTTATTTCATTGCACAAACCACTAAGATTTGCTGGAGATGCAGCAAATCTACGAGCGTGTTTGGTTTCATACTGCCCGCCGGCCACGAATCGCTAGAATACGACAATGAGGATGAGGAGCCGGATACGTGGTATCGGCACGAGGAACCAACTATTGTTCACTACGTCGACAATCTTTTGCCAGCAATTGCCGCACGCATCAAAGCATTGACTCCGCACTACCGCATTGATTTCAGCAAAACCACGAAAAGCTCGTACTGGATGAACCACTGCGAGCATTGCGGCATGAAGCAGGGGGACTTCGAGATGTACTGCGACCCTGGGGGGACATTCTATCCGATGGATGAAGATGACGCTTCGCTGATTCTTTTGCATAAGTTTGCTGAGCCGTTTGGTTGCACTGGTAGTCGTATGTACGGCGATTTTCCCTTTGAATACATGCGGGGCGCCCGGTTATAGAGGAACTCGTCCGAAATCATGGTGTCTCAAGTACGATCATCTGCACAGCTTGTGAGGTAGCTTGACCTACAAATGAAGGAGTTTGAAAAATGACGGAATCCGTTGTTGATAGTATCTATGGCGCAAAAATGGCATCCACTGAATCACTAATCGCTTTGGCTGCTGAAGGTAGTGACTTTGCTCGTCAGGAGCTGCGCCATCGGCTACCCAACCACGTTGACGAATTGTTGCGTATCTATCTGGCAGCATATCCAGGGGCAGGGCAGTCAGATGCTGCAGTTGCTGCGCTCGAAGAAATAAAACGTACTGTTGGTACTTCCAACGACTAATAGCGCGGTTCTATATCCATGCCTCCGGCACTATAACGGGGGCATTTCTCTTTGACTCTACCTGTTTTGGGTTAGAGCATTCTTTTATCCGTTTCTCATATC
Source organism: Advenella mimigardefordensis DPN7 (assembly GCF_000521505.1). GTDB lineage: Bacteria > Pseudomonadota > Gammaproteobacteria > Burkholderiales > Burkholderiaceae_B > Advenella > Advenella mimigardefordensis. The sequence goes on from NZ_CP003915.1 coordinate 879,540, forward strand.
TTCACGCTTGATGGCGCTACGCACTACGGTGTGCCTGCGCCATCGGCGAATTTTGAGCAGCGCCAACGGCACTGCATTAAGCGCTCGCCGCGCGGCCGGGATTCGCAGTCAGTTCTATTTTGCCTCTGATTCCGTTACCGAGAGCTCGCCGCCCTGAGCTGCCGACGTGTACCACTGCGCTTCTTCCTGCAAGGGGTACGCTTCGCCGTGTACTCACCCGGTCCCTGCGCTTCGCTCCGGGCTGCGGCTTGCGTTCCCGCCCCTTTCCGGTCGGCGCTACGTGGTTCTCGACGGCAAGGCGACGAACTCACGGCAACGGTGGCAAACCGAGGCTAGCGTAGAACTGCGATACCGAAATTTCTACGTACAGGCTCTGAATCTTCGGCCCCGGTAGCCAGAGTAAATCATTTTTCAGGAGCAAAAGATGTATCAGGAAGGAAGTGTTCAAGCCCTTGGGTATGACGATATGAACGAAGCGCAACCGTTATATGTACGCAGCCCCAGGGGTCGCTATCGTTTGGCCACTGACTCGCAGGTTCTTGCTGCTGCTCGTATTGCAGCAGAAAGCCTGATTGCATGCGGATCGCAATTCAATGCGCCCGGTCGAGTCAAAGCATTCTTTCAGGCAAAGCTTTGCGGTCTGGGTCATGAGTGCTTGGCCGTCGTCTATTTGAACGCGCAGTTGAAGGTGATTAAGTATATCGAGCGCTCGCACGGCACATTGTCGCAAGCTAGCGAATATCCGCGCGAAATCGTGAAAACCGCCTTACGTTTGAATGCTGCGGGACTAATTATGTCGCACAACCACCCATCAGGTATAGCGGAGCCCAGCGCTACCGACCTTTCACTAACGCGTCATCTGAAACAGGCATTGGATTTGATTGAAGTACGTTTGATTGATCACATTATTGTTGCAGGCAACACCGCGATATCGCTAGCCGAACGCGCCCAGATATAATTTTGCTTGGTGCCCTATCCTCAGCGGTTAGGGCAAATTTGCTAAAAACAGCAACTACAGTTTACATATTAATCAATTAGCAACTATAATTGACATATGATCGAAGTTATTAAATCCGATGTTTTCGACCGCTGGCTTAACTCGCTGAAGGATCGCCAAGCACGGGCAAGGGTACAAACCCGCATTCGGCGGCTCAGCCTGGGTAATCCTGGCGATGTTAAGCCAGTCGGTGGGGGTGTTTCCGAGATGAGAATCGATTATGGCCCTGGGTATCGCCTATATTACATGCAGCGCGGTCCGGTGGTTGTGGTGTTGCTCTGTGGCGGCGACAAGCGTACTCAAAGCCGTGACATTGCCCACGCAAAGGTAATAGCCACACAATGGAAGGAGTAAACAAGATGGACGTTAAATTTAGCCGCTACGACACGGCTGATTATCTCAAGAGCGAAGAAGATATCGTTGCCTACCTTGATGCCGTAATGGAAGACGGAGAACCCGGCCTAATTGCGGCTGCGCTTGGTGATGTCGCACGAGCCAGAAATTTGAGTCAACTTGCGCGTGATGTCGGTATGAGCCGTCAGGGGCTAGATAAGGCCCTTTCTGGCGAAGGCAATCCTAGCCTTGCGACAGTGTTAAAAGTTGCTCAGGCACTTGGTTTACGCTTGTCGTGGAAAGTGGATAATGCCAGCCATTCCACTGGCGTATAAAGGAAAATTGCCGATTTTTGGCTGTGCCCGGCTATAAATCGAAAACGTGCTATTGATCCCAGGCGTTGCCTGGGCCCAACTATGGGACTTTGCATGACCCTTAAAAGGGCCCTGCGGTTGCCTTCAATTCCCCAAATTCGCTGCCCGCTCATTTGTGGCCTTAAAGGCAACACACATGACGCACCCGTAACCGGGTTCAAAACCCTTTATACATGCGGGTTTCGTGATTATGGGTCGGATCGGCGGTGTGGTACATATAGCGCTACAAATGGGTCGAAACGCATGTCATACGTGAAAATTTGGTACCACATCTGTGGATCAAATGCGCGTAGACAGTCCAGCGTTTTCGCACATACACCCAAAATACACCGGCTATACACTTGTGCAACACCACTTATACACCAACTCTACACAAACAATACACCAGCGAAACACCGGCTACACACCAAAAATCCACCAGCCATACACCATTCAGCTCGAAGAGGGCGGCAAGGCGAAAAATTTAGGACTAATTTATCGCCCCCGAAAGTGCACAGTCGAACTCGACTGTATCTCGAATGAGATACATATTAGAGTATATCTGACTCTAGGAAAATTACGATGGCTGCGCAAACATCTATGTTGCACATCCGTGTAGATGAAAAATTGAAGGCCGATGCGACCGAAAAACTGGCCAATGTTGGTTTGTCCGTCTCGGATGCTGTGCGGATATTCCTCACCCGCGTAACCAAGGAGGGCGGGTTACCGGCGGGTTTGGCCACTGACCCAGAAGCGCATGACAAATGGTTCCGAGCCAAGGTGCATGAAGCCTTGACCGATAATCGGCCGAGCGTAGCACATCAGCAGGTCATGGACGAGATACAAGCTTTAATTGACAGGAAGCGCGGTGTCCGACATTGAATGGTTGCAGTTGGCCCGGGACGATCTATTGGCAATTGTCGATTACATTTCAGACGACAGTCCCGCCGCCGCGCAAAGCTAGAAGACGAAATTGAGATCAAGGTAGCGAAGCTGCCGGCGCATCCGAGGCTATACCGGGTTGGACGGATAGAGGGCACGCGGGAAATAGTCGTCCGGACGAATTACGTTGTCGTGTACATGGAAAACCCCTTTACCTTACGTATCTTACGGGTGCTGCACGCAGCGCAGCAATGGCCGCCGGCTGAGGAGTAGGGGTATGGATAGGAGAAATCGCATATAAGTATGAACCTCGAAAACCATACTTAGGTTCAACGTGTTGGATCCCGCGAATCCAAACTAGCTTATTCGTTGCGCACGGACAACGCCAACTCAGGCCCTAGGCTTGTCAGACAACCATTACTCAGCTAATATCAGCAGACCGACATAAAAATCGGTCTTTTCTATTATTCAATCACCACCTAAAGGGAGTCAGTCAATGGCAACAGCACATAACTTTTTCCCGCTCAGCGTCCCGCAACATTAAGTCGGTTCTCGTTTAGGTCGGCGCTCATCTCCAAGACGCAGCCTTACATTTAAAGCGCAGCATTCAGCACTCCGATGTTTTCGGGGCACATGCCTGTTGTCGTCAATCTTCTCCTTACGGAATGCCGGAAGCTCACAAGGCGGCCGGGATGTCATCAATGATTCAGAAAAAACTTGATTTTCGTAGCCACGCTTTTCGAAGCGTATTGTCTTTTACCCTTTCTCATTGGCGCAAGCAGCCCTTGCGGGTCACAGTCATCGCAGGCCTGGTGTTGCTGTCTGCCGTTGCGGATGTGCTCACGCCATTGTATGCGGGGCGGCTGATTGATGCGGTTGCCTCAAATGTGCACAGCACCGATATTGCCTGGGATGCCGCTATTTTTGCCTTCTGGGTGCTGACTGCACTGGGCCTGAGCGGTACCCTGTGCCGGGAACTGACGTTCCTGGGCATTACAGCACTCACTCTGAAAATGATGAGTGAAATTGCTTCCGATGCATTCCACCGGGTGCAGCGTTTTTCCACGGATTGGCACGCCAATAGTTTTGCCGGGTCTACTGTCAGAAAAATTACCCGAGGCATGTGGGCGATAGATCTGTTGAACGATACCTTGCTGGTGGCATTACTGCCTTCCATAGTCATGCTGGTGGGGTCAACCTTGCTGCTGAGCATCCAGTGGCCCGTCATGGGTCTGGTCGTCGGACTCGGTTCGGTCATCTATATTGGCGTGACTATTTTTCTATCGCTGGCTTACGTTGCGCCTGCTGCGAGTCTGGCCAATACCTGGGACACCAGGATGGGTGGGGCACTGGCCGATGCGATCAGTTGTAATTCGGTGGTCAAGGCATTTGGTGCCGAGACCAGAGAGGAAGACCGGCTCAGGCGTGTCATAGACAAATGGCGCCGTCGCACGCGTCGCACCTGGATCCGTGGCACGATCAACGGCGGGGTGCAGGGCTTTCTGCTGGTTGTTCTGCAGACGGCGATACTTGGCGTGGCATTATATTTATGGGGCAGGAACGAGGCCAGTGTCGGCGATATTGCATTTGCACTTACGATGTTTTTCATGTTGCAGGGGTATTTGCGTGACGTTGGCATGCACATCCGTAATCTGCAACGGGCTGTAAACGACATGGAAGAGCTGGTCGGGCTGGAAGCCCAGGCAATAGGTGTGGATGACCGTGAGCAATCAATGCCGATCATTATCCGTGACGGCCAGATCCGTTTCGAAAACGTCTCGTTCCGTTATGGCGATCATGTGACGCCGCTGTTTGCCCATTTTTCGATGACGATTGCGGCGGGCGAACGGATCGGGCTGGTAGGACAATCGGGCTCGGGTAAATCAACCTTCGTGAAACTGATTCAACGGCTGTACGATCTGAATCAGGGGCGGATTTGTATTGACGGTCAGGACATCGCACATGCGACCCAGGCTTCGCTGCGCAACCAGATCGCCATCGTGCAGCAGGAACCCATTCTGTTTCATCGATCGCTGGCGGAAAATATTGCCTATGCGCGACCCGATGCCAGTCAGGCCGAGATAGAGATGGCAGCACGGCTGGCCAGCGCTCATGATTTTATCGTCTCTTTGCCAAAAGGGTATGCAACGCTGGTTGGCGAGCGAGGGGTCAAGCTGTCCGGCGGTGAACGTCAGCGTATCGCCATTGCCCGGGCCTTTCTGGCTGATTGTCCGATCCTGATCCTGGACGAGGCAACCGCCAGTCTGGACAGCGAAAGCGAAGTGCTTATCCAGCAGGCCATGGAACGTCTGATGGTTGGTCGTACCACAATTGTCATCGCCCACCGCTTATCCACGGTTCGGACGCTGGATCGATTGCTGGTGCTGGAAAAGGGCAGGGTTATCGAAGAGGGCAGACACGAAGCACTGATCCGGCTTGAGGGCGGTTTGTACCGGCGGTTGTTCGAGCGACAGGCGCTGGAGCTGACCAAAGGGTTTCGTGAGCAGACGCCGCCACGTGCGTCGGCGGCCGAAGTCAGTTGATCAGCGGCGCCGACCTACGTCTGTCTGGCCGACGGTAAACAGCTCTGGTCGGTCGCGATTAATGGACTTAAAGACAGGCGCTACAAGGCTTGCCGTCAGTGCGGCGCGGCTGCTCAGCGATAGGCTGGGTAGCCGTGAGCAAGCGGTTGATGTCCTCATACGTTGGGCACGGTTTGACACCGAAACGCATCTGGCGACTGTTATGTTTCCAGGCCGGTGATACTGAAACCGGCTGCTTCCAGTTGCTGGATCAGGCCCTGATGCTGTTGCGAGTCCAATTCAACCAGTGGTGGGCGCACGCGAGTCCATGAGGAAGTCGTACTCCAATGGGCAATGGCTGATTTGAGTGCAGGTATCATCGGATACTGCTGGAAAATCTGGCGTATTTTGTCCAGCGCCTGTTGCTGGCTGTCTGCGTCCGGTTCCTGCCAGCTTTTATATAAGGCGTGTATCGCTGGGGCGTTCACGTTGGCTGTGGCGCTGATACATCCGGCACCACCGCCGCGTAGCGTGCGCAGCAGAAAGGTTTCACTGCCGGCAAAGACGTCAAAACCCTCCGGTGCGAAATGGGTCAGCATAGCCTGGGTATTGTTCCAGTCGCCTGAAGAGTCTTTAACGCCTGCGACAACCGATGGATAAGACTTCAGCAGCCGCTCGATCAGGGGCAGGGTGATGCTCACCTGGGCGACAGGGGGAATATGGTACAGGTAGATATTCAGCCGCTCATCGCCCACCTGCTGAATCACCTCAGAGAAGTATCGGTACAGGCCCTCATCAGATACGCCTTTGTAGTAGAACGGTGGCAACATCAGTACGCCTGCGCAGCCGCGATCAACTGCATGCCGGGTCAGGCGCACAGTCGTGGGAAGATCGCAGCTGCCGGTGCCGGGCATCATTCCACTGGGATCCAGCCCGGCATCAATAACCGCATCGATCATGGCGATCCGCTCATCGGGCGAGATCGAGTTTGCTTCAGAGTTGGTGCCCAGAAACGCCAGGCCGATCTGATTCGCTTGCAGCCATTTGCACTGGGTGGTAAATCGCGCAAGATCAACCGTCGAGTCTTCGGCAAACGGAGTGACAACGGGAGAGAGTACACCTTTAATTCGATTGGACATCATGGTTCCTGATAGGTTTGTAAAGCCCGTGTCAGACAGAGCACGGACGAAGTGCGTTTACTGAACTTTGATATTTGCGCGCTTGATGACCGCGCGCCATTTTTCGATTTCCTCTTTTTGAAAAGCCGCAAATTCGGCCGGAGGCATACCAGAAGGCTCAACACCCATGGTGTCCAGTTTTTGCTGGATGTGGGGTTGGTCCAGAATGGCTTTGATATTCGAATACAGCTTTTCTACGATAGGCTCAGGCGTGCCTTTGGGGGCAAAAATGGCCTGCCATGAACGCATCTCGTACTCGGGCAATCCCAGTTCCTGCATGGTCGGTACATCAGGCAGGCTGGCCAGTCTGGTTTTGGACGTGACGGCCAGAGCCCTGACTGTTTTCTGCTGTACATGCGGGATAACCGTCGGTCCTTCGAACATCATGTCTACCTGACCACCCATCACGTCCGGTAATGCGGCTTTGCCGCCATATGGAATATGCACGAGCCTGATGTTGGCCTGCTGGCCGAAAAGGACGCCAGACAAATGTTGCGTTGTACCTATTCCCGACGATGCATAGCTGATGCTGTCCGGCTTGTCTTTGGCTGCAGCGATAATCGCCTTCACGTCTGAGAACGGGCTGTTGTTGGACACCACCAGCGTATTGGCATTGAAGCCGATAATCGTAATCGGCGTGAAGTCGCCAGCCGGGTCATATTGCATATTCGGGAAAAGCCCGGCGTTGATGGCATGCGAGGCGATGCTGCCACCCATGATGGTATAACCGTCGGCTTTGGCCCGGGCGACGGAGGTCGAGCCGATCATACCTGTGGCGCCGGGCTTGTTCTCGATCACCACCGGCACTTTCAGCCGCTTGCTCAGTTCGTCGGCAATGATGCGTCCCAGGACATCGGTATTGCTGCCTGCCGGGAACGGTACTACATAGGTAATCGCCTTGTTCGGCCACGCATCTTGTGCGCAGGCAAATCCGGGAACAGAGGCTGCCGCTAACGTCGCTGTTGCAATTGCAAATTGTATTTTGCTCACGTTTGTCTCCCTGGAACGTGTACTGTTTTTGCTTGAATGCTACTGCCTGTACAGACTATTTTGTCTGGTGATTCTCCGGGGCGTCGTCTGCCTGACTGTCACCTTTATTGATTTTTTATTGCTTCTTTATTGACTCCCATTGCGTCAGGCTGGCCAGATACTTCTCATCAAATTCGAAGCCCAACCCTGGTTCCTGGTGCAGGATGACGTGACCATCCTTATGCGATAGCTGCCGATCGACCAGGCGCCGGAAATTAAGCACCTGGTCGTCCCAGAAGTACTCTACATAGCGAGCGTTTGGTGTGCTGGCAACCAGTGGCGCATGCAGGTCATGGAACCAGTGCGGACACATGACCAGGCCATAGCTGGCCGCAGTCTGGGCAATGCGGCGCCATTCCGTGATACCGCCGCAGACCGCAGCATCGGTTTGCAGGATCGCCGCTGCCCCCTGATCCATCAGGGACTTGTGGTACCAGCGGCCATAGCCGATTTCAGCAGTCGCTATGGGTATATGTGTCATTCGGGCCAGGCGGGCATGATTTTCCAGATCGTCCGGTGAAAAGGGCTCTTCGATAAAGTACGGGTCGTACTGTTCGAAGCGTCTGACGTACTGCATGGCCTGGGTGGTGTCATACCAGGCATTGTTCATGTCCATCATCAGCTCTACATCCGGTCCGATCGCTTCGCGTGCAGCCTTCAGGCGCTGTTCTTCTTCTTTGGGCGAGAGGCGGCCGGATTTCATTTTGACGGCCTTGAACCCCTTGGCTACATAACTGGCCATTTCTTCACCCAGATGCCCGGGTGTTTTACCGTCCAGATAATAGCCGCCACTGGCGTAGGCCGGTACCTGCTCCAGGGCAACAGCGCCCAGGTATTTATGCAGGGGCAGTTGATGGGTCCTGGCATTCAGATCCCACAGTGCAATGTCAAGCGCGCTGAGCGCGCGCATCACGGTGCCGGCTCTGCCTTGCAGCAATGACTCCTGATACATCTTTTGCCAGAGTCCCTCTACGGCATAGGCGTCCTGGCCGAGTAATACCGGCGCCAGCAACTGGCTGACCGCCTGGGAAAAAATCGGGCCGCCGGCGCTGCCGACGTAACAAAATCCGATGCCTGTGACGCCGTCAGTTGAGGTCACTTTGACCAGGCCGTAATGGCGTGCGCTTACGGTGCGGTTGGAAAACGAGGTAACTTTATCAAGCGGCACGACCGGTGCGCACACCTGTATCGATTCGATAATGGGCATAGGATCCTTTTTTTGCGGTTGATGACAAGTGAAATGAAACGAACACATAGTGCTATTATTGAAAGTTCGTAACATGAGAACAAGATTGTTTTGCTGGGTTCAGAAGTAATAAAAACTTGTGTTTGGGGCGCCGCTGCACTTGGATCGGCTTTGCCTGTATTTCAATCGAAAGGACGACTGTGGACACCCGATTTCTGGAAAGTTTTGTACAGGTAGTTGAACTCGGATCCGTGGCTGCGGCGGCCAGGCAACTGGATTTGACACCCACTGCCGTGTCTCTCAGGCTCCGGGCGCTGGAAGCGGATGTTGGTACGGCGCTGGTCAAGCGGGTAGGCCGAACGATGATGCCAACAGCGGCGGGCAGCAAGGCGTTGCGACAGGCCAAGTTGCTACTGGCCGAAGTACGAAACTTCAATTCGCTGGCCAGCAATACGGAGTTGCCCGCCGGCCCGCTGACGCTGGGTGCGACGCCGTCAGTGGTCAAAGGCATGCTGCCGGGCATGCTGAGAAAATGGCTTGGCAAATACGAAGATACCAAGATTCTGATAGAACCGGCTGCCTCTACTGTGCTTTACCAGCGCTTGTTGCAAGGGGAGCTGGATGCGGCCATCCTCGTGCATCCCTTATTCGAGTTACCTAAAACTGTTTTGTGGAAGCCACTACGCAAAGAGCCGCTGATCCTGCTTGCGCCGGCTCGGCTACAGGGGGAGGACCCATTTTCAATATTGAGAAAATATCCGTTTATTCGCTATGACAGACGTGTTGTCGCGGGGAAAATGGCTGACGATTATCTCAAATTGCACGGGGTGTATCCTGAACCCTGGCTGGAGCTCGACGGGCTGGACTATATCTCTGATCTGGTCAAGGCTGATCTCGGGGTATCGGTTGTGCCCGACTGGAGCTATGGTAATCAATATGATCCCGGCCTGATCCGTCATCGGTTGCCGGCCCCGGTACCAACGCGCAACCTGGGCATCATGTGGTTGCGCTCCAATGTGCGCGAAAAGCTGATTCACGCGTTTCTGGCGCTTGCCGATTAACAACGCAGGTGCGTCATTCTCATTCCCCTATGACGGAAAATATGACGATATTTGTTACTAAATAATTCAATTTTTATAAAAACACAACTAAATGGGGGAAATTAAACTTAAGATCAAACTTATGTCTCTTTCGATAAAACGGCGTTCTCAAGGGGGCGATATGATCTGCCTTGTAATTGAAAAATGTCTTTTTTAGTAACAATCAGTAGTTATTAGAATAATTTATAAGCTACGGTGAGGCAAAAAATGAACCCAACGTATAAATCAATATGGTGTGAAAGAACAGGTAACTATATTAACTCCAACAACCAGCACATCCTTATCGTTAGCGTTTGTCAGAGTTCGTTATCCGCGTTATACGATAGCCTGGAAGCTCAGGGGTTTCATTTGAGCATTGCACAAAATAACGTAAAGGGATATGAATGCGCCGCGACACAATGTCCCAATCTGATCGTGCTTGACTTTAACCTGACTGAAAGCCGCAATCGTTTTGAGTTGTTTGATATCCTGCGCAGTTCTTTATTGACCAAATATATTCCAATTATCATTTTAAGCAAATCCTCGGATTTACAGACTCGTCTTCATGCATTGCAACACGGTGCTGTGGATTTTATCTATGGGCAATATACGATAGAGGAGATCGTGGCCCGAATGAACATTCATCTGTCCTATGCCAGGCAAAAGGGGCATCAAACCTTGCCGCTGCAGAAAGAAAACAGAGAAGCCACCATTAACCGCATCAAACTCTATTTATCTGAGCACCTTAATGATCCGCCGACATTGGATCAATTGGCAAGTGAGTTGGGCGTGCATAAGAAAAAACTCGCACGCGTTTTCCAGGCGCATATGCATGAAACGATATACGAATATCTGAGTCGATTGCGTCTGGATTACTCCCAGGTACTGCTTAAGGAAACACAACTCAGTATTACAGATATTGCCGAAGAAATCGGCTTCACCTCTCTTTCTGCATTTACCTCTTCTTTTCGCAAACAGTACGGCATGCCTCCGACTGTATTCAGAAAAACGATGAGCTGATCTGTCTGGCAGACCTGGTATTGCAGCCCGCAGGAAATATTATTGTAGGCCAGGGCGGTCGGATCGCCTGACGGTTTGACTGCAATTGCGCATGGTGTATCGCGCGGCTGATACAGCAACAGATTTTTATTATGTGAACCTAATTTATTAACTGAAGTATTTTCACAACGCAATCGTTAATAAATTGTTAACTTATATTAAATTTGTCATAAAAAATTGCTTCATTTTACGAATTTCTTTTCCAGATAAAACTTCTGTCCATATAGAGAAAATGCAGGCTTCTCACTCTTTTATGATGCTTACGAAATAAGTACTAAATTTTTCGTTTCATAACATTTAGTAAAAAAATGAAATGTTATGGGCTTCAATAAGGAGTGGGGAAATGAATCATATATACAGGTCTGTATGGTGTGAAAAAACAGGTACTTTTGTTGCCGTCTCCGAAAATACTAAGAGATGTGGCAAAACCGGCACTGGTACTGAAAAAAATGAACGCGCCTGTTTGCCTTTTCAGAATTTTGCAGTCAAGGCGCTGCTTCCTGCGTTATTCACGGGTGGCATTGCCCTGTTTCCACCAATAGCATTAGCAGCCGGAGAGCTCACTACCGCAGAATGTACATTTTCCTGGGGAAATGACAATGGCGGTACGATAACCATCAAGGGTGAAGGCACTTCGACGACAACAACCCAAGTCTGTGCGGAAGCATTGCAGGGTATTGTTGATAACCCATTGGAATACTTCAGCGTCAATTCTACCGGGGGAGGCAACGTTAATAATGACGGTGCAGCAGCTCCCGACGGGATTGCTATCGGCAAAAATGCCTCCGTGTCTATTGGCGCTACCAACGGCGTCGCATTGGGGTTGGGTGCAACAACAACAACGCCAAATGGCATTGCGCTGGGTGCTGGTTCGGTTGCCAATACGGCGGCGGGCGCAGCACCGTACGTACCGGTGGGAGCATCGGTATCGACAACAACTGCAGTCAACAATACAACGAGCACGTTAGGGGCGTTAAGCGCCGGCGATCCGTCTACAGGGAAATTGCGCCAGATCACAGGTGTCGCTGCGGGAACTCAGAATACCGATGCGGTCAACGTCAGCCAGTTGAAGGCGGTTGAAAGTCTGGCCACCGGAGCCGGTGCCGGCTGGAACCTGACGGCCAATAATGGCGCAACGACGCAGAACATTGCTCCCGGGGGCAGTGCAGACTTTATCGGTGGCACCAATACCAATGTGGTGCAAACGGGCAACCAGATCAAGGTTAACCTGAACGACAATGTGAATCTGGCCGGTACGCTTTCGGTTACGGGTCTAAGTACGTTCACCGGTGGCGCAGTGGTTGGCACCAGCCTTAGCGTGAATCCCGGTGCAACGGTGAATATGGGCGGTAACCGGATCAATAATGTCGGCGCGGGTGTAGCCGATAGCGACGCTGTCAACGTCAGTCAGTTGAAGAGTCAGGGCGATGATCTGACTGCCAAGGGTCTGAACTTTGTAGGTAATGATGCGGTGCCGGTGCATAAGGACCTGGGCCAGACGCTGTCGATTGTGGGTGGAGCAGCACCTGTCGCAGGCACCTTCTCCAGCCAGAATGTGCAGACAATAAATGATGCAGGAGCAATTCGCGTGCAGATTGCTGACTCACCGAAGTTCGGTGGTGTGGTGATCAATGATGCGGGCAGTGGCAAGATCACAGGTGTGATGGATGGAGCGGTCACTGAGCTCAGTACCGAAGCAATCAATGGTAGTCAGTTATTTGGCGTGCAGACAACGGCCAACAAGGGCTGGAACCTGACGGCCAATAATGGCGCAACGACGCAGAACATTGCTCCCGGGGGCAGTGCAGACTTTATTGGTGGCACCAACACCGATGTGGTGCAAACGGGCAACCAGATCAAGGTTAACCTGAACGACAATGTGAATCTGGCCGGTACGCTTTCGGTTACGGGTCTAAGTACGTTCACCGGTGGCGCAGTGGTTGGCACCAGCCTTAGCGTGAATCCCGGTGCAACGGTAAATATGGGCGGTAACCGGATCAATAATGTCGGCGCGGGTGTAGCCGATAGCGACGCTGTCAACGTCAGCCAGTTGAAGAGTCAGGGCGATGATCTGACTGCGAAGGGACTGAACTTTGTGGGTAACGATGCCTTGCCGGTGCATAAGGATCTGGGTCAAACCCTGTCGATTGTGGGTGGAGCAGCACCTGTCGCAGGCACCTTCTCCAGCCAGAATGTGCAGACAATCAATGATGCAGGCGCCATCCGTGTCCAGATGGCCGATTCGCCGAAGTTCGGTAGTGTGGTGGTCAATGATGCAGGCAGCGGCAAAATCACAGGCGTTGCCGACGGTGATGTGACTGCAGTAAGTACTGATGCTGTTAACGGAAGCCAGTTGTTCGGGGTACAGACAACGGCCAGCAAGGGTTGGAACCTGACGGCCAATAATGGCGCAACGACGCAGAACATTGCTCCCGGGGGCAGTGCAGACTTTATTGGTGGCACCAATACCAATGTGGTGCAAACGGGCAACCAGATCAAGGTTAACCTGAACGACAGCGTTAACCTGGCGGGAACATTGGCGGTTGCTGGACTAAGCTCATTTAATGGCGGCGCTGTGATCGGCAACAGCCTTACCGTGAATCCGGGTACAACGGTAAGTATGGGCGGCAATCAGATACATAATGTGGCCGCCGGCGTGGCCGATACGGATGCTGTCAACGTCAGCCAGTTGAAGAGTCAGGGCGATGATCTGACTGCCAAGGGATTGAATTTTGTGGGTAATGATGCGGTGCCGGTGCATAAGGATCTGGGTCAAACCCTGTCGATTGTGGGTGGAGCAGCACCTGTCGCAGGCACCTTCTCCAGCCAGAATGTACAGACGATCAACGATGGTGGCGCCATCCGTGTCCAGATGGCCGACTCGCCGAAGTTCGGTAGTGTGGTGGTCAATGATGCAGGCAGCGGCAAAATCACAGGTGTGATGGATGGTGCTGTCACTGAATTCAGTACTGATGCGGTCAATGGCAGTCAACTTTTTGCCGTGCAAAACACCGCTGGCGCAGGCTGGAATCTGACTGCCAATAATGGTGCAAGCTCGCAGAACATCGCTCCGGGGGGCAGTGCAGATTTCATAGGTGGCACCAACACCAGCGTGGTGCAAACGGGTAACCAGATCAAAGTCAATTTGAATGACAGCGTAGACCTGGCAGGAACATTATCCGTGGGTGGATTGAGTACCTTTAACGGCGGTGCTGTGTTCAATAACAGCCTTACAGTGAACCCCGGCACGACGGTGAGTATGGGCGGCAACCGGATCAATAATGTTGGCGCTGGTGTAGCCGATACCGACGCGGTCAACGTTAGCCAGTTGAAGAGTCAGGGCGATGATCTGACTGCCAAGGGTCTCAATTTTGCGGGCAACGTGGGTAATGTTCATCGGGATTTGGGATCAACAATGACGATCCGGGGAGGGCTGGACCCGCTGGCAACGGCTTCGAACAAGAATATTCGTACCGAAGTGGATGCGGGAACTGGCGCCATGAATGTCATGTTGTCCGAGTCTCCAGTGTTTGGCACGGTTACTGTCAATAATGCAGGCAGCGGTAAAATCACGGGCGTTGCTGATGGTGATGTCACCGCAGTGAGTACGGATGCGGTTAATGGAAGCCAGCTGTTTGGTGTGCAGACAACGGCTAACAAGGGTTGGAATCTGACTGCTAACAATGGAGCAACGACGCAGAACATCGCTCCAGGGGGCAGTGCAGACTTTATCGGCGGCACCAACACCAATGTGGTGCAAACGGGCAACCAAATCAAGGTTAATCTGAATGACAGCGTAGACCTGGCCGGCACATTATCTGTGGCCGGGTTGAGCATGTTCAACGGCGGTGCCGTATTCAGCAACAGTCTGGCGGTGAATCCGGGAGCCACGGTGGATATGGGCGGCAACCGGATCAATAATGTCGGCGCGGGTGTGGCCGATATGGATGCCGTTAACCTCAGCCAGTTGAAAAACCAGGGCGATGATCTGACCGCTAAAGGTCTGAACTTTGCAGGCAACGATGCCTTGCCGGTGCATAAGGACCTGGGCCAGACGCTGTCGATTGTGGGTGGGGCTGCACCTGTTGCAGGTACGTTCTCCAGCCGGAACGTGCAGACATTCAATGATGGTGGCGTACTCCGTATACAGATGGCGGATTCCCCCCGATTTGGTGACGTAGTGATTAACGACGGGGGTTCTGGAAAAATCACAGGCGTAATGGACGGCGCTGTCACTGAGTTCAGTACCGAAGCAGTCAACGGCAGCCAGTTGTTCAGCGTGCAGACAACGGCCAATAAAGGTTGGAATCTGACGGCCAACAACGGTGCAACTTCACAAAACATCGCTCCAGGGGCAAGTGCAGACTTTATCGGCGGCACCAACACCAATGTGGTGCAAACGGGCAACCAGATCAAGGTTAATCTGAATGACAGCGTAGACCTGGCCGGCACATTATCTGTGGCGGGGTTGAGTACGTTTAACGGAGGGGCGGTATTTAGCAACAGTCTGATGGTCAACCCTGGTACGACCGTGAACATGGGAGGTAACCGTATCAATAATGTGGCAGCCGGTGTGGCCGATACCGATGCGGTCAATGTCAGTCAGTTGAAAAATCAGGATGATCAACTGACCACCAAGGGCATGAATTTTGCCGGTAATGTGGGTACTGTTCACCGGGATCTGGGTTCTACGGTGGTGATTCAGGGCGGACTGGATCCGCTGGCGATGGCTTCCAACAAGAATATTCGTACCGAAGTGGATGCTGAAACTGGTGCTATGAACATCATGTTGTCTGAGTCTCCGGTTTTTGGTGCAGTAACAGTGAATGCAGGAGGAACTGGAAAAATAACCGGTGTCTCAGATGGGTTGGTGGCAAGCGGCAGTAAGGATGCTGTCAATGGTGGTCAATTGTTTAACCTGCAACAGGATATCGGCCAGCTGAGTAATTTGCCGATTACGTTCTCTGGTAATAGTGGTTCTGTCGATCGCAAGCTGGGACAGGAGTTGAAGATCACCGGCGAGGCGACAACGGCCGGCACTTATAGCGGAGCCAATCTCCGCACGGTAGTGCAAGACAATGAAGTCAAGGTACAGATGGCGGAAGCGCCGGTATTCCAGGAATTGACGGTTGCTGGCAACACTACTATTGGTGGTTCGCTGAATATGTCCGGCAATAAAGTAACCAATGTCGGCGCCGGTGAAATTAGTGCCACCAGTCAGGATGCGATCAATGGCAGCCAGCTGTACAACATTGTCGGCGAGGTCAAAACAGTTGGCTGGAATCTGCAAACCAATGGCGACATGTCAACCAAAATCCTGAACAACGATACCGTTCAATTTAACGACGGAAACAATATCAAAATTACGCGCGATGGCGGGAACGTCAGTATTGCTGTTGATGATAATCCGACTTTCACCAGCGTGAATGTGGGAGGCGGCGCATTCGTGGCAAATGCGCAATCAGTCGCTATCAGGCCAGAGACAGAGGTCAGTATGGGCGGTAATCAGATTCATCAGGTTGCAAACGGTACTGCTCCGATGGATGCTGTGAACGTCCGGCAACTGAGCAGCGTTGAGAGTAGTCTGAATTCGCGCATCAGACGTGCTGAAAAACGGGCCGAGGCGGGCACTGCGGCAGCAATGGCAGTGGCTGGCTTACCGCAAGCCTATCTGCCCGGCAAGAGCATGGTTGCGGTGGCGGGCAGTGTGTTTCAGGGAGAGTCTGGTGTCGCGATGGGCTTGTCCACCGTATCGGGTAACGGTAAATGGGTCCTGAAAGGCTCAGTCACCAGTTCCAGCCGCGGGCAGGTTGGCGGGACGGTCGGTGTCGGATATCAGTGGTAGTCAGGAAAAGGGAAACCCCGGTGCATATACGTATGCACCGGACAGGCGTTATTAAGGTTTAAAGGGGTACTAAAGATGAGAAATAAAATATTCAATTTCAATCGACCTGCTTTCGTCCTGACAGGGATCATGCCACTGGTTCTGGTCGGGTGTGCTTCGTTAAGCAATGTCAAGCCGGATGGCACCACCGATAAGGTTGTGTGGCCCGATGTCAACCGTGTTACCTTTGACAATAAGCAGGGCATTTATCCGACACAGCAAAGCATTTCACTGATCCGCGCGGGGATGACCCGGGATCAGATCTACCATCTGCTTGGCCGTCCGCACTTCAATGAGGGTTTTGGTACCAGGGAGTGGGATTATCTTATGCACTTTCCCGGTACAGGTCCGGGTGACAATGGCGTGACCCGTTGCCAGTTCAAGATTTTGTTCGATGCCAAAAAACTGGTGCGCAATCTTTACTGGAAGCCTGTAGACAATCAAAGCGCAAGCTGTCCGCCCGGTGCTGCAGCGCAAACCTATACATTGAATGCCGATGCGCTGTTCGAATTCGATCGGTCTTCACTCAGCGGTATGACTGCGGGAAGGCAAGCGCTGACCAGACTGGCTGAAAGCCTGGCCAGCACGCAAGGTATCCGATTAATCGTCGTAACAGGGCATACGGATCGTCTTGGTTCGGATGCGTATAACCAGCGCTTGTCCAAAGCCAGGGCCGATACTGTGCGCAGTTATTTGATCCGGAATGGTGTGGCTGCTGACCTGATCCATAGTCAGGGCCTGGGCAAATCTCAGCCAGTGACACAATGCAATGGCAGCGGGGCTGCGCTTATTCGCTGTCTGGCACCCAATCGGCGAGTGGAGGTTACTGTTGAAAAATAAACGATATGGATGAGTCAGGGCAGGGGAAGCCATATGCCATATTTGCGAAGGCAAATAGCGCCCCTGTTTTGGGCAAAAAATGCAGGCAACGGGGGCAATGATGGCGCATCTATATGTCGGAATGTCGCCTGACAGGCGTGCTTCGGTGTTGGGGGTGACAAAGCAGTGTAATGCGTGAATATTTATAAGGTTCCGTCATGAACAGCCTGACCGGTTCCAGACGCTTTTGCAGTAATCTGCATCATCGGCGCGCCGGTAAATGTTCAAGCCAATGTTGTACGCCTGTCGGGCTGCGGAAGTCATCGATTGATCTGGCAGGTATATCCGGATAGATGGTATTCCACATCCGCGCCAGGGCGCGGCCCGGTCCGATCTCAAGCACGGCATCCGGCTGTCGTTCGCGAATGGCCTGCAGGCAAGCTCCCCAGTCCATGCCATGACTTATCTGTTCAGCCAGCGCATTCAGTGCATGCTCCACGGACAAAGCCGAACGACCATCCATGGCGCTAAGCACTTTGAATGCCAGAGGGGCCTTGCGGCGATAGGGTGCGAGATGTCGTTTGAATACCAGCGTTGCAGGCTTTAGCAACACGGTATGTGACGGTGTCTGAACCAGCAGTCTGACGATGCGCACCGCACCTTGTTCGTGGGCCAGTTGCGCTGCATGCTGCAGGTCTTGCACGAGACCCCCAATGACATGGTGCTGATCCGGGTTGATGATCGCCAGATGAGTATTGCTTGCTGTGGTGATGCTTTGGATATTCTTAAGAGGCAAGCCCATGATCGCTATCAGGCCCGCCTGTGTTTGTATGCAGTCATCCATACTGGCAGCCCGTTGCGCTGCCAGCGTTATTCCTTCGTGCATGTCGAAAGCGCCGGCTGCGCAGCAGGCCGCCAACTCACCCAGGGAATATCCGGCTGCACAAACCGGTGCCGGCAGCAGTGGCCGTAGTGCTTGCCACCATTGCAGTTGAAATGCAAAGATAAAAGGCTGGGCGATTCTGTTTTGTCCAAGTGTCTCGCAATGGACTGTCGTGTTTTGCCATACATCAGGCAGCTGTCTCGCCAGTTGTATCTGCGTTTCCTCCGATGCCATTGCCTGCAGTGCCTGGAAATGTTCAGGGGATTGCTGCCCCTGACCACTGAATAATATGGCAAGGCGCATATTAAAGGGCTCCCAGAAACAGGACGACACCTAGCATGTCGGCAGATCCGCCGGGGCTCAGGCGTCGAGCGACAAACTCTGCATGTAAGGCCTGAGCCTGGTTTTGCCAGTCAGGGGCACACACGCCATCACGAGCAAGAAATCCTGTTGCGGTGTCACGGGCAAAAGCCAGGCCTTGACGACCACCTCGCCAAAGCAGATTGGTGTCCTCAAGTTCGGCCATCAGTGAGAAAAAGCACTGGACAGCCGCCAATTGGGTCGACTGGGTTCGCGCGAGCGCCGTCCGGTAAGCTGGTAAGCCGATTCTGATGGCCGAGGGAAATCCTGCGGCAGCCTCGGCCCGGGCACCGCCACTACCGTAACGTCGCTGAACGACCGCACCATGACTATTATTGATGGTTGTGGCGGTAGCCAGAATGGCGGGTCCCCACAGATTGGCCACACACTGGCAAACCGATTCGGCAGAGCATGAACCGGTACGGGCAATCTCTACGCCGGCTGCCGCACACAGCAAGCCCAGGTTGAAAATTGCCCCGCGGTGCGTATTAATGCCGTTGGTGGCCAGCAGCATGCGTTGTTCTGCGCTCACACCGCAGGATTGCAATTGTGCATAAGTGGGCGTTTGCGTGCCCAGATGCGATATGTCCGGAAAATAGCTTCGAAGTGCCTGAAGGCTTCGCACGAAGGTACTGAAATCCATATCTGTATGGCTGCCGCTGTCCATGGGGCTGACCAGACCTGGTTTGGGCGCGAGTGCAACCTCCCGATACAGTGCCTGGATTGCCAGCCTGCCAATTTTTTCTGGTGTTAATGTAGAGCAGGATGCGACCGCAAAGTCCCGCTCGGCTTCAATCAATTCAGCAAACATGATCGTGTTCCCTTAAACGCGATAGCAGTTCTGCCGGGGAGAGCATGGCTACGCCTGTATTTTCTTTCACAAGCACCCGCAGCGACGGCTGTTGCAGCGCCCTTGAGAGTTCTTTCCAGTTAACCGCCGGGCCGTCTGCAAAGCGTATTTCCCCATCCAGCGAACAGGGCATTGCTTGCTGGGCCTGTTGCAAGGCTTCCATGCACGGAGCAAGCTGGGATACATATGTAATATCACAGATAACATCGACATCAGATTTACTGTGTCGATATATCTTTGCACTTAGCATTTCCCATGCAAGTGACCCGTACACAGCAACGTTGATGTTGTATGAGTCGCATCGTTGCAGCAAATGGCACAATGGCTTCGCAACGTTCGTAGCACATCTGTTCAGGCAATGAGCTAACGTAAGAGGGGGGCTGATCGCCCGGATTGCTTCGGGGGGGACTAAGACACTTAACCGCCTGGGATGCGCATCCGGTGGCAATGTCAGGCCCAGCATAATCTGGGCTCCGGCCTGTACAGCTTGCCGGGCAACTACCAGCGGACGCTCTGCGTGCAGCCAGCGCTGCAGTGCATGGTGGGCTGCAGCGTCAGGCGAGGTGCTAAGTAAGCGGTAGTCGGCAGTCGGGTAGAGATAGGCAAGGTCATGGCGGCGCATGAGTCATTTCCTAGGCGGCCAGAATCTGATCGACAATTCGGGCGGCCTCTAACCTGCCGGTTCTGTCCTGAGCCGCCTGCATACGACGATCTGAGCTGCCGGGGGCTTTGAGTAACGCAGCGAGCGCCGAGTCCAGTAATGAGGCAGAAGGTGTTGGCCATATCTCTTCGATGGCGCCCATACGTTGATAGTTATCAGCGCCTGGTGCAAAGGTGGGGGCGCTGACGGCCAGTTCCTGTAATTTCGCGTGATCGATTTTGGTTACGCGTGCCATGGCCTTCAAATCCATTACTCGAACCTGCGCACTGGCCAGGGCGTAGGCACGATCAGCCATCAGTCCAAAGGATAGGTAGCCGCCGCTAACTGCCTCTCCCGTGACCAGGCTGAGGCTGACATGGCCAAGGCGTCGTGCCAGGTCTACGCAGGCGGCCAGGTGCGCCAGACTGCCATTGAGACAAAGCAGTTCTTCGGCACGTGACAGCGCCTGCCCCTGGGTGTCGACGAGAAAGATCACAGGTCGGCGCGGATGCGCCTGGATCGTAGCCAGGATATGTTGCGCCAGGAACAGAGCAATCTCGTGATCGATAGCTGCAGCATCCGTTGTACCCAGCACGGCAACGCTGCCACTGGCGGTATTTGCTGTCCCGGCCAGTACATGGCCGTTGATGCTAATTTGATGGCCTGTCGGAAACAGGGCATCCAGAATGGTAGGCAGGTTCATTTATAAAGTTCCTTACGCAGTTGGATCAGATCCGAGCAGCTCATCATGGAAATCTCGGAGGGAGTCTTGACGCCCAGGGCCTGCCATACTTGTAAGCCGTCGTTCATATCCTTGAACTGCTCCATACGCGCTTGCAGGCGCGACTGCTCCTGCATCTGAGCAGCCATATCAGGTATTGCATATGTGTTTTCCGCAAGCAGTTTTCTGGTGGCATCCCGGAACGCAAGGGGATCGTCTTCTACCAAAGCCGCGCAATCGTTCATCAGGTAACGATGCTTGCCTCCGGATACGCGCCACACCAGCGCCCGATCGCGCGAATCGAACGCTTCGACACCCTTAACGGTTTCGATGACTTCGGGCCCGGACAAGGCAAGACGCCCCTCTTCTGACATGACAATAGCGGAACAAAGGCAGGTCACAATGCCCATGCCACCGAATGCACCGCAACTGCCTCCTACGAGTGCCACTACCGGTATACCGGCTGCACGCGTATCCAGAATGGCGCGCATGATTTCGGAAATCGCAATCAGGCCGGCATTGGCTTCGTGTAACCGGACGCCGCCCGAGTCGACCAGAAACAGAACGGCCGCGGGTTTGTCGCGTATGGCGCGGCGCAGAAGTCCAACGATTTTAGCGCCATGGATCTCGCCAACAGACCCGCCCATGAACTGGCCTTCCTGGGAGATAACAAATACTTGTTTATTATCCAGGGCGCCTTCACCAATAACAACGCCATCATCGAACGCGCCTGGAATATCCAGTGCTGCCAGATGCGGGCTGGGTGAACTCTCTGTCGGGGGCATGAGTTCGCGCAAGCTACCTTCATCCAGTATCCAGGACAGTCGCTGCCGTGCAGTGGCTTCGAAGTAACTATGATGTAACGATAACGCCGAGGGATTTTCTGTGGTCATCGCGAACCTCCCGTATATTGACTGATTGCCTGGCCGAGTCTGAGCGTTACCACAGCAGGGGTCGCGCCCATATCATTAATGGCGATGTGCGTGCCACCAACGTCATGATGAGATACAAACTCTGCAAGAACAGCCTGCCAGATATCCCCGAATCCGCGCGCAGAGGTTTTGATCTCTATTGTGCAGGAAGTAGCAGTATTTGCGGGTCGGACCAGCACTTCCAGATTGCCCGAGCCAACGACGCCACAGAGCACGGCGTCGTTCGCCGGTTTGATAGCAGGTGTCGAAAAATGATATTCAAGTTTTTCCATGTTGATCACCAGTTACGGAATCGGGAAGGGGGTGTGTAAAGGTCGCCAGACCATTTGACAAGGTCCTTTACCGAGCGGGCTGCGAGCATATCCCGTGTTGCCAGACGAGGGTCAATGCCTAAGTCTTCCGGACGGCGCACCACGCCTCGATCGCGCAGATTTTCAACCATGCGGCGGTCGCGTGCCATGCCCACAGGGGTAAAGCCGGCGACACCGCGAATTGCCTGGGCGCGCTCCTGGGCACTGCGACATAACAGCAGATTGGCAATACCTTCTTCAGTCACGATATGCGTAACGTCGTCACCGTAAATCATGATGGGGGGCAACTCGGCCTCCATAGTGGCTTTCAGTTGCCAGGCATCCAGTTCTTCCACAAATACCGGGGTCATATGTTCGCGAAAGGTTTCTACCGTTTGCACAACCAGCTTGCGTCCGCGTATGGCGTCGGGGCCGCCTGCCTCTCTGCCCGCCTTGAGCCAGGCGGCAGAAGCATGCCTGCGGCCATGGGGGTCGGATCCCATATTGGGTGCGCCACCGAAGCCTGTAATACGGCCTGTTGTTGCTGTTGAACTGTTGCCGGCAAGATCAATTTGCAGCGTTGAGCCAATAAACATATCGCAGGCATACAAGCCGGCCGTCTGGCTGAAAGCGCGGTTCGAACGCATACTGCCGTCTCGGCCTGTGAAAAAGACATCGGGGCGGGCTGCAATGTAGTTTTCCATGCCCACTTCAGAGCCGAAGCTGTGGATGGATTCAACACAACCGGATTCAATGGCGGGAATCAGTGTGGGATGAGGGTTCAGTGCCCAGTGGGTGCAGATTTTTCCTTTCAGACCGAGATCTGTGGCGTAAGTTGGCAGCAGCAATTCAATTGCAGCGGTATCAAAGCCGATTCCATGATTGAGCCTTTGTACTCCATACTCCGCATAAATACCTTTGATCGCCATCATAGCCATCAGGATCTGCACTTCAGTAATCTGAGCAGGATCGCGGGTGAACAGCGGTTCGATATAGTTGGGGCGCGGAGCGACGACGGTAAAATCGACCCAGTCTGCCGGAATATCGACCCGTGGCAGGGTATCTACCCGTTCATTGACCTGAGCAATCACGATGCCGCTGCGAAACGCTGTGGCCTCCACAATCGCAGGCGTATCTTCTGTGTTAGGACCGGTGTACAGGTTGCCGGCAGCATCTGCCGCCTGCGCAGCGATCAGGCAGACGTTCGGTGTCAGGTCGGTAAAGTAGCGGCCAAACAGTTCCAGATAAGTATGGATAGCGCCGATCTCAATCTGTTTATCTTGCACCAGTCGCGCCAGGCGCCCCCCCTGCGGGCCGGAAAAAGAAAAATCCAGTCGGCTTGCTATGCCGTTTTCGAAGAGATCCAAATGACTGGGCAGTGCGAGCACAGATTGAACCATATGCAAATGATGTAACTGCTGGGGATCGCAAGCGGCCAGCGAGTCGGCGAGAAAATCGGCCTGTTTCTGGTTGTTGCCTTCCAGGCATACCCGATCCCCCGGTTCAATAACCGCTTGCAGCAATGGTACGATCTGCTCCGGTGTGATTTGAGCGTCAAGTCTCAGGCTGGCGGCGCGCGCCAGGCGTCGCTGTCGGCCGCGCTTTTTTGTATCCCAGAGTTTGCTGGTACCAAGGTGATTCATAAGGTGTTCCTGTTGCATAGTTAACCGAATAACGCTCTTGTTGCGAGAAACAGAACGGAGGGCCCCATCAGGCAGCCCAGGCCGGTGTAAAAGGTTGCCGTTAGCGCGCCATAAGGCACCAGGCGGGGATCGGTCGCCGCCAGACCTGCTGCAACGCCGCTGGTGGTTCCTGCCATGCCGCCAAAGACCATTGCCGAACGCGGGTTATCCAGACGCATGAAGCGAGCTGTGGCAGGAGTAAAGACCATGACAAGTATGGCCTTGATCAGACCAACGCCAATGGACAGGGCGATTACGTCTGAACTGGCGCCGATCGCTGCGCCGGTAACCGGACCCACAATATAGGTCATTGCGCCGGCACCGATAGTCGCCATGGATACCGGATCACGATACCCGAAAGCATAGGCAACGCTGGCGCCAACAACGAACGGGAGTACGATACCCAACATTAGCGAAACCATACCAATGAGTCCGGCCTTTTTGACTTCTTCTACCTGTACGTCGAATGCCGTCGCGACGATGGCAAAATCGCGCAACATGGCGCCACCCATCAATCCGATCCCGGCAAAGAGCTTGATATCAGCCACTCCCTTGGTGCCCCCTGTTTCAACGCCGCCCCAATAGGCAAGAATCAATCCAATAACAATTGCAATAGCAGAACCGTGTACGCGCCCATTAGTCAGTCGCCTTGAAAGATGACCGGATATCCATATGATCAGCCCTACAAATGCAAAGGCTGCGATCAGATTGTTCTGCATAATTGCCTGTTTCAACATGTCCATCGTCATATCTCCCTTCAGGCCTGATCTGAGGCGAGGCTGGCTTGCCAGGTAGCGCCGGCATTCTCAGGGCCGGAGCGATTGATCAGAGCGATTACGACGACAGTCAGCACAACCGTCAGGATCGCGCCCAGTATGGCGACCGGGCCTCCCTTGAGTGCTGCCACGACATTTTGCTGTGATGCCATGGCGATCACGATGGGAATATACATGGCTGACCAGAACCCCACGCCCGCCAGTGTTGTGGCGGGCATAAGACCTTTTTTGTGAAGATAGCTGCGGGCTGCGATTAACAGCATCATGGAAATACCGACACCGCCCACGTTGGCCTTCACACCAATCAGCATGCCCAGCAGATCACCAACGTAAACGCCCAGTAAGTGGCATGCTGCCAGTATGGCTGTACCGTAAATAATCATGGTTTTGTCTCCGGATGTTTTTATGTTGCGTAGTTAAGTGTATTTAGCGCCGAAAGGAAGTCCGCCCGCATCCGTCTTTGGGGCGCCACTATCATTCCTTATCGTAAGACAGACGATAGACAGAGGCGGCAGGCATTTCAATCAACCTGCATGTACAATCATTTAGCCTGAAGTTAAATGTTCCGCAGTCACCGAATGTAATCCTATAGTCAACGGTCGCGCTGTCTGGCCTGACCTATCGTTTACCCTAGCCATCATGAAAAAACCTTGTGAGTTAAATCCATGGCCATAGATGAATCGATTACCCTGAAAAAACTGGAAGTCTTTCTGGCTTTCATGGAACGCAATAATCTAGCCCGCGTCGCCGAGGATCTGGGCCAGAGCGTAGTCAGCGTCCACCGCGCCCTGCATTCGCTTGAACAAGCCATAGGCTGTCCGCTGTTCAAGCTGGAAGGAAGAAATCTGGTCCCTCAGGATACGGCGCGACGTTTGGCGGAATCCGCCCGTCGGGTAGTGGCCGAATGCGAAGATGGCATCCATGCTGTAAGAGACATGGCGGGCATCAATGCGTCCCGGCTCCGGGTAGGTGCCATCTATTCACTGACGTTGCACTGCATTCCGCATCTGATTGTCGGAACCAAGCTGCGCAAGGACGGGCTCAATATAGAGCTGACGCTGGGCTCCAACGATGAACTGCTGCAAAAGTTGCAGGATGGCAGGCTGGACGCCATTGTCATCGGGGTGCATGACGGTATCGACAGCAAGCGCCTGATTACCGTGCCATTGTTTTCAGATGAAATGTTCCTGGCAGTTCCTTTGGATTCACCCTATGCGAGTCGCTCTGAAGTGGATTTGCATGAGCTGGCCAATGAGAATTTCGTGACTCTGGCCGATGGATTCATAACCTCATACAGTTTTAACCAAATGATGGAAAATGCAGGCATCTCACCTGTGATAGGAATGCATGTAGGCGATATTTTTTCGCTGATCAATCTGGTCAGCAACGGCATGGGGATCAGTTTGTTGCCCGGACGCATCGCATCTTTCACACCGCGTATCAAATTGATTTCGCTCCGGCCGGGCCATACTTATTCCCAGCACATTGCATTGCTGTTTCTGAATAGTCGGGAACAGGATCGCAACTTGCTGGCTCTTGCTGCAGAGGGGCGTACCTACAGTCGTCGGCTTTTGCAGGGCGGAGATTTCCCGATGTTGGGAGAAGCTGAGTAAGTACGCGAAATGGCGATGCATGCCTGCTTCAAGTGCAGCTGGCGTGCTCGTTTGAACAAATGGGCGCCTTTTTAAATCTGCAGGGCGATCAATGCACACGTCTGCCTTGTTTTGGTGCGACAGGCTGATTGTATAGAGCGTGGCAAGCACGCCATATGGCCAACAGGGCATCAATACGGCGTTGGCACATCTTTTGCTTGAGAGTGTTGGCAACTTTCAAGGAACCGTCATGATCCCCAATTTTCCCAAGAACACATTAGCTACGGCCATGAGTATGGCTGTATTTTTTAGTGCCTGCGCCATGCCTCTGGCAGCCAATGCAGAGTCGGTGCTGACCATTGCCATGACCGCTGCGGATATTCCCCGGACCTCGGGTCAGCCCGATCAGGGATTCGAAGGTAATCGCTTTACCGGTATTCCCATGTATGATGCGCTTGTCGAATGGGATCTGTCCTCCGACAAAGGCGCAACACCGCTGACGCAAGGGCTGGCTACAAGCTGGACCGTGGACGAGGCCGATAAGACCAAATGGATTTTCAAGCTGCGTCCGAATGTCCTTTTTCATGATGGATCTGCATTTAATGCCGATGCGGTGGTATGGAACGTTGCGAAGGTACTGGATAAGTCCGCTCCTCAATATGATCCTGCTCAAGTAGGCGCTACGGTGTCAAGGATGCCAACACTCAAGGCAGCGAAAGTGATTGATCCTATGACGGTTGAAATAACGACGACAGAACCCGACGCGTTTTTGCCCTATAACCTGACAAATCTGTTCATCGCATCGCCTGTGCAGTGGCAAAAGAAACTTGATGCAGTGCCGGCTTCGGTTAAGGATCCGTTGGAGCGCTCCAAGCAGGCCTGGAATGCGTTCGCGAGTGAAGCGTCCGGTACCGGCCCGTTCAAGCTTTCCAGACTGGTGCCGCGCTCCAGACTTGAAATCACCAAAAATGATCATTACTGGAATCCTGCACGCGTACCCAAGCTGGATAAGGTCGTGCTGATTCCCATGCCCGAGGCCAGCGCCAGAACAGCAGCGCTTATGTCGGGACAGGTAGACTGGATTGAAGCGCCAGCGCCCGATGCACTTGAACCGATCAAGGCACGTGGCAATACCATTTATACCAATGTTCAACCGCATATCTGGCCATGGCAGTTTTCTATGGTTGAGGGCTCGCCCTGGGCCGACAAGCGCCTACGGCAGGCCGCCAATCTGTGTGTCGATCGCGAGGGCATGAAAGGCATGCTGGGCGGTCTGATGGCGCCGGCTCAGGGCGTGGTAGCCAAATCCAGCCCGTGGTGGGGCAACCCGACATTCGATATCAAATACGATCCGGATGCTTCGCGCAAGCTGATGCAGGAGGCGGGCTTCTCTGCCAGCAAGCCGGTCAAAGTGAAAGTGCAGATCTCGGCATCCGGTTCTGGTCAGATGCAGCCGCTGCCGATGAATGAATATATCCAGCAGAATCTGAAAGAATGTTTTTTTGATGTCGAATTTGATGTGGTCGAATGGAATACGCTGTTTAACAGCTGGCGTCTGGGTGCCAAGGACCCCAGCGCACATGGGGCACAGGCGACCAATGTAAGTGCAGCCACCATGGATCCGTTCTTTGCCATGGTGCGTTTTGTCAGCAGCAAAGCGTTACCACCCGTATCGAATAACTGGGGCTATGTGATTGACGATACCTTCGACGAATATATCCGCGAAGCCCGCAACAGTTTTGATCCGGCGCAGCGAGACGTTGCACTGGCCAAACTGCATACCCGGATGGTGGACGAAGCCGTGTTCCTTTATGTGGCACATGATGTCGGTCCTCGGGCGATTTCCAACAAGGTCAAGGGCGTAGTCCAGCCACAAAGCTGGTTTATCGACATTGCCACGATGTCCAAGGAGTAACTCTGCACTGGCCACCGTGGTGGCCAGCACTCCCCCTGTTTTCCATTTTTGAAGCCTGACTATCATGATGTATTTTCTGAGACGGCTCGTGTATTCG
Source organism: Advenella mimigardefordensis DPN7 (assembly GCF_000521505.1). Taxonomy (GTDB): domain Bacteria; phylum Pseudomonadota; class Gammaproteobacteria; order Burkholderiales; family Burkholderiaceae_B; genus Advenella; species Advenella mimigardefordensis. The sequence goes on from NZ_CP003915.1 coordinate 907,599, forward strand.
TTGCCCGTATTGCTGGGAGTGGCATTCCTGTGTTTCTCCCTGATCCACATCGCCCCTGGTGATCCTCTTGTTTCTGTCATGCCACCCGATGCCTCTGAAGCGCTGCGCAGTCAAATGATGAGCATCTACGGGTTTGATCAGCCATTTCTGGTGCAGTTCTGGAACTGGCTGTGGCGGGCCTTGCATGGTGATCTGGGCATGTCTATCGCGACCAGTCGCCCCGTGGCTACCGAGGTGCTCGCCGCGGTCGGCAATTCGCTGCGGCTGGCCGTAATCGCCGTACTGATCGGTTTTTCACTGGGGGTCGTCTTCGGCATGATTTCCGGCTATGCGCGACATTCTATCTGGGATCGGCTGGCGTCATTGAGTTCCATACTTGGCGTCAGTATTCCGCATTATTGGCTGGGCATGGTGCTGGTCATTATTTTCTCGGTGTTTCTGAACTGGTTTCCCGCAACCGGATCGGCCGCAGGTGACGGCACCGGTTGGCGCTGGGACTGGGAGCATGTGCAGTATATGATCCTGCCCGCCATCACGATGTCGGTGATTCCCATGGGGATTGTGGCCCGCACCATTCGTGCCCTTGTCAGCGATATTCTGTCGCGGGAGTTCATGGTCGGGCTGCAGGCCCGGGGCCTGGGGCGCGGTCGGATGTTTATGCATTTGGTCAAGAACGTTGCGCCCACGGCCCTTTCCGTGATGGGGTTGCAACTGGGCTATCTGCTCGGTGGCTCCATTCTGATCGAAACAGTTTTCTCATGGCCTGGCGCCGGGTTTCTGCTCAATTCGGCCGTGTTCCAGCGCGACTTTCCGCTACTGCAAGGCACGATTCTGATCATGGCGATCTTTTTCGTGCTGCTCAATCTGCTGGTCGATACCATTCAGACCTGGCTTGATCCCCGTATTCAAAGGTAACACCATGACTGATTATTCCCTTGCCACCAATGCAGACTTGTCGCTAGTACAGGCACCCCGCTCGGCGGGGTACTGGAGTGGCGTCCTGCGTAACCTGCGGCGTAACAGGGGTGCGATGTTTGCAGCCGGTTTATTGCTGCTTCTGCTGCTGATGGCGATACTGGCGCCGTGGATCATGCCGGCAGATCCATATAAGTCTTCGATTATTCACAGGCTCAAGCCTATCGGCACCGAAAATTACTTTCTGGGTACCGATGAACTGGGGCGCGATATGCTGTCCCGCCTGATTCTGGGGGCACGTCTGTCATTGTTCATGGGTATCACACCCGTAATCATTGCGTTTGCAATCGGAGGCGCGATCGGCATCGTCGCCGGATATGCCGGTGGACGCACCAACGCAGTCATCATGCGTCTGACCGACGTGCTGTACGCCTTTCCATCGGTATTGCTGGCGATCGCGCTCTCGGGCACGCTCGGCGCCGGCACCGGTAATGCGCTGTTGTCGCTGACCGTGGTGTTCATTCCGCAAATCATTCGCGTGGCCGAAAGCGTGACCACTCAAATGCGCACGCAGGAGTTTGTGGATGCGGCCCGGATATCAGGTGCATCGCCGGTCAGGATCGTGTTCAGTCAGGTCCTTAACAATGTGCTTGGTCCCATTTTCGTTTTCTCCACCAGTCTGATTTCTGTTTCTATGATTCTGGCATCGGGGCTGTCTTTTCTGGGTCTGGGCGTTAAGCCGCCAGAGCCTGAATGGGGTCTTATGCTCAATACCCTGCGTACGGCGATTTACACGCAGCCGGTGATTGCGGCATTGCCGGGCCTGATGATTTTTATCACATCGATTTCGTTCAACGTCTTTTCAGACGGGCTTCGCCAGGCGATGGATATTAAGGAGTAATAGTATGACGACAACCACATTGGCTCAGACCCAGGATGTTGGCGGACCAGCGCAGCCCTTGCTTATTGTGAAGAATCTGCTGAAGCACTTTCCTCTGAAAAACACGTTTTTTCGTCGCAATGCCGCTGCGGTACAGGCTGTAGATGGGATCAGTTTCGATGTCATGAAAAACGAGACGTTGGGTATTGTCGGGGAGTCCGGCTGCGGCAAATCAACAACCGCCAGGCTGCTGATGCAACTGCTGCAGCAGGATCGTGGCGAACTGATCTTCGACGGCCAGACGGTAGGTACCAGCCAATTGCCGATGAAATCGTTCAGGCGTCAGGTGCAAATGGTTTTTCAGGATAGCTATTCATCCCTGAATCCGCGCATGACGATTCTGGATACCATCGCGTTTGCTCCGATTGTGCACGGCGTACCGCCTCGGCAGGCCGAGCGCGAGGCACTGGAGTTGCTGGCGAATGTTGGGCTGGATCCGCAACGCTTTGCCGGCAGGTACCCTCACGAACTGTCGGGCGGACAACGGCAGCGCGTTAACATCGCACGCGCCATTGCCCTGAAACCGCGCTTGATTATTCTTGATGAAGCCGTCTCTGCGCTGGATAAATCCGTAGAGGCTCAGGTACTGAATCTGCTATCGGATCTGAAAAAAAAATACAACCTCACCTTTGTTTTTATCAGCCACGATCTGAGCGTCATTGAATATTTGTGCGATCGGGTGCTGGTGATGTATCTGGGCAAAGTGGTTGAGCTGGGTTCGACCGATCAGGTGCTCAGTACGCCTGCCCACCCTTACACACAGGCGCTGCTGGCGTCGGTTCCGACAACCGACCCGGACCATCGTACCGAAAAAGCACCGCTGGCCGGGGACCCGCCGAACCCCATCGAACCGCCGTCAGGCTGCCGGTTTCACCCGCGCTGCAGTCAGATGATTGCCCAATGCAAATCCAATATGCCGCTGTTGCTGGCGCATCGCCCGGGACATGAGGTTGCATGTATTCGGGTCAATGACCGCATCGGGCAAAGTGTGGATACGGCGCGGCAAGCGTCCGCTGATATGTCCATTTGAGAGGAACACAATGAATACACAAGTGATGACGCGGATGAAGGAACAACACAGCAGCGCGTCTGTTGCAGACGATCGGGCTGATGCCGCCATTTCAGTGACTGATCTGACGGTTGCTTTCGAACGCGCTGGCAAGACGATACGGGCGGTCAATGGTGTTTCTTTTGACGTAGCCAAAGGTGAAACGCTGGTGCTTATTGGCGAATCAGGATCGGGTAAAAGCGTGACCTTGCGGGCCTTGATGCGCCTGCACCCGGAAAGGCAAACCCGACAAACCGGCTCAATCCGCATCAACCGGCAGGACGTGCTGAAAATGGATCGGCGCCAATTGCGTGCGCTGCGCGGCAAGAAAATAGCAATGGTATTTCAGGAACCTCTGCTGGCCCTGGACCCCGTTTATACCGTAGGCCAGCAAATGATCGAATGCATTCGCACGCACCACCAGATTAGTGCTCAGCAAGCCAGGGCGCTCGCCATTGCCGCGCTGGAAGCAGTGCGTATTCCGAGTCCGGAGCGGCGCCTTGCTGCGTATCCGCACGAGATGTCTGGCGGCATGCGCCAGCGGGCCATGATCGCGCTGGCGCTGTCTGCCCAGCCCGAAGTGCTGCTGGCAGACGAACCGACTACCGCACTGGACGCAACGGTGCAGATACAGGTGCTGATCCTGATGCGTGAATTACAAAAGAAATTGGGGCTGGCCATTGTTTTTGTCACCCATGATATTGGCGCGGCAACGGAAATGGCGGACCGGGTTGCCGTCATGTACGGCGGGCGGATTGTGGAAGAGGGCAGTATTGGCGACATTTTGCACCATGCTCAGCATCCCTATACGCTGGCATTGCTCAAGAGCCGACGCCATGGCATGGAGCGTGGCAAGCCACTGGACGTGATCCGTGGCTCGCCACCTGATCTGGCTAATTTGCCACCCGGCTGCCCATTTGCTGCGCGTTGCGATCAGGTGATGGCGCACTGTGCGACAAGTGTACCGCCGACGACCAGAATCAGCCAAAGCCATCGGGTTCAGTGCCATCTGGCTGCTGCCTGACGGCACTCACGTAACAACGATTTTTACTCAACAGGCAAAACGAAATGGATATGAATACTCACAGCAGTGTCGGGCAGATCAATGGCGCAAGACTTTGGGACTCGCTCATGACGCTGGCTCGCATTGGTGGTACGGAAAAGGGCGGCGTTAACCGTCTGGCATTGACTGAGCTGGATAAGGAAGGTCGCAATCTGTTTGTGCAATGGGCAACGGAAATCGGCTGCACCATTCGCGTAGATGAACTGGGTAATATTTTTGCCCGCCGCGAAGGGACTGACCCGCAACTGCCTCCCGTCATGACCGGCAGCCATATTGATACACAGCCTACCGGTGGCAAGTTTGATGGCAATTATGGTGTCCTGGCCGGGCTTGAAGTGCTGCGCACACTGAATGATCTGCAGATCAAAACGCTGGCGCCGCTGGAGGTTGTCGTATGGACTAACGAGGAAGGCTCGCGCTTTGTCCCGGTCATGATGGGGTCGGGCGTATACGCCGGGGCATTTTCTGCGCAGACTGCATTGCAAAGTACGGATACGAAAGGCATTAGTGTTGCCGCTGCACTCGCTGACATTGGTTATGACGGTGCGATACCATGTCGTGCCACCCCGGTAAAAAGCTATTTTGAGGCTCACATTGAGCAGGGTCCGGTGCTGGAACAGCGCTCGCATACGATTGGCGTGGTCACGGGTGCACTGGGACAACGCTGGTTTGATGTTCAGGTACAGGGGGTAGAGTCGCACGCCGGCACGACACCCATGGCACTGCGCAGAGATGCGCTGCTGCCTGCAATGCGTATCATGAATGAAATAAATGAAATTGGCTGCCGCTACGGTGAAGATGGGCGTGGCACGGTTGGGTGGGTTGACGTGTATCCCAATTCACGGAATGTGATCCCCGGGCGGGTGCGGTTCTCTGTGGATCTGCGTGCACTGACCGACGATGATCTGTCGGCGATGAAGGCCGATTTTCAGCGCTACTGCGATGCCATGGCCGGCAAATATGAGGTACAGATTCAGGTAGAAGAGGTTGTTTATTTTCCTCCGCAGGCGTTTGCTCAGACTCAGGTCAATGCTGTGGAAAACAATGCTGCCCGGCTGGGCTATCCCCATTCCCGGCTGGTCAGCGGCGCAGGCCATGATGCCGTGTACCTGGCACGCATATGTCCGGCGGCGATGATATTCATCCCCTGCAAAGATGGTATCAGTCACAATGAAATCGAAGACGCCTTGCCAGAGCATGTGGAGGCCGGATGCAACGTATTGCTCCATTGCATGCTTGGCGAAGCCGGTGTGGCGTAAAGGACAGATGATGGAACAGTACGCCTTTGCTTCAATCACTGAACTGGCCCGCAGTCTGGCCCTGAGCAATGTGACAGCCGAATCGTTGACGACATTCTTTTTGAATCGGATAGCCAACCTGAATCCCGTATTGCATGCATTTGTCTGTGTCTTTCCTGAACAGGCGCTGGCGCAGGCTCGCCAGTCCGACGAGCGGCGCCAACAGGGAAAGGCGCTGGGTATGCTTGACGGTATACCTTTGGGCATCAAAGACTTATGTGATATTGAAGGCACGATTACCACTTGCGGTTCCCGGCAATGGGAGACCCGGATCAGTAGCGGCACTGCCGATGTGGTACAGCGCCTGCAAGCCCATGGCGCAGTCATTATCGGCAAGACGCATACGGTAGAGTTTGCGTTCGGCGGATGGGGGACGAATCCTTTGCAGGGAACGCCTCGCAATCCCTGGGATCGCAATCTTCACCGTGTGCCCGGCGGCTCCTCCAGTGGATCGGGCGTCGCGGTTGCCGCCGGCCTGGTGCCGGGCGCACTGGGCACCGACACCGGCGGGTCGGTGAGAATTCCTGCCGCCCTCAACGGTATTACCGGCTTGAAAACGACGGTTGGTCTGGTTAATGCCGACGGTGTCTTTCCCCTGTCCCGTAAGCTCGATAGCGTTGGGCCCATGACCAGAACCGCAGATGACGCAGCCTTGTTGCTGCAAGCGCTGACCCATGCACCGGGGCAGGAGGTGCAGAGCGTGATGTACCCGGGGTGTGATCAGGCTGACCAGCTTGCCGGGATGCGGATATGTGTTCTGCCCGAAGAAGACTACGGTGTGCCGGTGCAGCGTGCCGTACGCCTGGGCTTGCGTGATATGGCCAGGATGGTCGACATGGCCGGTGCAACAATCATACGCGAAGCACCGCCGTTCAATTTTCAGCAGGCTATGAGCGACTGCGGAAAACTGATAGCCGCCGAAGGCTGGCGCGTGCATAGGGACTACATCCAGGATCCGGACATGCTTTTCGGGCCTTTTGTGCGAGATCGGCTAATGAGCGGGAAGAGCATATCGGATATGCAATATCAGGATTTACTGGAAGCCCATCAGAAGATGCAGGCAGTATGGACACAATGGATGGCCGACAAAGATGCCTTGATGTTGCCCACTACGCCTTCAAGTGCGATACCGCTGGCACAGGTGGACGAGTCTGTGACGCCGCTGGGCACTTTCACGCGCTTCGTTAACTGGGTGAAAGGTTGTGCGTTGGCACTGCCTGCCGGTTTTGACCAGACCAACCTGCCAGTCAGCGTACAGTTAACGGGCAAGGCCGGCGATGAGGCTAAGCTCCTGCACATTGGAAGTACCATTCAATCGCTGACCGCCTGGCATTCCTACACGCCGGTGGTAGGTTGACCATAATTATGTGGAATGTCGCATATATGTCACAAATGTAATACAAAACCCTAGGCGTATTCACTATGAAGGAAAACCCGTATGACCTAAACCCGCAAAATAATTGACTGGGCAAGAATCATGCCAGTTTTACGTATAGGTAAGGGAGGGCTGTTTGCATCGGCATGTCGGGCGATATCTCATTAACGCTATGATTACAAATGTAATTGCGTGTAAGAGGATAATTATTTCAGATGCAATCGGATGGCTGTCACACACAATTGCTGCGTCGCAGGAACGATCGTGGCGTGGTTGCCACCCGCATCCAAACTCTCTGGCGGGCCAATTTTGAAGCATGGCGGTTCCTTTACATAAATGTATCCAATCTTTATATTGCATCAAATCTGAATCGTTTCTGAACCATTCGGGTAAGAATAATGATGACCATTCCTGAGGAGATTTGATACATGAAAAAGACTTTGCTTGCTGCAGCACTAACCGTCGGCTTTGCCGGCGTTGCCCACGCCGAAACTTCCGTAACCCTGTATGGTATTGTCGATGCCGGTATTGGCTATCAACAGACCAAAGTGACCCAGGGCGATGCCTGGACCAAAACGCGTGACATTGGCCTGATCAACGGTGTCAGAAACGGCAACCGCTGGGGATTGAAGGGTGCTGAAGACCTGGGCAACGGTACCAGTGCAATCTTCCAGCTGGAAAGCGGCTTCGATCTGGGCAATGGCAAATCCCTGCAGGGTAACCGTCTGTTTGGTCGTTATGCTTATGTTGGTCTGACCAGCGCCAATTGGGGTACGCTGACTTTGGGACGCCAAAACAACGTTGCGTCCGACACCGTCTCGTCGCTTAACCCCTTCGGCGTCGGCTATAACCAGGCTGGCGTGCTTTCAGGCGCATTTGGTGCGTCAACTTACGCCCGTATGGACAACTCGATCAAATATGTGACGCCTGATTTCTCGGGCTTCAAATTTGGCATTGGCTACTCTGGCAAAAACACCAAAACAACCAGCAGCGATGGCATCGATGATTTCGAGCAACGCGATACCTCCAACTGGATTACGACTGGTCTCTCTTATGATAACGGTCCTGTGTCTATCGGTGCTTCTTATGATCGTTTCCGCACAGATGTACGTGTGGCTAACGCAGACGACCAGAAAGGCACGACACATATGTGGAACCTGTTTGGCGCCTACGATTTTGACGTAGTCAAACTGTATCTGGGCTACGGTCAGGTTCGCGGTTCCATGGACAATGACGTCATTGTGGCCAGTGGCGTCGGCAGTACCGGTCTGACCGGTGCATTGAATGACTTTACGTCAGATGCCAATGGATTCAATTACGCTGAAACAAATGGCTACCGTCAACAGGCATGGGTAGTGGGCGTGTCTGCACCCGTCGGCGATAGCGGCAAGATCATGGCCTCCTATCAGGGCAGTTCTACCAAAAACAATGACGACGATTTTGACGGTGTAAAAGGCAAGCTGAGTATTTTCAGTCTGGGTTACGAGCACAAATTGTCCAAACGCACGACTGTTTATGCGCTCGCCTCTTACGGCACAGGCAAACTGAAGTTTGACAACGCAGAGAACGTCAAACTGAAATCAACCCTGGTGGGCGTTGGTCTGAATCATCGCTTCTGATGACTTGCCTCGTCTGGCAATGCGACGCCTGGCGTCGTGATTGCCGGCGCGGTTCAATGCAGTAGAATAAAGGCTTGGAGTTTGCAGGTAACCGTAGTGGGTAGACATGCTCCGGCATACTATTCATACAAGACGTGCGGTTGCCTGGCAACGTATCAAGGACTCCCGGCCCTTGCATCAACTCCGTAGTTTGAACCCCAGAGCGTTAGGCGCTTCTGGGGTTCTTTCGTTCTGCTTGTGTGCGTACCAGGCAATGGCAACGGGTTGCTTCTCAACGCGACTGTTGTTCTGGTCTCACATGGGCCTGTGCCGAGTTGCCGACGCTATCACGGGCGTGATCAACTGCCGGTGGCAGAATTTCCAGCTGTTTTTATGACAATTTCAATACAGGGTCATTTGGCAATCTGTGAATAAATGTATACGCGGCGTTGTACAGGAAATGTTTGCAACGGGCTGTACATTATGGCAACATGGCTTGTAACAATGGGAAGCACGGGGAAGAAGAGAATGGCAGAGTCAGCTTCAGCATCACAGCAAAACCAGCCCTTGCAAATTGACGATATCACCGTCATTGATGACACCAAGCTCAAAAAGGCGGTAACTGCCGCGGCGCTTGGCAATGCGATGGAGTGGTTTGATTTCGGCGTCTATGGCTTCGTGGCCTATGCGCTGGGTAAAGTTTTTTTTCCGGACGCGTCGCCTGCCGTGCAGACGATTGCTGCATTGGGTACATTTTCTGTACCATTCCTGGTCCGCCCGTTGGGCGGCGTATTTTTTGGTGTCATGGGAGATCGTTTCGGGCGACAGAAAGTGCTGTCTCTGACGATTATCATCATGGCCATCAGCACTTTCTGCATCGGGTTGATACCGTCCTATGCAACCATCGGTCTGTGGGCGCCGATTCTGTTGCTGTTGTGCAAACTGGCCCAGGGCTTTTCTGTAGGCGGGGAGTATACGGGCGCGGCAGTCTTCGTGGCAGAATATGCCCCCGACCGGCGACGGGGGTTTCTGGGCAGTTGGCTGGATTTCGGCTCCATTGCCGGTTTCGTGCTGGGGGCAGGCTTGGTGGTGCTGTTACAAACTATCCTCAAGGAGCCGACCTTCCTGGAATGGGGCTGGCGTGTACCTTTCTTTGTGGCGGGCCCGTTAGGACTGCTGGGGCTTTATCTGCGGCATGCCGCCGAAGAGACGCCTGCTTTTACGCAGCAGCTGGAAAAGATGGAAAAAGAAGACAAGGACGCCATCAAGGAAAAACCAGGCGTTTCCTTTCGTGAGATTTTTTCCAAATATCGCAAGGCTTTATTGATCAGCATTGGTGTGGTTCTGGTAACCAATATCACTTATTACATGTTGCTCACCTATATGCCTACCTATCTGTCGAGCAGCCTGGGTTATACCGAAGAACACGGTGTGCTGATTATTGTGGTGGTGATGATCGGGATGCTATTTGTGCAGCCTGTCGTGGGCTTCTTCAGCGACAAAATAGGCAGAAAGCCCTTTCTGCGCCTTGGCAGCATTGGCTTGCTGTTGCTGGCCGTGCCTTCTTATCACTTTATTGGCAGTGACAATACCGGTCTGATTTTTCTTGGTCTTTTGTTTATTGCGATCGTACTCAATTGTATGACAGGCGTGATGGCATCGACATTGCCGGCGCTGTTTCCGACGCGTATCCGCTACAGCGCGCTGGCCAGTTCCTTTAATGTTGCCATTATTGTTGCAGGGCTCACGCCAACGATCGCCGCCTGGCTGGTAGAAGAAACCGGTAACCTGATGATGCCGGCCTACTATCTGATGGTTGCCGCCGTTATTGGAATCATTACCTCCTTTTATCTTCCCGAGACTGCGAATAAGCCATTGCGGGGTGACACGCCCACGGCATCCAACCGACGCGAGGCCAAGGCCCTGCTCAAGGAGGCATACGAGAACATTGAGCAGACGGTTGCCGATGTCGATGAGGAAATCACAGCAATGGAAGAACAGCTCGAAGCGCTCAAGGCGCGCCGCCAGCGACTGGTGGATCGTCATCCTCACATGGAGTAAACGCAAGGTGGCGCCCTGTTGCATATCGGATGGCACGATCTGAGCGGGGCAGCGCTACGCATCGTCTGAGGGCACAGTCCATGAAGAAATCTATCGTTTGCTCCGCTATATTGCTGGCGTTCGCCCATGGGCCGGCACAGGCATTCAGTGTTCCGTTGCGGGTCAGCAACGCGCTGTCTGCATGTGTGAACATTCATATAACAGACACGTCTATACATAACAATATGGTGCTGGCCAGCACGACTTTTCAATTGAACAAGTCTATTGCAGAGTGTGGCTGCCGTTCCGCGCTGGTGGGTTATGACAGTATGACAAGTGTAAACACCGCAGCGCAGGTCTTGCAAAAGGGGCTGATCGGGGTGAGTCGTAGCGGCAACAAAACATTAGTACTGGCATCGGAACAGACGCTGATCGCCGATAGGGAAATACTGTTGCAATTTCATTGTGCGCCTGACCTGTAGCAATACGCTCGATTAACCGGGGTTCATCCTTCTTGCGTCTGCCGGAAGGCGATTTCATTGAGGATGAACGCCGCCCGTTGCGCAACCGGCAGGCACGGCACCTGCACCAGTGTATAGCCATATTGAGCATACGTTTTCATCATCGCTTTGTAAGTAGCAATGGCGGTGGGCGGGTCTTGCCTGCGTTCGTGGTCATTTCGATAGATTTGTGGCCAGGGCGGCAGGATGAATGCTGTCTTATGATATCGGCAACGGGATGCTGCTGCTTGCAGGCATTTCGGAACGGGTAATTGCTCCAGTTGCAGATAAGCGATGACATCGATCATGCCACGATCAAAGAATACCAGACCCGTCATGGCGCATGCGCGCCGGTAAGCCGCCATATCGTGTTCGTACATACAGCGGGCAAATGCATTTTTATCGTTCCAGGGCAGGGCAGCGCCGCCAAGACGTTCCTGTTGGCGTATGACGGCCCGGCCGGCTTCGGGCATGCAGTGGTAGCCCATACCGGCCAGATGGCTGAGTAACGTTGTTTTGCCGGAGCCGGGACCGCCGGTCAGTATAAAAAAATTGTCTGATTGTGGGTTCATTTCAGTTATTTTTAATCAACTGCGCAAACACAAAAAATCTGACGCGCCCTGAAACGCCGGATACACATTCAATCCATTGATAAGAGGGGGATTGAACATGACTCAATCCTCACATGGCGTCAAAGGCAGACTGCAGGTCTTCTTTGCCTGATTTGCCACTTTGCAGGAGCAACATGAGCAGAATGCGGGCTTTTTGCGGGCTCAGGTTGCCCGCCATAATGGCGCCTGCATCGGCGGTCGTCTTGCCGCCGCCTTCAAACCCGTAGTTTGCCATCACACGACCGTTATAGACACGGGTGGAAATCACAACGGGGATTTGCTTCTCCAGTGCGTATTTGACTGCGTCAAACATCGGCTTGTTCATATTACCCATGCCCAGCGCTTGCACCACAATGCCTTTTGCGCCCTGATCAACGGCACTGCGTAGCAGGCTGCCGTCGGCGCCGCCGTACATCGCGATAATTTCCACTTTCGGCATGGTTTCAGCGCTGAGGGGAATATGCTGACGGCGCAATGGCTCTCGGGCAAACAGTACTCGATCAGGGTAGACTTCGCCCAGGAAGCCATAGTCGCCCGACTGGAATGTCTCTACATTTGCTGTATGGGTTTTGGTCACATGGCGTGCGGCATTAATCTGATTGTTCATGGCCAGCATGGTGCCTTTGCCTTTCGCCTGTTCGTCGACTGCAATACGTACCGCATTGAGCAGATTGCGTGGCCCGTCAAAGTCGGATGAAGAGGCGTTACGCTGCGCACCAATCAGGACGATGGGCTTGTCTGATTGCACAGTCAAATCCAGCCAGAACGCCGTTTCTTCCAGGGTATCGGTACCGTGCGACACAATCACGCCTGATACCTCCGGGCGTTGCAGCGCGGCGCTCACCGCCTTGCTCAACTCAACCCAGCGTGGTGGATCCATATAGTCTGATGGTACGTTTGATAGATTGTTCACTTCGATTTTGGCCAATTCAGCTACGCCGGGTACGGTTGCCAGCAGATCATCGCCGGAGATAGCCGGCACCGGCGCTTTTTTGACCGGATCAATTTTCATCGCAATGGTCCCGCCGGTGGCAATGAACTGCACCGTTGGTTTGTCCTGGGCGTAGGCGCCACCAATCAGTGTCGCGCATAGTGCAGCTAATACAAATGAGATTTTTTTCATGATTGTCCCCTTATTGTGATTTAATGAACATGAATGTGATTTTGTATGCGCCTGGCATAAAGCCTTCCTGCGCCAGCCTATGGTACCAGTATCGGGTTTCACATTTCCGTGTTCACGCACTTTCTCCGTCAGTTCCTTTCTCAGCTAATCCGGGTCTGCAGGCCCGCCTGTCAAGGAGTCCACATCATGAAACGAAAAAACGCGAGTGATTTTCACCCCGCAGTCCTCAAGCTGTTTGATGCCTATGTGCACGGCGGCATCAGTCGGCGGCAGTTTCTGGATCGTTCCGCACGCTATGCCGCAGGTGGCATCACTGCTTCGGCGATTCTGAGCAGTCTTTCACCGAATTTTGCCTGGGCGCAGCAAATTGCCCCTGATGACAAACGAATTAAAACCGGCTATGTGGAATATCCCTCTCCTCAGGGCAATGGCACCATGAAGGGCTATCTGGCACAGCCTGCCGATGCCACGGGTAAATTGCCGGGCGTGGTCGTCATTCACGAAAACCGCGGGCTCAACCCTTATATCGAGGATGTGGCAAGACGATTGGCTGTTGAAAACTACGTCGCTTTCGCGCCCGATGCCTTGACGCCTGCAGGTGGCTATCCCGGAGACGAAGACAAGGCGCGCGAGCTCTTTGCAAAACTGGATCCGGCCAAGCGCACCGAGGATATGGTCGCCGCAGCGCAATTTCTGAAAGGGCATGAGGCCGTCAATGGCAGGATTGGTGCCGTCGGCTTTTGCTATGGTGGTGGGGTGGCCAATATGCTGGCTGTTCGCATACCGGAGCTGGCTGCTGCCGTCCCGTTCTATGGTGGTCAGCCAGCGGCTGCGGATGTGCCGAAAATCAATGCACCCCTGCTGATCCATTATGCCGGTCTCGATGAACGCATCAACGCCGGATGGCCTGATTACGAAGCCGCGCTCAAAGCCAACAATAAGAAGTATGAAATGCATATGTATGACGGCGTCAATCATGGCTTTCATAACGACACGACGCCTCGTTACGACGAAGCCGCGGCAAAGCTGGCGTGGTCCCGGACACTGGAATTTTTCAAGTCGAATCTGGGCGCTTGAACAAGAAGGGCGGGCGTGAGGCCCGCCGATGGGCACGATTAACCGGGGCGCCTGGCGATTTAGCTGTTGTAGGCAGTACGGAATTGGTATAGTGACGAAGGCCGTTAGTTGCTCAATTCCCTTGTTTACACTTTAGAGTCATCATGAATCAGTATCCGGACCGTTTAGCCCCTCTTGCGCCAGAAACCTGGAGCGCCGATCAGAAACAATATGCTGAAGAAATTATCAACGGCCCGCGTGGCGGGCTTTTATCACCCTTCATTCCCTTAATGCGCAGCCCTGAGCTGATGGCTCATGCCAGCCGTATGGGAGAGTATTTGCGATATCGCAGTGCCCTGGGGCTGCGGCTGTCGGAGCTGGCGATTCTGATTACCGCGCGGCAATGGTCGCAGCAGGTGGAGTGGGCGATTCATGCGCCCATCGCCTTGCGTGAGGGCGTGTCCGCACAAACCATCGAGGCCATTCGCGAGGGGCGCCAGCCAGAAGGTCTGCAAGACGATGAGGCAATACTCTATGCATTCTCCACCGAACTGTTTCGTAATCAGTCGGTATGCGATCACACTTACGAGCGGGCATTGCAGCAGTTTGGCGAGCAGGGGGTGATGGATCTTGTCGGAATCAATGGATATTATTCACTGCTTTCCATGGTCATGAATGTGGCCAGAACACCAGTGCCGGCTTCTTCGGCGCAGCCGCTGGTGTCCATGCCTGCTGTTTAGCATCCGGGCCTGAGAAGCCTGTGATAACACAATTGCAATGGTTTGTATGAGCGGCGGTGCACAGGGTTGGCGGCTCAATTACGGCAGGTTTTCCCGGAATATGATCTGACTTTGCACCGGATCGATGCCGCTCAGGACGGGTCGCCGATCGCGCAGATTGGCAAAAATGCGGATGCAATTCATGGTTGCGGACTGTGGGTTCTGTGTAATAACAGCATCCATGGTGCCGTCAATCAATAAGGCCCGCGTATCGGGCGTGAGCCCGTGACCGATAAACACCACTTTGTGAGCCACACCTGCTTCTTTGAGCGCTTTGGCCACACCGTCGGATGCGCCGCCAATATTGTAGATCCCTGCGAGATCTGGTGACTGTTCCAGCAGTTGCCGCGTAAGCCGATAATTTTCTTCCGCACTATCTAAGCCTTCACGCAATCCTGCCACTTCGACGGTGGGAAACAATTCCTTGAACATGTACAGAAAGCCCATTTCGCGTTCTTCGTGGGCGCGATAGCTCAGGCTTCCGGCGATCATGGCAACTCTGGCCGGCCGCGAGCCGATGAAGCGCGCAATCAAATAGGCTGCCGTGCGCCCGGCAGCGCGGTTGTCCAGGCCAATATAGGCGGCGCGGCGGGTATTGGAAATATCGGTAATCAGCGTGATGACATGTTTGCCCTTATCAATCAGCGCTTCAATGGCGTCGCGCACCAGCGGGTGTTCAATAGCCATACAGGCAACGCCGTCGGCGCGTTCGGCCTGCTTTTTCAGGGTTGCGGCAAGCAGCTCCGGGTTGAAACCTTCCACGTAGTCGACTTTGCATTTGACGTTGTAAGGCGCCCAGCTGTCCTGAGAGTAGGTGATGGTGTCACCCAGCATGTTGATGAAGCGGTTGGTGCCTTTGGGCAGCACAAATGAGATACGCATGGCGCTGGGCGTGAGTGCTGCATACAGATCATTTTCGGGCAGATAGGCCAGTTCGGCAGCGGCGCGCAGCACACGCTGAACGGTGGCTTCACGTACGCCCGCCCGTTGATTCAGTACGCGGTCTACGGTGGCCGTAGAAACCTTGGCCAGTTTGGCAATATCTGCGATATTGGCTCTGCCTGCACTATTCGCTGAGTCTTTCATTACATCAAAAACCATCATTTAATTTGATTGACGCTGGTATGTTATCACTATATCGTTGCGGTTAGAAAATTAATAAAATCAAAAAACATCATTTAACGTCTGGAGACAAATATGCAGAAGTATTCCCGCCGCAGCATGCTGCGCACGCTGTCAGCCATGCCTCTGGCAGGTATCGTCAGCGCGTTGCCACAAGTGGCACGTGCGGCTGAATTTTCCTATAAGTATGGCAACAACCTTCCGCTGTCTCATCCATTGAATATTCGTGCCAGGGAAGCGGCCGATGAGATCCGGGAAAAATCCGGCGGGCGGGTTGATATTGCTATTTTCCCCAATAACCAGCTCGGCGGTGATACCGATATGTTGTCGCAGGTGCGTTCCGGCGGCATCCAGTTTTTTACGCCATCTTCACTTGTGATTGCCACGCTGGTACCAGTAGCAGCCATTAATGCACTGGGTTTTGCCTTCAGCGATTACGCCCAGGTGTGGAAAGCGATGGATGGCGATCTGGGGGCGCACGTGCGGGCGTCTATCCGCAAGATTCGTCTCTACGCTTTTGACAAAATGTGGGACAACGGTTTTCGTCAGATGACCAGCAGCAAGGGACCGATACAGCAGGCCTCCGATCTGGAAGATCTGAAAATCCGCGTGCCGGTCAGTCCGTTGTCCATCTCCATGTTCAAAGGTCTGGGCGCCGCCCCAACCAGTCTGCAGTTCAGCGAGGTGTATTCGTCTTTGCAGACCAAAATTGTGGATGCACAGGAAAACCCCTTGCCCATTATCCAGGTGGCAAAGCTATATGAAGTACAGAAGTATTGCTCACAGACCAATCACATCTGGGACGGATTCTGGTTTATTGCCAATGGTGCCGCCTGGGATCGTTTGCCCGACGATCTGAAAGCGATTGTGGCCGATGGCATTAATGGCGCGGGGATGCGTCAGCGCGAAGATATCAGAAAACTCAATGAGTCCGTGCAGAGCGATCTGCAGGCTAAAGGGCTGGTGTTCAATGCACCTTCCGCGGACTCGTTCCGTGCTGCACTACGCGAGGCCGGCTTCTACAAAGAGTGGCAGGGCCGCTTCGGCAATGAAGCCTGGTCTGCGCTCGAAGCCTCAGTCGGCAAACTGGTTTAGTGCGATGAAAACGGCAATGATGACCGACCCTGCGGTGATGATACAAACGCCCACTACAACTGTCGCTTCCGGCCCCGGCAAGCGGGTGCAGGTAGCAGACAAAACACTGGGCCGCTGCGTTGAGCTGGTCGCCGTCGCGCTGATCGTTCTGGAAGTGGTGATTCTGTTTTCAGGCGTCGCGGCACGGTATGTATTGCATGTGCCATTGGTGTGGACAGATGAGCTGGCTTCAATCCTGTTTCTCTGGCTGTCCATGCTGGGTGCCGTCATCGCATTAAGACGCGGGCAGCACATGCGTATGACCGCGCTGATTGATCGGGTCTCTCCCGAACGGCGTGTGCTGCTTGAAGGATTTGCTGCTTCTGCTTCGCTGGCCTTTCTGCTGCTGTTTCTGTATCCGGCCTTTGAGTACGCATACGAAGAGTCCTATATTGTGACCCCGGCTCTGGAGATCAGTAATGCATGGCACGCCGCCGCATTGCCGGTGGGTATTGCACTCATGATTCTGACCTCGGTATTTCGCATGGTCATGACAGACGCCCGCAAACAACTGCTGACCAGTCTTGTCGTCACGCTGGCATTGCTGGCCGTGTTCTGGCTGGCGCAGCCGATGCTGATGGGCCTGGGCAAATTCAATCTGGTGATTTTCTTTGTCGTTGTGGTCGCCGCTTGTGTCTTCTCCGGGGTGCCGATTGCGTTTTCTTTCGCGCTGGCCACTTTCGGCTATTTGGCACTCACAACCCAGACGCCCATGGTGGTCATGGTAGGGCGGCTCAATGAAGGCATGTCGCATCTGATTTTGCTGGCTGTGCCACTTTTTATCTTTTTGGGTGCACTCATCGAAATGACGGGTATGGCCCGGGCCATGATCCAGTTTCTGGCCAGTTGTCTGGGGCATGTCCGCGGTGGTCTCTCCTACGTTCTGGTGGGGGCCATGTATCTGGTTTCAGGCATCTCGGGCTCAAAAATTGCTGATATGGCTGCGATTACGCCTGTATTGTTTCCCGAGATGGAAAAGCGCGGCGCCAAAAAGGGCGAGCTGGTTGCGTTGCTGTCGGCTACAGGTGCACAGACCGAGACCATTCCTCCATCGATTGTGCTGATTACCATAGGGTCGGTTACGGGTGTCTCCATTGCTGCCTTGTTTACCGGCGGCATTCTGCCGGCTGTTGTGCTCGGCTTATGTCTGTGTGTCGTGGTGGGCTGGCGTTATCGCCATGAAGATTTGAGCAAGGTTGCAAAAGTACCTCGACGTGATATTTTCCGTTTTCTGCTGATTGCCTTACCGGCCATCTCCCTGCCGTTCGTGATCCGTGCTGCCGTAGTCGAAGGCGTTGCCACCGCAACAGAGGTCTCGACCATTGGCGTGGTGTATTCCATTCTTTTGGGTTTGCTGGTTTACCGGCAGTTTGACTGGAAGCGTATCACACCAATTCTGGTGGAAACGGCAACGCTATCGGGCGCCATCATGCTGATTATCGGCTGTGCTACGGCGATGGCCTGGGCGCTGACGCAATCGGGTTTTTCCAGTGATCTGGCGGCGCTGATGGCGAACGTGCCCGGCGGTAGTTATGGCTTTCTGATCATCTCGGTTATTGCATTCATCATATTGGGCAGTATTCTGGAGGGTATTCCGGCCATCGTCCTGTTCGGGCCGCTGCTCTTTCCAGTTGCACGTGCTTTGCATATCCACGATGTGCACTATTCGATCGTTGTTATTTTTGCCATGGGAATCGGCTTGTTTGCCCCGCCTTTCGGAGTGGGCTACTACGGCGCTTGCGCAATCGGCAAGGTTAATCCCTCTGAAGGCATGCGTTACATCTGGGGCTATGTTGCCGCGCTGTTGGTCGGGCTGATGATCGTGACATTCGTTCCCTGGATCTCTACCGGTTTTATCAAATAAATCATCTCGCCGTACAGGTTCATGATGCCTGTTGCTGCAGGCATCATATTTATCACAAAGCTGGAAAAAAATATGAGTACATTCTTTGGCGAAATTCGTCAGCTGGGCTATGTTGTTGACGACATCGAAGCGGCCATGGCTTACTGGAGCAACACGCTGGGCGTTGGACCCTGGTATTACAACCCCAGGGTGCCGATCCGCAACTATCAATATGATGGTCAGACTTACGAGCCGCATAATTCCGTCGCATTGGCCAACTCTGGTTTTGTGCAGGTGGAGCTGATACAAACACGTAATGACGTGCCGTCGATGTATCGTGACTTTCTGCAGGCGGGACGTACCGGACTGCAGCATGTCGCTTACTGGACAGAACAGTACGATGCCGATCTCGAACGCTTGCTCCGGCAGGGTTTCAAGCCACGCATGAGCGGCGAAGTAGGTGAGCAGGGCAGGTTCATTTATTTTGATACGGAATACCATCCGGGTACTGTCATTGAACTGTCGGAGGTGGCGGGACCCAAGGGGCGATTGTTTGATCTGATTCGTGCGACATCGGAAGGCTGGGATGGCCAACAGGCGATCCGGCCGTTTCCTGATCTGGACACATTATGAGCGACACTGCAGTACAGGCCCGGTACGTAATTGAAACGCCGTTCGATCCGGCCAAAGTGGCCGAGATCATGGCAGGGGAACAATCCTGCGGGACCTTTACCCGGGTTGCGGGTGAAACAGATGAACTGCGGGATAGAGCGCGTGCCACGGTAACGGCAATTGAAGCGTTGCCCGCGGGCGAGGTGCCCAGCCTGCCCAATGCCTGGCTGGAACGCAGAAATGTGCGCGGACCATGGCGAAGGGCTCTTATTGATATTTCATTTCCGATAGCCAATATTGGTGCAAATCTGGCCACGCTGGCCGCGACGGTATCAGGCAATCTTTACGATTTGGGTGAGGTGACGGGCCTGCGTCTTGAATCGCTTACGCTTCCTGCTTCCTATCGCATGCGGTTTGCTTTGCCACGCGTGGGCATTTCCGGTACGCGCGCCAGTATCGGTGTGACCGCGGGCGCCATGGTAGGCACCATTATCAAACCCAATGTCGGGATGAGTGCCGTGCAGACTGCCGCGCTGGTAAAAACCTTGTGCGAGGCGGGAGTGGATTTCATCAAGGATGATGAAGTATGCGCCAATCCGGAGCATGCGCCACTGGCCGAGCGCGTACCTGCAGTGATGGCTGTGATACGGAATCATGCACAGCGTACCGGCAAAAAAGTCATGATGGCGTTCAATATCAGCGATGATCTGGATGCGATGCGCCGCCATGCAGAGCTGGTGGCCCAGGAAGAAGGCACCTGTGTGATGGCCAGCCTTAACTATTGCGGATTCTCTGCCATTGAAAGCCTGCGGAAAAGTACGCCACTTGCTATCCATGGTCATCGGAATGGCTTTGGTGCCATCTCGCGCCATCCGTTTCTTGGAATGGCGTATCAGCCATATCAGACCATGTGGCGGCTGGCCGGGGTGGATCATATGCATGTACATGGTCTGCAGGGAAAATTCTCCCAGCCCGATAGCGAAGTGGTGTCCGCTGCATCCGACTCGCTGGCTAACATGTCCGACACGGTCGATGACCGGGTGCTGCCGGTATTTTCGTCGGGGCAGTGGGCGGGGACGGTCCCGGCGACCTGGCAGTCGATTCAAAGCCAGGATCTGCTGTTTATGTCGGGCGGCGGCATACTGGCTCATCCCATGGGGCCAGCGGCAGGGGTGGTCAGCCTGCGCCAGGCCTGGGCTGCACAGCGGCAGGGCGTCACGCTGGACGATTACGCTCGTGATATGCCCGAACTGCAGTCTGCACTGGCATTTTTTGGTGGCCGGCAATCATGAACCTGATGTTCGGCTGGTACGGTGACGATTTTACCGGGGCGACCGATACACTGGCGGTTGCTGCACGCGCCAATCTGCGCAGCATCCTGTTTCTGGATGTGCCAACGGACGGCCAACTGGCGCGCATCGGGCCTTTGGACGCGATTGGCATAGCCGGTACGGCACGCGGTATGAATTCGCAGCAGATGCAGGTCAGCCTGCCGAAGATTGGGCGCTTTTTCCGGGAGCAGCAGGTATCGGTACTGCATTACAAATGTTGTTCCACCTTTGATAGTGCAGTGCACACGGGCAGTCTGGGGGTTGCTGTCAATATTCTGGGCGACTATGTGGACGCGCCGTATGCGTTGTTTGTGGGGGGGCAGCCCGATATCGGTCGGTACTGTTGTTTTGGCAATCTGTTTGCGTCTGCCGGTGCTGCAGGCCAGGTACACCGTATAGACCGGCATCCAACCATGCAATGCCACCCGGTCACACCGATGCACGAAGCCGACCTGAGATTGCATTTGCAATCGCAGGCAATGGCCGAGGTGACAAATATTCCTTACACTGCCTACATACAGCAACCGGCAGTGCTTGATGCACTGGTGGATCAGGCGGGCCGGTGCAGTGACCGTGGCGCTGGCAAAATGGATACCGGCGTACTCTTTGATGTATCGGACAACGCGCAGCTTGCCAGCGTGGGAGGCCAGATCCTGCGTATCGCCCAGGCGCATGGGTCCGCTTTGGTCGTGGGCTCCAGTGTTGTGCTGCAGGCCGTAATGGCGGCAGACAACGTCGATGAGCGTGTTCCTGTGGTACCGGCTTCGGCCTGTGAGGATACACTCAGCCCGGGACACGGTGGACCGACTTTCGTGCTGGCGGGTAGTCTGTCCCCTGTGACCGCGGCACAGGTTCGGGCGACCACAGGATATGTAAAAGTTCCATTACACGCAGGGCAGCTGTTGCATGATGCGGCCTACCGGATGACACACATTCAGCACATTTGTGATGCGCTCGGTACTCAACAGCATGTTCTGGCCTATATCGATCAGCAACACGGGCGAGATAGCACAATCAAGTCTGCAGACCTTGCCGCGGCAACGGCGCGGTTCCTGCAGTCGATAATGCAGTCGCTATCAGAGCAGGGTACACGTTTGGGTCAGCTTGGTATTGCCGGTGGGGATACCTCCAGTCAGGCGATCGCGCAACTGGATGTATGGGCTCTGTCTTATTTAAGTGTATTGTCGCCGGGGGTGACCGTTTGCACCATGCATAGCGACGATCCGGTACTGGACGGTTTAACTGTCATGTTAAAGGGTGGGCAGATGGGAAGCGAGGACCTTTTCGATAAATTGCTGCAGGTGCCGGTATCGCACCAGGCTGCTACGGCCTGACAAAGCAGGCGCCCGTTTGTACCCGGCTGTATTGTGGAGATGTTATTCACCCAGTCGCGATGCTGTGAAGTCGCGCCGGCAAACGCCTATTACAATAGCAATAAAAAATAACGGGACCGATGGATTATTGCCCGATTGCATAAATAGATCAATCGTCTTAACATGGTAGGTGCCTATCCACACTATAGGGAGCAGCGTCATGAGCGATCATGTTTATAAGCATATCGAACTGACAGGTTCGTCAAAAACCAGCATCGAAGAGGCAGTAAGCAACGCGCTGGGCAAAGCCAATGAGACGGTGAGGAATATTCAATGGTTTACCATTACCGAGACGCGTGGACACGTAGTCGACGGTAAGGTAGCTCACTGGCAGGTCACGATCAACGCCGGTTTTACGCTGGAGTGAGTCAGTGGCGCGCACTTAATTCCGGCTCAGTGACAGTGCCTGAATGGCCAGGCGCGCCACGTTCAAATCCTGTTGTGCCTGCGCCTCGCTCTCATCCTGTCTGAACCAGACCGCTGATAAACCGGCGAACGCCAGGACCCAGTACAACAAGCGATGACAGTCCAGGCCGGCGGCCTGCGATATGACGTGAATCTGGCGTGTGAAGCGGACCGGATCGGTGACGGTGGGCAATTCGGGATTCAGAATCAGGTTGGCGTAGTCAAAGCCTCGGTCACCCAGCAGTCCTTTGGGGTCGATGGTTAACCAGCCACGGTCGCCGAAATCCAGAATATTGTCATGGTGGATGTCGCCATGCAATACGGTAATATCCTGGGGGTCTGTCAGGAGTTGTTGCGCTGCACTTGCGCTCGGTCGCAATGCCGAGTCAGTATCGGCGGCAGCGTACAAATCATCAAACCACTCAGATAAAGGCGCCAATTCGGGCTGACGGGAGACGCTCCGCGCGTGGGCGTGTAACCTGGCTACCGTATCGCAGGCAATAAGACTGGCGTCGTCGTCCTGACCATGCAACGCCATATGCATCAGAGACCGCTGACCCTGAGCCCGTTCCATCACCAGGGCGTTTTCGCTGAGCGCAAGTACCGTTGCAGCACCATTGCCGTCCCACCACTCCATCACTTTGCCGCCCCGTATTTCGTGCTCGTCGCCCGCAATCTTGAGCATGACCGCAGTGCCGTTCATTTTGACAGGTAGCAGGTGGCTGCCTGGCGTCGCAATGGGAGCACCGTCCGGCACCAGGTTCCATTTTTTCATCCAGGGCGTAAACACGTCTGCGTTTGCATCTGGCGCCTCCTGGGCGAGAGGTCGTGGGTCTTGATCCGGGGGTGGTGAATCGGCGTCCAGTGTGCGATCAGTCATCGAGCTGGTCATATTTTTTGGCATTGCCTTTGCTTTTTTCCACCGGGTATTTCCGGGCATTGAGCTCCAGTTTTTCCTGCGCAGCCTGCAGGATGTCAATATTCAGGACCCGGCTGATGGTCAGCAGGTAAAGCAATACATCTGCAATTTCATGTCTGGCCGCCAACTGGTCCCGTTCGTTCAGTGTGGCCGATTCTGCTTGCGTTTTCCACTGAAATATTTCCAGCAGCTCTGCCGCTTCTACCGTTAGCGCCATGGCGATATTCTTGGGTGAATGGTATAGATCCCATTCTCTGGCTTTGGCAAAGGCTTCAAGTTGTGTCTGAATGGAGGTTAAGGTGGGTGTTGTCATAGTTGATTCGGCATGTATTCAATTACGGGGTCAGGCAAGTCACTTTACAGTAACTGGGTGTATTTCCAGGCATTATTCTTAATCAGGCGTGCAGCTGTTTTTTCACACTCGTCCATAACGCAATCAACGGCGTCATTGCGCATGATGTTATTTGTATGACAAATGAATATCTCCCGGAAAAATTCAAAGTCAAACCGTCGCATACTAATTGTACCTTCGTGGATTTCTTCGTGGGCAGCAGAATAGGGGAGAATGGTGGCTGCCAGGCCGTTTTTGACTGCGGGAATCAGAATGGCAGAAGTGCTTGCCTCTGCGATCAGATCATAAGGCAGACGTCGTTCGAGAAAGGCGTGATCAATTCGCGAGCGCAAGCGGTTGGGCAGACTGGGCAGGATCAGGGGAACGTCCTTGATGTCTTCGATCCTGATGCGGCGGCTTCTGATTTTTGTCTCAGAATGCAGCAACAACAGCAATTCCTCAACCAGAAACGGCTTGAGCACCATGCCTTTGATTTCCTGCTGGTCTGGTGTGAGGGCAAAGTCAACCCGGCCCTGCAGCACTTGTCGGGTCAGATCGGCGCTGGGCAGATCGACAATCTCCAGAATGATTGATGGGTAGCGCTGCTTGATCTGGTGAATCAGTGGTAGCGCCAGCATACGCGCCGTACTCGAAGCCAGTGCAATTGAGACCGTGCCGCTGATCGGGTGATCATGACGATGCAAAACCGCTTTGGTATTATCAATCTGACGCATGATGGTTTGGGTATGTTTATAAAGTAGCGTGCCTTCTTCTGTCGGCTTCACGCCACGCGTCGATCGCAAAAACAAGGTCACGCCCAGCTCAGCTTCAAGCAGATGCATCTGCTGCGTAAGGGCAGGCTGCGCGATATGCAGGGCGGCTGCCGCCTTGGTCATATTTCCCAATTCAAATACCTTGATGAAATAGCGCATTTGGCGTGTGTTCATGTCTATGTTGTTCCCGATTCTCGATTTTGATCACAAGCATCAAAACTACAATAAGAAAAAATGATCGTATGATAAATAAACAGTATTTTGATTGGAAAATCTTATTGCATAGAATAGCATGCAAAAGGAGACAATCATGACTAGACCATTAGCCGGTTTGCGTGTTCTGGATTTGACGCGCGCGTTGTCCGGACCCTTCAGCACCATGACGCTGGCCGATCTCGGCGCAGATGTTATCAAAGTAGAACCTACGCCAAACGGCGACATGATTCGCCAGTGGGGGCCGTTCGACGAAGACATCAGTGTTTATTATCTAAGCGCGAACAGGAACAAAAAGGGTATTGGTGTTGATTTTCGCAAGCCTGAGGGACTGGCCTTTATCCGCAAACTAGCGCTGCAGTCGGACATTGTGGTGGAAAACTTCAAGGTCGGCACCATGGCAAGCATGGGTTTGTCTTATGAATCGCTCAGTCAGGAGAAGCCGTCTCTGATCATGGCTTCGATCTCGGGCTTTGGTAGTACTGGCCCGGCCAGGAACTGGGCTGGCTTTGATCAGATTGCGCAAGGCTACTCCGGATTTATGAGTCTGACCGGGACTCCCGAATCGGGCCCGACACGGGTGGGCACGGCTATCGGCGATCTGACTGCCGGGATGTGGGCGGTGATCGGCGTGCTGGCGGCGGTGATTGAGATGAAGGCCAGTGGCAAGGGGCAGCATGTGGAAACGTCGTTGCTTGCCAGTCTGCTGAGTCTGCTGTCAGTACAGGGGCAGCGCTATCTGAGCGTGGGCGAAGTGCCGCAACCCTGTGGCAATGTACACCCGGTAATTGCACCTTACGGTACCTTTGAAACCAGTGACGGCCCCATCAATCTGGCCCCTGCAACACAGGAAATGTGGGTGCGGCTATGTGCAGTACTGAAGCTGGACTGGCTTGTAGCCGATCCGCGTTTTGTTCGAAATGCAGACCGCATGACACATCGTCATGCGCTCAAGGAAATTCTCGAAGGTGCTCTCAAACAGCATCCGCGCATGTACTGGACGCCAATGATGATCGAACAGGGTATTCCAGCCGGGCCGATCAATACGCTCGATGATGTTTTTCGGGATGAACAGGTTCTGGCATGTAACCTGGTGCAGACCGTTGAGCACGCCCGCCTGGGTCAGTTGCGGCAGGTGGCCTTGCCCGTGAATATGAGTAATCACGATAGCAATAGCGTGGTGTCGGCCCCACCGGTATTCGGTCAGGATACGCTGCAGGTGGCCATAGATATAGGCATCAGCCGGGACCAGATTGAGCAGTTAATGGCAGACGGCATTCTGTATCAGGCCGATGAGTCCAAGGAAAGGGAGCGTTTATGACTGAAGACGTATACGCGCCAACCCTGCATATTCAGGGCGCGATCGCTACGCTGCAATTGAACAAAGCTGCTTATGCCAACCGTCTGTCGCCCGCTAACCTGAAGACAATTGAACGGCATATTGCAACCGTGAACGAACGGGAAGAGGTTCTTGTGCTGCGTCTGCGTGCATCTGGCAGGTATTTTTGCAGTGGTTACGACATTTCTTCACTCGCGTCCGACGAAGCGCCGAGTTCGCTGTATTTCGGTGAAGTGGTCGATTCGCTGGAAGACTGTCGTGCAATCACCATTGCCGCCATTCAGGGAGGTGTATACGGAGGGGGAACAGATTTATGTCTGGCCTGTGATTTTCGTGTGGGAACAGATCTTGCCAATATGTTTATGCCTGCCGTGAAATTCGGCCTGCATTTTTACCCGGGAGGCATGCGGCGCTATATTTCGCGCTTAGGTCTTAATAATGCGAAGTATTTGTTTTTGACGGGAGAAAAAATTGAGGCGGCCCGGATGCTGGATATGGGATTTCTGACAGAGCTGGTGCCTGAGCAGCACTTGTTGTCGCGCACTGATGAGCTTTCGTCAAGTCTTGCTGCAATGGCGCCACAAGCCTTGTTGGGCATTAAGAAGCATCTGAACCTGATCGTCCGGAACGATATAAGAACAGAAGAAATTACCCAGGCAGTGCTGCTTTCGGAGCGTTCGGAAGATATGAAAGAGGGCGCCGCGGCATGGAAGGCGCAGCGCAAACCCGTGTTTACGGGGCGCTGAACAATAATAAAAAAACACAAAAAAATGAGGAAGTAACAACAAAGAAGGTTAAACCTTATTAGGAGACAGACATGATTGGAAAAAAAAAGATTGGGATTGCGGGATTCTTGCTGGCTGTAACGACAACCGTCCACGCTGCAGGATATCCTGACAAACCGATTTCGCTTGTCATCGGCTTTCCACCAGGTGGCGGAGCTGACAATGTAGCGCGAGTGTATGCCGATTATCTTTCCAAAACCCTGAAGCAGCCGGTCATCGTTGAAAACCGGCCGGGCGCGGGCTCTACTATTGCCGCAACACATGTGGCAAGAGCCAAGCCAGACGGTTACACGATTTTTATGGGTAACTCAAGTGTCATGGGCAGCGACAACGTGCTCTACAAGGTGGCTTACACGCCGGATAGTTTTGTGCCCGTTGGACGGCTTACTACGTCGCCCATGATTCTGATCGCCAGCAAGAAATCGGGAATTAACAGTGTTCAGGATTTACTGGATAAGTCGCAGAAAGAACCGGGTAAGCTCACCTTTGCCTCGTCTGGAAACGGTGTCATTACGCATCTTGCGGGCGTGGAGTTTCTTCGCCTGTCGGGCCGCAAATTGTTACACGTGCCGTTCAAGGGCGGTGCGCCGGCGACACAGTCAGTCGCTGCTGGAGATACTGATATATCATTTGCAACGGCGCCCTCTGCCAGGGCGATGATCGATACAGGGAAAGTGACGGGTTTGGCAATCACTTCAAAGACGCCGTCCAGTGTGATCGATCAATATAAGCCCATTGACCAGTCAGGGCTGAAAGGATACGACATTACCAACTGGTGGGGAATATTTGTTCCTGCGGGAACCCCACAACCTGTGATTGATGCGCTGTTTACGGCTACCGGCAAGGTATTGGCCGATCCGGTGGTCAAAAAGAATCTGACGGCAAACTTTGAAGAGGTCAATCCGTCTGCCAGCCAGCAGGACTTTGTCCAGTTCGCCCGCTCTGAGGGCAAGCTGGGCCTGGATCTGGCTCGGGCCAGCTTACAGACAAAGAACTGAGGAACAGAGCACTCAGGGCCAGGCTGGCGGTCTGTCGCTCCCGCAGACCGCCAGCGGTGACGACGTTTTTCGTCAATCAGTCTACATAAATAATGAATAGATTATTTCGTATTCAGCAGGCCTGTTTTAAATGTTGTATACAATAGATCGCGACCGAATGGCTCGCCTTATCAAGGTATCAACCAGTATACGTGCAGCGGGCCGTTACTGTGATCCAGCTGTTTTGAATCGAAGTTGGCCAGCCCGGCGATAACGATTTTTTTCTCACATGCGGGCTATGAAAAACACAAATACGAATACACAGCCTGACCCAATTGGCAACAAACAGGATAGTCGCGCGGGCTGGATGGTGCTGATCCTGACGCTGACCATACAGTCGCTGGCAACCATGGTGCTGCTGGTGCCGCCGGTAATGGCGCCCGTGCTGTCAGCGCAGCTGGGTGTGCCGGCCGGGTATATCGGCTTTTATATTGCAGTTGCCTATTTGTCCGCCATGTTAAGCAGCCTGAGCGCAGGTGCGATGCTCACCATCGTCGGGCCGATCCGGCTCAGCGCCTTGTGTATCCTGTCGTCCGCCATCGGCCTGACCCTGTTCGTCATGGTGCCGTCTGTCGTAACGCTGGCGCTGGCCGGCATATTCATTGGTCTTGGCTATGGCCCTGTTACCCCGTGTAGTTCACAGATACTGATTAAAAATACACCCATGCACCGCCTGAGTCTGATTTTTTCTATCAAGCAAACCGGCGTGCCGTTAGGCGGCGTGTTGGCCGCTATCATTATGCCCAGCCTGCAGGATATGGTCGGGTGGCGCAGCGCGTTGGGCGTGGTTTGCGTGATGCTGCTTATCTGTGCGGTTGTGTCGCTTTTCACTCCGCGCTCGTGGGAGCCTGATGCAAGCGGCGTCAGAAAGTCATTCAGGGAAGAGTTCCTGGGGGCGCTGAGAACCATTTATCGCATTCCGGTATTGCGGACACTGGCTATCTGTTCTTTTTGCTTTTCCATCTGCCAGCTCACATTAATGACATATGCGATTACCTTCCTGCATGAGGAGGTGGGTATGTCGATGGTTCTGGCCGGGGTGTTCCTTTCCGTATCCCAGGCCGCTGGCGTAATAGGGCGGATTCTATGGGGTTATCTGGCTGATCATTTTTTTTCTACCTGGAGCATGTTAATGGTGCTGGCCGTTGGCATGCTCTTGTCCGCTGTCGGTGTTTTTTATATTGATGCCAATGCAAGCGATTGGTGGGTTATCATTATTTTCGCGGTATTCGGCGCTACTGCAATCGGCTGGAACGGCGTTTATCTGGCAGAAGTAGCCAAACGCGCGCCTGAGGGCAAATCCGGCTCAATCACCGGTGGCACGCTGGCGGTCACCTATTTGGGCGTGGTTTTGGGACCGCCAGCCATCGGACTGGTATCACAGGCGGCAGGTGGATTTGGTTACGGTTTTCTGTCATTGCTATTGCCTACTATTGCGTCGATTATCCTGCTGGGCAGGACCAGGAAACATTTTCAGAGGCGGTGACCCAGGCCCGGGAGGATCGGTAGCTGCAGAGAAGAACGGGGGTGTCTGATCTGTGGCAGCCTTCGTCCAGCTGAAACACATTTGTGCTTACTTCTAGGGTAAACCACAATTCAAAGAGATCAGATAACATACAACAATAAGAGCCATCAACAAAACGCTGTATTTCAGTTGGAATATCCGTGCAAGATTCAAAACCCTTTAAACGCATACTGTTAACCGGTGCTGCCGGCGGACTGGGTACAGTGTTGCGGCAAACCCTGAAGCCTTTTGCAGACACACTAAGGCTGTCTGACATCATTGCTCCTTCCGACAATCCGCAAGCGGGTCCCGGTGAAGAGCTGATTCTTTGTAACCTCGCTCAAAAGGCGTCTGTAGACCAGTTGGTGCAGGGGTGCGATGCCATCATCCATATGGGTGGGGTATCAGTGGAGCGATCCTTCGAAGAAATCCTGGAAGCCAATATCAAGGGTGTGTTTCATATCTATGAGGGCGCACGACGCCATGGCGTTAAACGGGTTGTTTTTGCCAGCTCGAATCATGCCATCGGTTTTTACCGTCAGGATGAGACCATTGACGCCAGCGTGCCGCGCCGGCCCGATGGCTATTACGGTCTGTCCAAGGCTTATGGCGAAGAAATGGCGAGTTTTTATTTCGATCGTTATGGCATTGAAACGGTCAGCATCCGTATCGGATCCTGTTTTCCGGTTCCCAAAGACCGGCGCATGATGCACACCTGGATCAGCGCCCGCGATTTGACCGAGCTCATTCGTTGCGCGCTGGTCACCGAGGCAGTCGGGCACACGATTGTGTATGGCATGTCTGATAACGAAAATGTCTGGTGGGACAACCACCTGGCGAGCAAACTGGATTTCGTGGCACAGGACACATCTGAAATATTCCGCGAGCAGGTAGAGCGTCAGCCCATGCCCGCAGCCGACGATCCCGTAGCCGTTTACCAGGGGGGCACATTCACCGCCCTGGGGCCTTTCGAGTAACACAAATGACTGCAAAACTATATAAAACCGGCCAGTCTGGATGGGAGATATAAGTGCAGTATGATTTTAATTTTGCGGGTCTGCTTCCTTACTGGCATACCTTTCTTGATGGGGCGTGGCTGACGCTCGAATTGACCCTGGCATCTACGGTGTTCGGCCTGGCCATCGGTATTTTTTGTTCTATCGGCAGTCGCAGTCGGTATCGCTGGGTAAACCGTATTTGTGCGATCTACGTTGAGACGATCCGTAATACGCCATTTCTGGTACAGATTTTCATTTTCTATTTTGGCTTGTCCAGCATTGGGTGGCAGATGCCGGCGGCTGTGGCCGCGGTGATCGCCATGGTTATCAATGTCGGCGCCTATTCCTCAGAGATTATCCGTGCCGGCATGGATGCCATTCCCAAAGGGCAGATTGAGGCAGCCGAATGTCTTGGACTGTCCAGGCCACGCATCTACTGGCACGTCATTATGCTGCCGGCTTTCGAGAAAGTGTACCCGTCCATTACGAGTCAGTTCATTCTGATGATGCTGATGTCGTCCATTACCTCACAGATCTCCACCGAAGAGCTTACCGCCGTGGCCAATAATGTGCAGTCGGAAACCTTCCTCTCACTGGAATCCTATATTGTGGTCGCCGCCCTTTATTTGCTGCTGGCCGTGGTGCTGCGGCTGCTCTTCTGGCTGGCCGAGCAGGTGCTGTTCCGGCGCAAGCGGGTAATTGCCCAGGCACAGCGCCGTTCGGCTTCGATGGGCAATGTGGCCGCCCGTCGGCGTAAAGCGGTGGGGCGCAAGCTGCCGGCCGTGACGATCAGGGGGTAAGCATGGACTCATTTTCTTCCGTACAGTTGCTGTATCTGCTCAAGGGTGTGGGCTGGACACTGGTGTTATCGCTTATTTCATTTGCGCTCGGATCGATAGCAGGGTTTGCCGTGATGCTGGCTCGCGTGTCGGTTCACAAGCCGATTCGGGTCATTACATCTGTCTATATTCAGATTATTCAGGGCATTCCCTTGCTGGTCCTGCTCTTTATCGTTTATTTCGGCGTGGGTATTTTCGGTATCAATGTCGCGCCACTGGTTGCATCGGCCGTTGCGCTGATGATCCATGTAAGTGCATTTCTGGGTGAGATCTGGCGCGGCAGCGTGCAGGCCATCGAGAAAACGCAGTGGGAAGCCTCGGAGTGTCTGGGTTTGTCGCGCTGGCAATCGCTGATTCTGGTGATTATTCCTCAGGCATTACGGATGTCATTGCCACCGTCAGTGGGCTATCTGGTACAGGTTATCAAACTGACATCGCTGGCGTCGGTTGTTGGATTCGTGGAGCTGACACGCGCCGGGCAGATTATCAATAACTCGCTGTTCCAGCCATTTCTGGTATTCGTGCTGGTGGGCATCTTTTATTTTGTGCTTTGTTATCCCTTGTCCTTATGGAGCAGAGCCATGGAGAGAAAACTGAATGTCGGCAATCGTTAATGTACGGGATGTGCACAAGAAGTTCGGAGAAAATGAGGTCCTGCGGGGCGTGTCGTTTGAAATAGAACGCGGTCAGGTGGTGGCCATCATCGGCCAGAGTGGATCGGGAAAAAGCACGGCTTTGCGCTGCATGGATCACCTGGAGACCATCAATAGTGGTTCGATTTCGGTCTGCGGTCATGAGCTCGGTACCGGCACGGTCAATTTACGGGAATTGCGCAAGGATGTAGGCATTGTGTTCCAGAGCTACAACCTGTTTCCGCACCTGACGGTTCAGCAAAATATCATGCTTGCGTTAAAGCATGTGCGCAAGCTATCGCGTGACGAGTGCAGCCGCAAGGCGCAGTATGTACTGGAAAAAGTGGGCCTGGCAGAAAAGGCGGACAGCTATCCGGAACAGCTATCGGGCGGCCAGCAGCAGCGGGTGGCGATTGCCCGATCCCTGGCCATGGAACCCAAAGTCATGCTCTTTGATGAAGTCACCTCTGCGCTGGACCCGCAATTGACCGGTGAAGTGCTCCGCGTGATTGAAGACCTGGCCAAAGGCGGGATGACCATGGTACTGGTCACGCACGAAATGTCTTTTGCACGCAGAGTGGCCGATAAGATTATTTATATGTATCAGGGCCTGGTATGGGAAACCGGCGGACCGGAGATCCTGACCAATCCACAAACGCGCGAACTGCAGGATTTTATTGGCACCGGCTTATAGCCGTTTGTCGCAGCTCACTCAATTTATAAAAGGTAGGATGACAAATGAAATTGATTCAGACAGTGAAAATGATCGGCCTTGGTTTAAGCCTGATGGGGGTTTGCACGGCCAGCCATGCTGATGCACTGGATACCATCAAGAAAAATGGCACGATCCGCGTAGCGGTGGCCATGGGCGTACCCATGTTCAGCTATGCCAATGCCAATATGGAACCTGAGGGTTCAGATGTAGACACCGCCAAATTATTGGCTAAAGATCTTGGTGTCAAGCTGGATCTGGTGCAAATTACCAATGCGGCGCGAGTGCCCAGTATTCAGACCGGTAAGGCAGATCTGACGGTATCGAGTCTGTCGATTACGCCGGAGCGAGCCAAAGTGGTTGACTTCACGATACCGTATGCCTCACTGCAGACCATTGTTGCAGCGCCCAAGGATGTGCAAATTAAGGATTACGCCGATCTTAAGGGCCTGCGCCTGGGAGTTACACGGGCGACAGTGAATGATGCCGATGTGACCAAAAATGCCAAAGACGCCAATATCCGCCGTTTCGAAGATGACGCGACACTGGTGACTGCGGGCGTATCCGGGCAGGTTCAGGCGGTGTCTTCTCAATGGCCGATCGTTGCGGAAATAAACAAGAAACAGACCAGCAATCCCTTTGAGACAAAATTTGTGCAGCATGAGTTCATGCTGGGCATCGCTTTGCCCAAGAACAATCCAGAGCTAAAGGCCTGGCTGGACAAGTGGATTCTTGAGAACCTGAAGAATGGCAAACTGAACGAAATTTATAAAAAATATCACGGCAATGAATTATCAACGAAGGTGGTCAATCAGTAGCTGAGAAGCCCATCGGCGTTGTCCTGGCGCCATGGTGAAGCGCGCCGGGACAACGATCTATTGATCTGGCTTCAGGTCTTGCAGTATTTTTTGCGCGACGTCGATTCGTATGGTGCCCTGAGCGATCAGGGCATTGGCCACCTGATCGATCTGCTGTCCGACAGCTCCCGCCATCATGGCGACATTTTGAGCATGTAGCGCCATATGCCCCTTTTGGATGCCCGTCGTTGCCAGCGCTTTTAGCGCAGCAAAATTTTGTGCCAATCCGGTGGCTGCAATAATCCGGGCCAGTTGATTGGCACTCTTAACGCCAAGTATTTGCAGATTGGTTTTCGCCGTCGGGTGCAGTTTAGTGGCTCCGCCGATCAGGCCTACAGCCATGGGAATTTCTATGCTGCCGACCAGATCGCCATTTTTGTTGACTTCCCAGTGAGTCAGGCTGCCGTAGTGGCCATCACGTGCGGCATAAGCGTGCGCTCCTGCCTCTACGGCGCGTGTGTCATTGCCGGTTGCCAGCACGACTGCCGATACACCATTCATTATGCCCTTATTATGTGTCGCAGCGCGGTAAGGATCAGATTTTGCGAAATGATAGGCGCTCATAATGCCATCGCGAATCGCTTCTCCACCGATAGCATCACACGTCCATGTCGCACGCGCACGGGCCAGCCGTTTATCAGCCAGATTTGAAAGAATTCGCAGATACACTTTGCCACCCGTCCACTGTTCAATCAATGGTGCCAGTTTCTCCGCCATGGTATTGACCGCATTGGCTCCCATGGCATCACGCGTGTCGACGATCAGGTGTGTAATGACCATCGGTCCGCTGTTTGAGTCAATCACTCGTACTTCGATATCCTGCAGACCACCACCCAATGAAAGCAGAATAGGGTCGCAATCATCACATAGTTTTTTTATCTGTGCTTTATGTTCCAGTATGGTCACTCTGCAGAACTGTGGGCTTGTGATGTTCACCAACTGAATCTGGGCAATCATCTGCGAGCCCGACATGGATGTGATGAAGCCGCCGTTCTCATAACACTGTCTGGCTGCATTACAAACCGCAGCCACCACCGACGATTCTTCTGTAGCCATTGGCACCAGGACATCGGTACCATCAATCTTCATATTCGTGGCAACGCCAACCGGGATATTCATTGTGGTAATGACATTTTCAATGAGATGATCAGCGATGTCAGCGGGTAAATTGCCCGTGTTAAGCATGGATTCGAGTGCGCCGGGATCCAGATTGCATCGTTCTTTCAGAATATCCAGGCGACCTTGTATTCCCAGTTTGTGGAAGCCGGCAATTCGAGAGCTGAGTTCAGACATGGTGTTTCGTTCCGTTTGAAAAATGAAAAATCAACGTTTGTCCATCAAGGATGGGAGCCAGGTAACAAGATCAGGGAAGACCGCACAAAATATCAGGGCGCACATTTGCAGCAGCATGAAGGGTAGAACGCCCTTGTATACCGTTTCCATACCCAAATGCGCAGGTAACGGTCCCTTTATGTAGAACAGGGTGTAACCAAAAGGAGGGCTGATATAACCTGTTTGTATAGTGATGGCATACAGGACGCCGAACCAGATTTCGTCAAATCCAAGCAGCTTGACGATAGGCAAAAAGACAGGCACCGTGAGCAGGATGATGCCGATTTCGTCCAGGACAGTTCCCAGAAATATCAGAATGAGCATCATCGCCGCGAGTATGACGTAAGGATGCACCTGCATGTCGCGAATCAGGTTCAGGAGTGTGTCGGCTCCGCCCAGGCCTGTAAAAACCGAAACATAGGCTTTTGCACCAATGGTAATCCACAGAATCATTGTGGTGGCTTTCGCTGTTTCGAATGTTGCATGACGAATGCCGGAAAAGTCGAGTTTGCGCTTGAGTAAGCCGATAATGAATGCACCTGCTACGCCAACGGCAGCTGCTTCAGTGGGTGTGGCGATACCAAAAAATATTGAGCCCAATATTAATATGACAAGGATAACCGGGAAAATAATGCCCTTTATGCTGCGCAGCTTGGCGGCAAAGGGAACACGCTTACGCTGGGACTGGGGAATGCGATCAGGGTGCGCATACGCAATGTAAAGAATATATAGAATATAAATAAAAGCGAGGATCAGACCAGGTACGATGCCAGCAATGAGCATCTTCCCAATCGATACCTGGGCAGTGACAGCATAGACAATGGTCAGAATTGACGGCGGAATGAGAATGCCAAGGGTGCCGGATGCACATATCGTGCCGGTTACCAGCTTTGGGTCATATCCACGCTTGAGCATTTCGGGCATGGCCAGAAGCCCCATTGCAGTGACCGCTGCGC
Source organism: Advenella mimigardefordensis DPN7 (assembly GCF_000521505.1). Classification (GTDB taxonomy): domain Bacteria; phylum Pseudomonadota; class Gammaproteobacteria; order Burkholderiales; family Burkholderiaceae_B; genus Advenella; species Advenella mimigardefordensis. The sequence continues at coordinate 942,992 of NZ_CP003915.1, forward strand.
CGACGACACCTGTCATTGCGGCCATGAGCACGCAGATTAGAACCGTACCAATGGCCAGGCCACCCCGTAAGCGCCCGAACCAGATCTCCATAACGCCGTATAGCTCTTCAATCACGCCGGTGCGCTGTAAAATCGCTGCCATGAAAATATATAAGGGGATGCCCAATAGCGCTTCGGAGTGCATGGTATCGAAAATCTGCAATACCATGATTACCACTGCATTCGGATCCCAAAGGGTTACCGTAATAAGGAGTGACAAACCACCAAGCACGAAGGCAATAGGCAAGCCGGTCAGCATGAATAAGGTTAGGCCGGCAAACATAATGACCAAAATAATATTTGCGCTCATGGCTGTTCATCCTTTGCGCTGTACAGAACGGCCAGCATCTCTGCAAAACTCTGAAGCCCCAGCAATAAGACCGATATGGGTATGGCAAACTTGACGGGCCATACGGGTGGGTTCCAGGCAGAAAACGATGTTTCCTTATAATTCCATGCTTCAATCGCGGGTGCGAATGAATAGGAAAACATGATGATGCTGAAAACAATAATGATCAGAAAACTGAATAGATCAAGCAGTCGCTGATTTTTCACAGACAGTTTGTTTTGCAGCAGATCCAGACTCACATGGCCTCGCATATGCAGTAAATAGGCTCCGCCAAGCAGGAAGTAGGGGCCGAACAACAGCGTTGCCAGTTCCATTCCCCATGTGGTAGGGGAATGAAATACATATCTGCTGACCACTTCGTATAACATCGAAAATACGATCACGAAAATAAGCAATGATGCGATATTAAAAAAGAACTTATTGATGCGGGTAACACCCACAATATAGACGGACACGAAAGCAGGCATGGGAAAATCCAGGAAACAATGTTGTGGGTAGCGTCTATGGCAGTTAAATGTTTAAGACAGTAGTCCGAGGTCTTTCATAAATGCGATTTGGCTGTCCATCATTTTTTTTGCCAGAGGATTGTTCCTGGTTGCCGATTCCCACGCCTTGACCGCCTGCGTCCGGCCTTGTGCCAGTTCATCCGCACTCAGCGCAATCACTTCTACGCCCTTGCTCTGAAAGGCTTTCAGTGCAACGGTGTCGGCCACCAGAATATGCTGCCGCAAGGCACCGGAAACCTCCCGTGCTGCGGTGGCCAGGGCCGCCTTATGCGACGCAGACAGTTTCTCGTATGCGCCGCGATTGGCGACGTAACTTGTTGCTGTGGTGGGCTGATGCGGGCCTGGCATGACAATGTATTTGGCTACTTCTGCAAGGCCCGCTTCAAGATTGGCTGTCAGATCGCCACGGTCGGCAAAATCAATCACTCCTTTATCCAACGCAGAATAGACTTCGTTTGTTGCAAGCGTTGTGACAGATACTCCTAGCGCGCCCATGACAGTAGAGGCGAGTCCGACGAATCGCCCCTTTTTATTTTTCAGATCGGCGAGCGATTTGATCGGAACACGTGAATGTATCGGTTCCGGCCCGTAGACCGTGGGCGCGACATAATATAATCCAGCGGGCTGATAGGCTTGGCGAGCCATGTCCAGTCCACCTTTTTCGTAGAACCAGGCTTCGTACTGGTCCGGTTCGGGGAATCCGAAAGGAACTGTGCTGGTAAACGCCAGGGCGGGGATTTTTCCTGCTTCGTAGCCGTCGAATGTCTTCATCATCTGAAAGGCGCCGCCGCGCACGGCGTCAAACGCCTGGTTTGCAGGAACCAGCTGACCCGCCGAGTAAAGTTGAATCTGGAATGTGTTGTCAGTCAGCTCTGCAACACGCTTGACAAATATTTCTTCAAATTTTTGTGGTGTGGTGCCACCGTCCCACAACGATTGCATCTTCCACTTCACGATTTCCTGAGCACGTGCGACAGCAGGCATAGCCAGGGCGCCGATACTTGCGGCAGTTCCCGTGGCCATTTTTTTTAATAGATGGCGGCGTACGATTTTCATTTATGTCTCCTTGATTTTTTGAGATATATAGGTACAGTATTGGGTACGGTTCAAATATATATTTGTCTGTTCTTCTGTTCGCTATGATGCTAAGTTATGGAAAATTAAACAAGGTACGGTTGACTTGAAATGTGTGGACACTGTACCTGTATGTGTAAGGGTACAGTTATTGTGCGAAGCACCATATAACGGAACGAGAATGAGTAAAATCAATAGTATTGTCGAGCACTTGCTTCTTGCCATACAGAATGGCAACCTGAAAAGCGGTCAGAAGTTGATGTCTATCCGCGTTGCCCGTGAGCATTTCAATGTGTCGAAGAACACCATGATCGATGTCTATGACCGACTCGTTTCCCTGGGTCATATCACGGCCCGACCTGGCTCCGGTTATTACGTCAGCAGTTTAAGTAAAAGGCAGAACAGAAACAGTACAACGCACATTGCTGAAGCAGTCGATGCCATATCGTTGTTGCGGGAACAATTGAATCAGACCTATCGTATCCGTGTTGGAGATGGCAGACCTCCATCATCATGGATGAGTCAGTTCGACTTTGATATGAGGCTCAAAATACCGAATGATAGTAAATATGGCTACGGGCATCCCATGGGTTTCGCACCGTTGCGTGAAGCGATCGCGCAAAATCTCATAGAGAGATCTATTCAGGCATCGGCTGATCAGGTTTTGCTCACCTTCGGTGCTAACCATGCGATGGACTTGATTATCAAACAGTTTCTTTCTCCGGGCGATACGGTCCTTGTCGATAGCCCGGGGTACTATCCTTTGTTTGCGAAACTCAAGCTGTACAAAATCAGAATGATTGGCGTTAAGCGCGCTGGCACAGGCCCCGATACAGCTGATCTGGAAGACAAAGCCAGACTACATCGTGCAAAGCTGTTTTTTACGCAAACACTGGGCCACAATCCGACCGGTGGCAGTGCAACCCTGGCCACACAATATCAGGTGCTCAAGCTGGCTGAAAAATATGATTTCAGGGTCGTCGAGAATGATGCGTTTGCGGACTTGCTGCCGCCCGGTGTGCCTCGTATGGCTAGCCTGGACCAGTTGGATCGTATATTGTATATAGGCACTTTTTCCAAGACACTGTCGGCCAGTTTTCGGGTTGGCTATGTGGCCGGCAGACAGACCTTGATTGATTCTCTTTGTAATATAAAAATGCTTACTGTAGTCACGACTTCAGATTATCTTGAGCGATGGCTTTACAGTTTGATCGCTAATGGACAATATCTGAAGCACTTACGGCGACTCAGGCCAATGCTCGAGCAGGCGGCAGCCCAGGCGTTGAATAATTTCTCCGAATTGGGATTTCATGTTCCTTATCAGTCAGAGGGAACCTATTACATGTGGCTCGAATTGCCGGCTGATTTGGATGATATTCAAGTGGCTCGCCAGGCAGCCGAAGAGGGCATTTTCCTGGCACCGGGAACATTGTTTTATCCGGAGAAAAAAACCAGTCAAAAACCAGCCCTGAGAGTGAATGTCGCCTATGCCAATGATCACGATTTTCTGGCATTTCTGAGAAAACTGCTTTGAGAGAACAGCACCTGTCGGGTAGCATAGAACAGTGTCGTTGCGCACGGCAACGAATGGACAACCGTTAATATCTGTCAAGGCACCTTCCCATGCATCGTGCCTGCTTCCTGACGTTAGGAAGTATGTCATACTGAGACGCGTTACCTCTCTATCTTGTAGCAAAAAGCGTCATCTCTTCCGTTATCCGTTTTCGTTTCAACTGATCATTATTCACGTCCTTTCAAGGAGACACTAATGAAGGCAAGTTCGAAAAAATCGGCATCAAGCCCCGCCAATAGGGCCAAAGATGAAGTTGGCAATGCAGGAGAACTACAACAGCAGGCGGGCGGTACACACCCGGTTATGACCACTCAGCAGGGCATTGCGATCAGCGACAACCAGAATTCATTGCGCGCAACCCCACGTGGTCCGACGTTGCTGGAAGACTTTGTGCTCCGGGAAAAAATCACGCATTTCGATCACGAACGTATTCCAGAGCGCATTGTTCATGCACGCGGCACGGGGGCACACGGCTACTTTGAATTGACCCAATCCCTGTCCAAATATACGACCGCGCGCATTCTGACCGAGAAGAATGTACAGACGCCGGTATTCTGTCGCATCTCCACCGTAGCCGGTGGCAGCGGCTCGGTAGATACGCCTCGCGATGTGCGCGGCTTTGCCGTGAAGTTCTATACGCAGGAAGGGAACTGGGATCTGGTCGGCAATAACATCCCTGTATTTTTTATTCAGGATGCCATGAAATTTCCGGATCTGATTCATGCGGTGAAAATGGAACCGGATCGCGGCTTTCCTCAAGCGGCCAGCGCACACGATACCTTCTGGGATTTCATCTCACTCATGCCCGAGTCCATGCATATGGTCATGTGGGCCATGAGTGATCGCGCCATTCCGCGTTCATTGCGCATGATCGAAGGCTTCGGTATTCACAGTTTCCGGCTGGTGAACAAGGATGGTGAAAGCACCTTCGTCAAGTTCCACTGGCGTCCCAAAATCGGTCTGCAGTCTACGGTGTGGGATGAAGCCGTTAAACTGGCCGGGGCCGATCCCGATTTTCATCGTCGCGATTTCTTTGAAGCGATTCAGAACGGCACCTTTCCCGAGTGGGAACTGGGTGTTCAGTTGTTTACGCAGGAGCAGGCCGATACATTCGCATTTGATCATCTGGATTCAACCAAACTGATTCCTGAAGAATTGGTGCCACTCACCATCATCGGGCGGATGGTGCTGAATCGCTGGCCGGATAACTTTTTTGCCGAAACCGAACAGGTGGCATTCTGTCCTGCCAATATCGTACCTGGCATTGATTTTTCCGATGATCCGTTATTACAGGGACGGCTGTTTTCTTATCTGGATACGCAATTATCACGATTGGGTGGATCCAATTTTGCCCAGATCCCGGTTAATGCCCCTAAATGTCCGTTCCAGAATACGCAGCGCGACGGCCATATGCAAATGCAGCCGCAAAAGGGGCGAACGGCATACGAACCACAAAGTCTGGACCCGAATGCCACACGCGCCAGCATCAAAACGGGCTTTCATAGTGCCGCGGTGCAAACCGACGGCGCCAAATCCCGTATTCGTTCGGAAAGCTTTGCTGATCATTACAG